>CAJCIQ010000161.1 GCA_903970475.1 Beijerinckiaceae bacterium
AGTATCTGAAAAGATGAACCTCATTGTCAAACGATATTTTAACGGTAGCGCCAGGCCATCAATCAGCCTCCGCCTACAAAAATATCATTCGCCAATGAGGCCTATTAGAAATGATGCTGACACACTTTATGTAATACTACCCCGGCTCCAGGGCATAAAGTTTCCGAAAAGCACCGCAACCCCACGCCCAGCGCCTCATACTATTTCATCGCTGTTTTTTAAGTGTAATCTTAACCTAATAGAGGGTTTCTATTTCCTGGGGATAATTGGATTAGGTGGATGCCCCCGTATTTTAACGGTGTTCTAATGTATTCCTATAGGCTATAGGTTTTCATCATTGAACGGCCTATTTTTAAATGCATTCAAAAATATGGATGCCTAATTTATTTAACTTAAAAAACACCTTTATGCCTTACTCTCCTTTGCTAGTGAAACCCTTTAGGGATGAACTGGTCACCACTGGTGTCAAAGAACTTTTAACTCCCCAGGATGTGGATGCCCAAATTAAACAATCAGGGAATACGGTTGTTTTCGTTAATTCTGTTTGTAGTTGTGCTGCTGATATCGGACGCCCTAGTCTGTCAAAGGCCATGGAAGATGCCACCAAAAAGCCGGATCGTGTGGTCTCCGTGTTCGCTGGACAGGATCTGGAAGCCACCGCCCGTTTCAGAAGTTATATCACAGACATTCCACCCTCTTCTCCCAGCATAGCATTCTTTAAAGATCAAAAACTGGTATATTTTATCCCCAAGAACAGGATAGAAAACGGGACGGTAGAGGCATTGGCTTCAGATTTGGTGAATGCCATGAACGAGCATTTCTAATCTTAATATAACTGGTTCAACTTTTCTATTGAACGGGAGCAGAAGGTCGCCACTGGCGACCTTAATTCGTCTATACCTGGTTTCACGAGAAGTTTAAGCGATTCATACTAGGTCTCAAGTCACCAAAGGGCTAAATACGGGTAACTCAAACCAAAAAACAGATCCTCTGCCGAGGGTGCTTTGAACGTGGATATTGACATTATGCAGGTCAAGGATTTTCTTAACGATCGCCAATCCGAGCCCCATTCCTTTGGTGGTATAGGTAAAATCAGCAGTTTGTTTGTGCCTGTCGAAAATGTACACTTGGTCTTCATTGCTAATACCAATTCCTGTATCAGCAATGACCACTTCGATTCCGCTGCTTTTCTGTTGAAGTTGGAGACGGATCTCCCCTCCCGGAGGCGTAAACTTCAGGGCATTATCCAGTAGATTTTGTAATACCCGCTCCGTGAGGGCAAGGTCAGCGAAAACGGGAGGCAGGTGTCCTGGTTGGACCAATTGTAGGTCTATATCTTTTTCTCTGGCCAATAATTCATATTTCACTTGCATATCGGAGGCCAACTCATCCAAAAGAAAGGCTTCTTTATTGGGCTGGATCTGGTTGGCTTCCAGCTTTGAATATTGAAATAACTGTTCTACCAATGTGGATAGCTTTTTCGAACTATCCATTATGGTCTTAAGATACCTATCTTCTTCGGCGGCAGTGAGGTCTCCCCTTTTTATCACCAAAGTCTCGACATATCCCTGTAATATGGACAAGGGGGTCCTCAGGTCATGGGATACGTTGGCAATCAATTCCTGCCTTAACCTATCTGTTTCGGTTATCTTATGGATGTTCTCAACGATGGTATCTGCCATCTCATTGAAAGAGGAAGTAAGCAGGCCAAGGGTCCCCTTGATATTCCCGTCTATCCTCGCATGGTGATCCCCACTCTTAAAGCGGCTTACGACACTTGCTATCTTTCTGACACTATCGGTAATAAGGAAAAAGGTGATGACACCTATGATAAAGGCAATGATTAAAGTGGCTATGAACATCCTGCTGCCTAAACTAAAAAAGAGGTTGTTGCTGGACATGGCCAGGATCTGCCTCTCCTTTTCACTAGCCAGGACTGCATAGGCATACCCGGCTAGTTGCCCGTTTTCATAAATGGGTGCTGCGGAAAATATGCTTTCTTCTCCGGGGGTTCTTGGGTTGTCCCCAGTAATGTATCCGTTGCCTTTTTCATCGATGAATTTTTTTACCTTGTCCACGTTAACCCTTTGGGCCTTTACGGTCTTACCGGGCACAACATAGTCGATGATCTCTCCTGACGTATCAAGTAGATATACTTCCACACTGGGATTAATGACCATAATGGAGTGCATGATGTCATGGGTTACCGTAGTGTCCGGCAGGCCATTTTTGAGCGGCTTGGTTATGCCCACCAGGTTCGAAGCGACATCGCCATATAATTGCTGATTGATTTGATTAAAATATTGCCTCGACACCTGGGAGGCAATGCCGATGTATACCACCCCAAGTATGATCAGAAGTAAAGTAAACACGGCGGATATCTTCCAGAAAAGGAGGTTGCCGCCGATCCGTTTTATAGGCATGCTTTTGTTTTTATAGCTCTTCATTGAATCGATATCCTACCCCCCAGGTGGTCAGTATATACGTCGGCTTGGATATATCTTTTTCTATTTTGCCTCTCAGCCTGTTGATATGTGAATTGACCGTATGCTCATATCCTTCAAAGTCATAGCCCCATACCAGGTTTAAGAGCCTCTTTCGGTTATAACTCTTTCCAGGATTGGAAGCCAACAGGGTGATCAGTTCAAATTCTTTCGGGGACAGGTCAATCCTCATCTTGTCAAGGGTTACCTTGCGCAGATCGGTATCGATTTCGAGTTGACCAAATTTCAAAATGGCTTTATTCAACGGGCTGTCATCATGGAGGGCCTTCTCGCTGCGACGGAAGATTACTTTTACCCTGGCTATGAACTCCCTGACACTAAAGGGTTTGGTTAGATAATCGTCCGCGCCGGTCTCCAGTCCCAATACTTTGTCAATTTCCTCTGATTTAGCGGACAAAATCATAATGGGCGTATTACGGTCGCGGGTCCTCAAGTTCCTGCATACTTCCATACCGTTCAATCCAGGTAGCATCAGGTCAAGTATGATCAAGTCGAATTTCTCTTCTGTGGCTATTTTTAAGGCCTCCACGCCATTCTGAGAACTCCTGACTTCACAGCATAAGTCTTGCAGGTGGATGCTCAACAATTCCACGATACTTTTATCGTCTTCTATGATCAGTACTTTGTTCATGTCGGCCTAACCTTTCGATTTTCATTCATACTATTTATCTAAATTCTGCAAAAAAAGTCGAAAAAGCAGGCTGTGATACTTTTGTTATACTTCTGCAACAGCTTCGGGATACGCTATCTTTTATTTTGGGCCATAAACAAACCATAAACCTATGCGTATACCCATTTACAAAATTGTTCCCTTTATGTTGGGAGCCCTCGTGCTGGCCAGTTCCTGTAAAAAGAACCCTGGGGGCTCCATGACCACTCACCCAACCATAACTGTGGAAAATGTCCTTGACTCCAAGCCTATGGTGGAGACGGGAACATTCCAGGGAACGGGATCGCCTGCGCTTATTATGCCCGGGCAGTCCGTCAGCATCCATTTTTCAGCGGCCAAAGGCCAGGCCATTTCCTTCGTTACCATGTATGGCTGGTCCAATGACCTGTTCTTCGCACCGGCTAACCCAGGAATACAAGTCTATGATTCAACCGGCAACCCCATACAGGGAGACGTTTCTTCTCAGATAAAGCTATGGGATAATGGCAGCAGGGTCAATACCACACCAGGCTCCAGTGTGGTTCATCCAGGTGTAGCCAGGAGTAAACCAGTGGTAGAAGTGGTCGGCAAGGATGTGGATGGAAATAGCTATCTGCCGGCTTCCTCTTTGGTTCACGCAACACTTCAATATAATGGCAACTCTCAGTTTACGCTGACGCTCAACAATATATCCGGAGGAACGGCCAATCAAACACCGCTTAGCCCAGGTGTCTGGACGATATCTTATATAGTCGGTGGCCAGTTGCTCAATGCTGATCCCTTCTATATGAGTGGGGTACTTACTACTCCTGCCCTTACGGCTATTGCAGAAACGGGAAATAATCACCCGATCGATTCCACCATAGAAAGTATAACCGGAATCTTTACGCCCCTTTCACCCATATTGGTGGTGGTCTATAAGGGAATCAATAACCCCATTTATCAGGTGGGTACGCTTGATGCAGGCATCGGACTTACTTTACTGGCCCAGAAAGGCAATGCAGACACACTGGCTGCTGCTTTAATGAAAATGCCCGGCGTCAAATCTGTGTATGTGCTTCCTGCCCCTAAAACTACAGTACTCCTTCCGGCCATTGGAGAAGCCCCCGGTAGCATGGTATCCCAGGCATTGACGGTTTCTACCGGAGACCGGCTTGCTATCGCGACAATGTATGGGTTTTCCAACGACTGGTTCTTCGCCTCTATGGGTAACGGGGTTGATCCCACCATAACCGGTGATATATCCTCCAGCATAGGCCTTTACGACGATGGCACCGCGATCAACCAGTTCCCTGGCGCGGGTATCACCCAGTTTAACCTGGCGGGTACGCCCCTGGACACCAGCCAGACCATTAAGCCAGTTCCCAACCCTAATGCATTTACGACATTACCGTCCATTCCCAATATTATACGGGTAACACTGAATTAATCAGCATCACTAAGTGGATCACCTACGCCCGGCAGAAATGCCGGGGTTTTTCTATGTATCTTTAGTACATGCTGTTTAAGTCTTTCATCCTCGCGGATACAGTTCAGGGCGTTTTCCTGATTATACTGTTAATGGCAGGGAAAAGGAACCGCAGTACACAGCTTTAAATAACCTGGCTGGCCATCCTTTCGGTTCAATTACTGTTCTATTACGACAACCTCTCTGACAAGCCGGTCGCCACCCGCTGGATTTCCCTATGGGCCTTCGCATTGCCCCTGCTCGGGTCGCCCTTCTTGTATTTATATTTTCATTCGCTTTCTTTAAAACCTAAAAGAATCTGGCCTCATGTGGTGCCCTATGGCGTGTATTGTATGATCCTGTTGTTTATGCCGGTAACCGCCATAACGGGAGGATACCCCCATTTTGCCGCCTCTGGTCCTGATGGACTGGCCAATGGATTGTACTATATATTGGCCATAGTACCTGCGGTTTACGCCGTCTTCATGATAATAGAGTTGTGGAACCTTCAAAGGAAACTGGCATTGTCCTTTATCTTTCTCTTTGCGGGGTTGTTTATGTTGATCCGCATTGGAGCGCCAACTGGGCTAATAGGCTATCCAGAACTTTTTGCCCTGGTGGGTGCTGCCCGGGCCCTTTATATTTTCTATATAGGTTACCGGG
The DNA here is from genome assembly GCA_903970475.1 of Beijerinckiaceae bacterium. Taxonomy (GTDB): domain Bacteria; phylum Bacteroidota; class Bacteroidia; order Chitinophagales; family Chitinophagaceae; genus Dinghuibacter. The sequence continues at coordinate 5,264 of CAJCIQ010000161.1, forward strand.
TTTTACGGCCACCAACTAAAGCCGCATACCAGCATTCAGGACTTGGGTCAACCCAGGCCGAGGTGATTTTTGCGCAGTTGAGCAAGCACATGAAGGAGGTAAAGCCCTTCTTAAATGCCGACCTTACGCTCGACCAATTGGCGAACCAGCTTGGCGTGCCTCCCCACCAATTGTCCCAGGCCATCAACCAGCAAGGAGGGACCAATTTCTTTTTATTGGTGAATACGTATCGGGTAGAGGTGATCAAAGAGCGGCTAATAGACCCGGCCTATTCATCTTTTTCCATTTTAGGCATAGCCCAGGATTGCGGGTTCCGGTCCAAATCGACCTTCAATAAGATCTTCAAAGATATCACGGGCGAAACGCCCTCGGCCTACCAAAATAAAGGTCTTTCCTTACCGGATCGGACCTCCTAGACCTGCCCAAAAAACCCCCTTTGGCTACTTTGCAGCATGCACTTTACCAACATCATCATCCATATCATTGCCGGTAGCCTCGCGCTCCTGGCCGGCACCTTAGCTCTTATTGTTAATAAAGGCGCTTATAATGGCGTTTACCACGAAGGGAAGATTCACCGGCGTTCCGGGCGCTTTTTTCTCGGCTGCCTTAGCGTCGTCATTTTTACCGGACTGCTAGGGGTGTTTATTTTTCACCGCAATACCTTCCTGCTGGTCATTACCGTCTTAAGCGGATACCTGGGTTTTTCCGGATATCGTGCCCTGCAATTGAAGGCCTCCTGTCCCGCCTGGTTTGACAACCTTACCGCCCTGGCCGCCCTGATCGCCGTTGCCTACTTCCTCTGGTATTTCCATTCCATAGGAATGATCTGGTCCCCGGTGATCATTTACAGTACGGTGGGGTACCTGCTGATCATGGTTGCCTATGATTTGTCCCGCAACTTCGTCCGCCCGCGCTGGCGCCTTTATGAGCATATCCTAAAAATGGTCAGCGCCTGGAGCGGCCTTTTATCTGCTTTCTGCGGGACGGTCTTTCCCCAGTATCAGCCTTATTCCCAATTTTTACCTTCTGTTTTCGGGACCCTGATAGCGATTTTGTTTATACTGCAGCTGTGGAGGATCAAGTAAGGACGATATCCAACAACAATTTGCCCAAGAACGAAATTGTCAAGTGCTGGTATACGCCTACCCTAATGTATTATTTGGAATTCTAAAGAATCAAAATTATTTTTTATTTATATAGTTTGGACTAAAGACATATTAACATATATTTGAATCGTCAGCCGCCCCTTTTTCTCACTCCAGCGATATCACCAAATCATTATTACTAATTCTTAATGTCTATGAATAGGTACTGCCTTTTGCTGCTCCTCTGTGAGGTATTTTTAAGTTCCTTCAATCATCAGGGATACAAAGCTCCCCCCAAGAGATTACCCCAGCGGTTATGCGATACGGTCCCTGCTGTTGACAAATCTGGTGTGGATCTTCAATCCTTAATACCAGTGGAAGCTTCTGACTCCTTTTATGTTAGTTTTACTACCCATGGGGAGACTAATAATCATATTCTGGTAAATGGCCTCCGGGCTTTGGGACTAGGTATGGCTGCTTATGGAGTCACTCATGAAAAGAAAGCAGAAGGAGAGGTGACAACCGCAACTATAAAACGCTCCTACATTCTCCCAATAACAGGGTTGGGAATTGCCATTTCTGCAAATAAACTTTCCAAAATCGGACATAAGAACAAAACTACTGTTTACCTGAAATATTCCTTTTATAATCAACACCTTGATCTTCTTTCAAAAGGGGTTATCCCGATTAATACAAAAAGGTTGAATAAACAATTTGTATTTAGCGGCAAGGTTGAACAAAACGGATATTTTGAAGCACAAGTTGTTTTTGAAGGTTCCCAATCCGGCAGTCTGGGAGAGCCCGCCATTGCTATCAGCCACACAATTATTCCTGGTTCCGGATCTGACATACATGAACAAAAGAATGATGCATATATAGAAACGCCTACTTTTTCTCCCCCTCCCATTCATGAGTTGCCTGATCCATCGGTGGCAAAAATCGAAGCAGAAAAAGGCAATCAGGTCCGGCTACCCGAATCGCATCATGTTACAATAGAACCCAATATTGATTCGGCCCGATCCCCGAACCTACCGCAACCGCATATTTCAGGTATAGAAGTTAAATCTACTTTAGTTAATGGATCAGGCGAAGGTCATAAACCCTCCCCGACGCCTGCATCAAGAGAAGGTTCAGATAAAGGCTTGCCTAAACCCATCACTCATTTGGGCTTTATTTACTTCAAAGTAAAATCGGAGGATCCAAACTCCGATGAAGATGGTAATCAGGAAGATGAGATCGCCAATCCCGATACTGAGCCGGTTAAAGAACCAGACACAGATGATGATGACGATGATGACGTAGATGAGGATGATGACGAGGATGATGCTGATGACGCGGATGACTGTGATGACGATGGCGGTGGTGCCGACACGGATGGTGACGACGATGATGATACAGAGGACGATGATGATACTGATGACCCCTGTGACGAAAGCTCTCCGGATTATAGTGCGTCGGAATGCGAAGAAGCTACTTGTGATGAACTATCCCCGGATTACGATGCCCAAGAATGTCAAGCACAGACCTGTGATGAAACTTCCGTAAATTATGATGACAATTTATGCGATCAGGAAACCTGTGACCCTACCACAGTTAATTATAATGCATCGGAATGCGCAGCACAGAAATGTGTTACCATTGATCCAACTGTTTATAGTCAGGACCTCGCAGCTTATCAAGCAAACAATACCAATGGAACAGCATTGGTTAACCAGGTTTTCAATAGTTATTTTAATGCGCAATTTACCGCTCTTGGGATGACCGCTCCTGTGATTTTAACTGGTACCCTGCCTCCCTCGTCCACTGGTTGCACCGGGTGGGCCTCTAATGGTGCATTTGTGTTTACGGATAACGGTGAATCATATGATAGTTACAGTTTTACGAATCCTAGCAGCGGGACGATATACCTGTCTAATATTGTAATGAATGGGGGCTTGGATGATATCCTTGGGTATATGAGCCATGAGTTAATGCTTTCCTATTTTGTACAAAAAGGTATGACCGCCTATATAAATACACCACTTGGAGAAGCCTGTGCATATGCATTTGAAGCGGATATATGGACTATTTTGGGTCAGACCGCTAATGCCAGTGCAGCTAATACTTCCGCAGCCAATTTGATGGATTCTATTGGAAAGTCAGATTACGGCACAAGTTTTCCAGCTTATCCGAACGCGCCTTGTTAATCCCATATAAACCTATTTAAATGAAAACTATTGCTATAGGTATTTTCTCACTGATTACTTTCTGGTGCCGGGGGCAACAGGTAGTGAGCTATGATTCTACAGTGGAAATTCAACTTCGGTTGATCGAGGAAAGGAAGACGGGTCAAATGGCGTTAGCGATAGCGCTGATCAATCATTCCGATAAAGACATATATATACCAAATATATCAGGGAATAACTTTCATCTTTATGCACAAACGGACAGCGGATGGCGGGAAATGAATATTTTCACTCACCGCCTTTATGCAAATGCTGATCCTCAGATAAACATGCATGAGCACTTTCCAGATATCGGCAAATTGGAAAACGAGGTTACCAAACGATTCAGGGATTCTTCTTATAGATCTTATTTAAGGCAGGATTCTATTTATCAACAGTTTTATGGGGGAGAGGGGGATACCAAAAAGCCTCACGAAAAACATTTTAGATCTGTTATATTTTTAAAAGGAAAGGAGACTATACCATTTTACCAGCTATACCCCCTTGATTTTAAAGGCGCGGAATTTAATTCCTTCTCCATTAGTTATGGAACGGATACGCAGGATAGTACTCGAACCCAAAATGCCGCCACCACGGCTCTTAAACTTCCAGGAACAATATTTAATTTTTCACGATATATTCCGGGCAGGATAAGGGCAAATTCCATTTATTTTTTCACCTATGAGTAGGACCAAGCGCATTGAGCAGAAAATAGATAAAAGTTACCGGGTTCTGGGGGTTCTAAGTCTCGGTGTCCTGGGGATTACCAGCTATCAGCACCTGACCTGGGGTTCAACAGCTTTTTTGATTTTGGCGACTGGCGGGTTGGGTATTTGCCTTTCCATTGTACAGCATTTGGCTGGCAAAGAAAACGGGCTAACCCGACAATTGTGCCATACGGAAGGCAAGTCAAATTGTGATGAGGTATTAAGTAAGGGTAAGTTATGGAAAAACATTACCCTGGCAGATGTGGGCGCTGTATATTTTGGAACCCAATTGATTTATATATGGATTTCTGCCGTTTGGCAAACTGTAAACATAGCCATGTGTTGGCTAATTATCCCCGTCATACTAGCGGAAGCTTTGACGGTGGCGTTGTTAGGGTATCAAGGATTCATTCTCCGGAAATGGTGTAGGCTTTGCCTTCTGATTACTGGCATACTTTGGATACAATTCGCTATTCTGGCGGCTTTCTATGTTCAGAATCATTACAAGCTTATAACAATTTATAGGCAGGATATTGCTGTTTCTTCCTTGTTCTTGCTTGTCACTTGCATATGTCTTACCAGTTATTGGTTTGTCTTTAAACAATGGTATTTAGCTAAGGAACAAAACAAACGGATGCGGGACCTGTTGATTAATTGGAAAAAGAATTCTACCCTTTTCTGGACGTTTATTGAAGAGGAGGAGGGTGTTTTGGGGACGGATTATTGGGAAAATGAGGTCATCCTGGGAAACAGGCAAGCGCAGATTCAGCTTATTTGCGTGATGAGCCCATTTTGTAAAGCTTGTGCAGCAGAGTTTCCAGCCGTTGATCAGTTACTGAAAGCCTATGGTAAACATATGGGCGTCTGCATAAGATTTAATATTCGGGAAGGGGTTGTCCCTGATCCAAAGACCAATGCGGTACGGGAGATTTTACGAGGATATATACATTATACATCCGAGGAAGACCGTCGGGCTTTATTAAAGGATTGGTTTGAGTTCAGAAATTTAAAGAGATGGAGCACAAAATGGCCAACAAAGGAGGTGAGTATTGATAAGACCTTATTGAGCCATCATGTACAGTGGTGCTCTCAAAATAGAATTATTGCTACCCCGTCTTATGTATTAAATGGCAAAAAGGTCTCGGACTTGTATAAGATATATGATTTGAGGACACATATCCGTTCCAGAATTAAACCCAGGAGTCAATCTAAAATTGTGAGTGCATGACCTTTGTAACCCTGATCATTTTTCTTTTTTATATATGCTGGATCACGTTTTCTGTATTGGCGCAGGGTGAAAATAGACTTAATAGAAGAATTAAGGAGCTAGATTTGTTAAATCTTATCCCGAATTACCATTTTTTTTGCCCACATCCTATGAAGGTGGATTTTCATCTGTACTTCCGATATCAATATGAAAGCGATGAGTGGGGGGAGTGGGAAGAACTTAAAATAGGAGAGCGAATCCCACAACTATGTTTTATCTGGAATCCAACAAAACGGGAGCGCAAGCTCTTCTATAAAATGGTACGCAATATAAAGAGGAAAGAATCGAAATCAGGAAATGGAGTGAAGACCAGGAGTTATAGATCGCTTCTTAATTATATACATTATCATAAGTGGAGACAGGATGTTAGAGCAACCCAAATAAAGATTACAAAACTTCAGGATTTAAACCCTCATTTTCAGGAAGAAATCATCTTTAGTGTTGAAGAGCGTACCACTCGTATAAGATTTCACCATGACCATTAGCGAAGCTGCAACTACCAAACTGATTCTCTCTTTAGTTGACGTTCAAATAATTATCTCTTGTGTTGAATCTCTTTATAAGGCAGATATTTATAAGCCTTATCATCTTCTCGACTGGTACTCCATAAGGAAATTTGGACCAATTTTTAAACACAAGAGAACCCGGGGCTTTTTTGATATTATCTTCCCTTATCCGCAGGTTATATTTTTTATAAGCCTGCGCCTGGCGCTTGCTCTGTCGCTGATCTATTTCCTATATTTCGCCCATTTGCCATTGGCCCTTTTATCTTGTATTATATTAATTACAATCATAGGCGTTTTGCTTACCTGGAGAAACATTGGGAGCAATAATGGCGCTGATCAAATGAGTAATATCATTCTTATCGCGATCAGCATTTCTTCCATTGGTCCTCCGGGAAGTTTGATCCGTATATTCTCTCTAAGCTTTATTGCCAGTCAATCCGAGCTTTCTTATTTAACTTCTGGATTTTTAACGCTTTTGGAAAAGGACTGGCGCAATGGGGACAGTTTAAGGAATATCCTAAGTACCGGTACATTCGGAAACCGGGCGCTAAAACATTTTCTTGACACGTATTCAAAATCATACAAGATAGGAAGCGTCGCAGTTATAGGAGGGGAGATTCTTCTGGGATGTGCCATTCTCGTTTCGCCAACGGGTTGCTTAATATTATTAGGGCTCGGTTTGCTATTCCACCTTTTCGTAGCTTTTGTGATGGGACTAAATACCTTCTTCTGGACATTTTCTGCAACTTATCCCGCTATCTATTATTTATCTCTTATACTACATAAGTAAAGTAAGATAGTACTTCAGTGCTGTTTCGATGTTGAATAAATAAGTTCTTTGAAATTATTGTTTGTATTGGATTTCAGCGGATTTTGGAATGGAAACGAGTTGAAAATTGCCAAAATTTGCCTTGTTTTAAAGTATTGATTATCAATACATATGAATCAGGGCAAATACGTCTTCTCTCAACTGATGGAACTCGTCTCTCATAAAGTCTTTAACGCTTGTGTTAATCCCTACAAAGGAGACTATAAATCCAAACAGTTTTCCTGCTGGAAGCAATTTTTGTGCATGGCTTTTGGCCAACTCACCCACCGTGAAAGCCTATCCGATACTATTTTGTGCCTGCGAGCTAACGCCGGCAAATTATATCACCTGGGTATTGGTCAAGCCATTGCAAAGAGTACGTTATCAAATGCGAATGAAAGTCGAGATTCCAGGATCTTCGAGGGGATGGCAATGATCTTGATTGAAGAAGCAAGGTCATTGTATCTAAACGAAAGCGATTTGGAAGTTGACCTAAAAAACAATGTATTCGCAATTGATGCTACCATCATTGACGTCTGCTTGTCAGCATTCAGCTGGGCAAAATTCAGAACAACCAAAGGCGGCGTCAAAGTCCATGTTCAGTTGGACCTAAAAAACGCCATTCCTGAACTTATCCAAATAACACCTGCAGCGGTTCACGAAGTAAATATTCTGGATAATATTATCTTCCAACCGGATAGCTTTTATGTCATAGACCGCAGCTATACTGACTTTGGCAGATTGTTTAATATTCACAAGGCGAAAGCCTTTTTTATCACTCGGGCAAAGGACAACTTCAATTTCTCTCGCGTGTCCTCCGTATCTGTCAAAAAAAAGACCGGCGTCATGTGTGACCAAACAATCCGCTTAAATGGATTCTATGCCTTAAAAGATTTTCCGGTCCGAATGAGAAGAATAAAATTCTATGATTCCGAAAATGATCGTGTCTTGGTTTTCCTGTCTAATAACTTTGAATTGAAGGCTACAGAAATAGCACAGCTATATAAGCACAGATGGAAAATCGAATTGTTCTTCAAGTGGATCAAACAGCATCTAAAAATCAAATCCTTCTGGGGTAGATCCGAGAATGCGGTTAAAATTCAAATTTGGATAGCCATTTCTGTCTACGTCCTGGTTGCCATCGCAAAGAAGAAGTATCAGTTAAAGCAGTCCTTGTATGAAATTATCCAGTTAGTCAGCATTTGCATCTTCGACAAGGTGCCTTTACATGAACTATTCGCAAAAACAATACAGCAAAATTTCAAAGAGCAAAACGACAATCAGTTGAATATGTTCTAATTAAGACGAAACGTTAATGATTCATACTATTTATCTAAATTCTGCAAAAAAAGTCGAAAAAGCAGGCTGTGATACTTTTGTTATACTTCTGCAACAGCTTCGGGATACGCTATCTTTTATTTTGGGGTATAAATAAACCATAAACCTATGCGTATACCCATCTACAAAGTTGTTCCCTATATGTTGGTAGGCTTCCTGCTGGTCAGTGCCTGTAAAAAGAATCCAGGGGGTTCAATGACCACACAAACTACCATAACGGTGGAAAATGTCCTCCATTCTCAACCCATTGTTGAATCAGGAACCTTCCAGGGTACGGGGCAACCTGCGCTAATTATGCCCGGGCAATCTGTCAGTATTCGTTTTTCCGCTGCTAAGGGGCAGGCAATTTCCTTTGCCACGATGTACGGCTGGTCCAATGATCTCTTCTTCGCTCCGGCCAACCCTGGTATACAAGTATATGATGCAAGTGGTAACCCTATCGAAGGCGATGTCTCTTCCCAGGTGAAGCTCTGGGACAATGGAAGTAGGGTCAACACAGCACCTGGTCCGAATGTAATGCATCCTGGCGTGGCCAGAAGTAAAGAGATTGTGGAAGTAATTGGGACCGACGCAGACGGAAATGCCTATCTGCCCGCTTCTTCTTTGGTTCAGGCAACCTTGAAGTACAATGGTAACGCTCAATTCACTTTGACGATCCACAATATTTCCGGAGGGACGGCCAATCAAACGCCCCTCAGCCCTGGTGTATGGGCTATTTCCTATATAGTGGGAGGCCAATTACTCAATGCCACACCGTTTTATACCAGCGGTCAACTAACCACCCCTGCGCTCACCGCCATCGCAGAGACGGGCAACAACAGCCCCTTGGATAGCTCCATTAAGAGCATCACTGGAATCTTTACTCCCTTATCTCCCATATTGGTTGTAGTATATAAGGATATCGACAACCCCATATATCAGGTAGGGAAATATGATGCAGGACTGGGGCTTACCCAATTGGCTCAGCAAGGTAATGCAGATACCCTGGCCGCCACCCTTAAAAAAATGCCAGGTGTCAAATATGTCTACGTGCTCCCAGCCCCCAAAACCACTGTGTTGCTGCCTTCCATCAACGGCGCCCAAGGAGGTGTAGTATCCCAGCAATTGACGGTTTCCACCGGAGATCGGCTCGCTATTGCCACGATGTATGGCTTTTCCAATGACTGGTTTTTTGCTAGCAACGGGAATGGCGTTGATCCGACCATTAAAGGGGATATTTCATCGAGCATTGGTCTCTACGATGATGGCACGGCAATCAATCAATTTCCTGGAGCGGGCATCACTCAGTTTAACCTGGCGGGTACCCCCTTGGACACCAGCAAGCCGATCATGGCCGTTCCAAACCCGAACGCTTTTACAACCTTACCACCCATACCAGAAATTATTCGGGTCACCTTGAATTGACCCATTCCTTTGAATAATCACAAAGTTGCCCGGCAGGAATGCCGGGCTTTTTCTTTTTCTCTATATTGCCTTCCTCAACCCTCTGATCAAATGTTATTCATAAAAGGTGTCCGTAATGCTAGGATTAAGACGTACCAGGTTCATAAAGAATGTAAAAATTGCAGGGCCTTTGATCTTTCTGTAGGTATTTTCCATGATTATTATCATGTCTTTTACGTACCTGTTGTACCAGTAGGGGCAAAATCGTCGATTATACTTTGCAACCGTTGTGGTATCCAGATGGGTTCTGCCGACATCTCCGATGAATATGAGGCGATGGCTAAAATACCGTTTTATCTCTACACTGCACTTTTACTGCTGGGAGTACTGGTAATAGCAGGTATTTACGAGAGCCTATCGGGGCAGCATGACAGGCAGATGTATATTGCAGACCCCAGGATGGGAGACGTATATCTTAGGGAGCAAAAAGTGAATGGAATTGACGAGTACAGTTTTCTCAGAGTAGAGCAGGTGGCCGGGGACTCTGTGACGGCATGTTATAATCATTTGACCTATCTCTCCAGCCCTTCCGGATTCTCCCCGGAAGATTATTTCGATACTAAAATGGAAGCGATATTATCGAAAGCGCATCTAAAACAATTATTCGAGAAGGATACGATTGAAACCATTTATCGGGATTACGCTACAGCAACAGGATTCAACCGCATGAAATAAGCGCTGGGTATTCCTCTACGGTTTCCATTATCTTTAATGGATGCTGCTGAAATGGTTGATTCTGGCTGGAACAGCACAAGGAATTTTCCTGATTTTCCTGTTAATGACAGGGAAAAAAACGCACAGTGCCCGTCTTTTAGTAGCATGGCTGGCGGTGCTTTCTTTACAATTGTTATTCTGTTACGACAACCTTTGACCCTCGCCACTAGCTCCGAATTGGCTATCCTTATTGGGTTTTGCACTGCCCCTACTTAGCGCTCCGATCTTCTATCTATACGTCCATGCGCTTTGCTTGAGGCCACAAAAGATCTGGCCACATGTGCTTCCCTATGGGATATACAGTTCCATTTTAGGCCTTATGCCGATAACCACGGTCAGCAGTAGGTTCCCTCATTTCGCAGCATCGGTACCTGGCTGGTTGGCTAACCTGTTGTATTATGTGATGGCCGTTTTGCCCGCTGCTTATGTCCTCTTGACGATCAAGGAGCTTTGGCGCTTACAACGGAGCCTGGCCTTGTCATTCGTATTTCTTTTTGCGGGGCTATTTGCATTGATCCGGTTTGGACCAGCCTATGGGATGGTCCGCCAGCAAGATCTTTTTGCTATAGTGGGCGCCGCATTAACCCTATATGTATTCTTTATCGGGTTTCGTGCATTACGCCCCCCTTCAAGACCTAGGTACCAGCATTCTGGCCTGGCAGGCATACATGCCCAGGCACTTTTTACCCGCTTAACGGCCCATATGCAGAAACATCAGCCCTTTTTAAAGGATGATCTAACCCTTGACGTCCTGGCGGCTCAACTCGAAGTGCCTCCCCACCAATTATCCCAAGCCATAAACCAAACGACCGGCTCCAACTTCTTTTCATTGGTGAACACCTACCGGGTGGAAACTGTCAAGGCGCGGTTAACCGACGCCGCCTATGCCAATTATTCTATCATGGGCATCGCCAACGATTGCGGTTTCCGTTCGAAATCTTCGTTTAATAAGATCTTTAAGGAAATGACCGGAGAAACGCCATCGGCTTTTCAGCATAAAGGGTTATCCCCATCGGTGCGGACGCCCTAAGTCGTTGCATAAAAGTATCTTAAGGTACTTTGCAGCATGCACTTTACCAACATCATTATCCATCATAGCAGGCAGCATGACCCTGCTGGCGGGCATTCTTGCCCTATTGGCCTTTAAAGGCGGGAAGGTTCACCGACTTTCAGGCCGGTTTTTCCTGGGTTGTCTTAGTGTCGTTATTTTTACCGGGCTCCTGGGGGTATTTGCCTTCCGCCGCAATGCCTTCCTTTTGGTCATTACCGTGTTAAGCGGTTACCAGGGTTTTTCCTGTTACCGGGCATTGCAATTGAGGACTACCCGTCCGACCTGGATGGACAATATCCTCTCCCTGGTCACCTTGGGCTCCGCTGCTTATTTTCTTTGGTATTTTCATTCCATAGGGATGATCTGGTCTCCGGCATCATTTACAGTACAGTGGGGTACCTTCTGTTTACGATCGCTTATGACCTGTCGCGGAACGTGATCAACTGGAATTTGTGGCGATATGAGCATATACTCAAAATGATAAGCGCCTGGGGTGGGCTGCTATCTGCCTTTTGTGGTACCGTCTTTCCGCAGTACCAGCCGTATTCCCAGTTCCTGCCTTCGGTATTCGGAACGCTGATCGCGGTGGGGGTTATCGTGCGGGTTGGGAGGCAAGCTCGCTGATCGCATACAATGGCCAATTTGTCATCCATTCCTCTTTCCGGTAATCAGATAAAGAGCTCCTTATTGCGACTTCTGGCTCATATTTTTGATAATAAACGCGGAGACTTTTCGCATGTAGATTTTCAGAAGCCTTAACTTCCAGGGGAACTACCTTTCCTTTTATTTGTAATAAGAATTCCACTTCAGAGCGAACATTTTCAGGGGACCAGTAGTAAGTGCTTATTCCCTTTAACGTGATTATTTGCTGTAAAACATATTGCTCTGTCAATGAGCCCTTGAATTCTTCAAATAAATCATTCCCTGTAAGCAATGTTCGGGCGTCTAATTCTACCATAGCAGAAAGTAAACCCACATCCACCAGGTATAATTTGAACGCATTCATATCCTCATATGCCTTTAATGGTAGTGCAGGTTTGGTAACATTGTTGACCTTATGGATAAGGCCGCAGTTCATCAGCCAGGACATAGCTAATTCGTACTCTTTTGCTCTCGCTCCTTGACGGACTAGTCCATAAATAAACTTCCGGTTTTCTTTTGCAAGTTGTGATGGGATAGAATTCCATAGCATTCTAATCCTAGGTACTATTTGAACGGGTGCATGCTTTGAAAAGTCCTGTTCATAGGCAATTAATATGCGGCGTTGGATAGCTCTTACCTCTTCAAAATTTGTATGTTGAGAAAAGGCATATACAGCCTCTGGCATTCCACCTATAAAATAGTATTGTTTGAGCCTTTCTATATATCGAGCCTTATATTGTGTGATCAATGGCCAATCTTGCTTTTTTAGCAAGTCAACCAAGGGTTGCTCATTTACTGCGGATAAAAATTCGAGTAATGTCAATGGATAGAGGTCCAGAAAATCAACTTTTCCAACGGGGAATGATGTGTGCTGAGTTAAAGCTACTCCGAGTAAAGACCCTGCGGCTATTACATGATATTCCGGAGCATTTTCCTGAAAATATTTTAAAGAAGTTAAAGCTCCCGGAGCTTCTTGTATTTCATCGAAGATGATCAATGTGTTATGAGGATCAATTGTCACTCTTGTTTCGATTTCCAGGGTCAGTTTGATTCTCTGCATATTAAAATCCGCTGAGAACATCGTTTTTAATGTGGCATTGCTTTCAAAGTTGACATATACAAACTTCTCATATACGGTTCTTCCCAGCTCTTTCATAAGCCAGGTCTTGCCGGTTTGCCTTGCTCCCCTAATTATCAATGGTTTGCGATCTTTTGATTGCGCCCATTGTTTCAAATAAGACAATTCATTCCTATGCATGTCCAACAAATATACATAAATACGTACGAGTTTATGCGGTATACAACATAAATACGTACGAATTAGTGTGATTGATAACATAAACACGTACGAGTTTATGCAGTGCGCGCAAAAGAGCGCAGGAATTTGTGCATTGGATAGGGCCGGCGGATCGATCCTTATATTTGAGTATGTCGGAACCCAAGCGACACTTCTTTTCGTTGATTTCGAACTACTTCAGAAACGGGGGGTTAGGGACCCTTTCCGGGTTAGCAAGCTCATTGGGAAGAAGACCCCAGGCGAGGGTAGCGGCGAGGATTCCAGGCCGCCTGGATAACGGACACTATTTCCTGGGACTTCAACCCGAAATAGGCGAGACGTATCTTTTTAAAGCGACCAGCCAACTCTCTTTTACACTTGACGCTGGCATGGATGAAAAGAAATACGGTGTAGGACTCCATTACGATATCAGCACTGTTTTTTCCAGGAATAAAGCGGGGCTTCTGGTCGCGGAGCTACGATTCAAAAAAACACAGGGAGGAACAATATTGAATGAGGGCTTTGCGTCAGGCGATACGGACGAGGAGGAAGACGATCCGGAGCGTTGGGGAATTATGTGGGATATTGTACAAAACACAAGCTTACAGGTTACCCTCACTCCAAGAGGAGCGATTAAGTCTGTAAAAGGCGCGTCTGATATGTTTAGGCAATTGATCTCCAGGATTAATGCCATAGACCCTGCCAAGCTTCCTTTGGATCTTAAGTCCTGGAACAGCTGGATCATGCAGGGAACCCTAAAAAGATGGCCCATGCGGATGTTTCAACTGTTTCCCGAGGGAGAGGTAGATGGAAATAAAACCTGGACCATAGCCCTGAACGAACCGGGTGTGGTTCCCTTAGAAGTGATGAGCACCTTTGCCATGGAGAATGTAAAAGACACGGAAATCAGGCTTAAGACGGGTGGGCCCATTTCTTGTGAGAAAGTCCATTCCGACTTATTCTATGAGCCCAGCATCTGGACGATGAAGGGCCGGGAAAATGGGACCTATACGGTGGGGATGGGTACGGGGTTATTATCCCATGGTCATGTCAAGGGATCGGCAGAGGGCTTTTACGCCTATTTTAAAAATAAAACAGTAGCCCGGATCGAATATGAGTTAACGATCGAGCGTCAGGATAGGGCAGCGGAAAAATGAAGCTGAGGGTTATCAACTGCGGCGCAATGAAACCAGTAAGACGGGGCCCAAAACGAGTGATAGCAATACTACAACCTGGGGCTAACCGAAATATGGCGATCCTTGACCTTGTCCGTTTCCGGAGCATCCGCCGGCGCTTTTGCGAACTTGGAGCCATAGCCTTCTGCATCGGTAATTTGGGATCCTACCCCGTCTTTTTCCAGAGCGGCTTTCACGGCGGAGGCCCTATCGGAGGAGAGTTTCATATTGGCGGCAGCGTCTCCGGTATTATCGGTATAGCCTCCGATTTTGATTTTGCTGTCAGGAAATGCTTTTAGAATAGCAGCAATGTTGTCGATCTGTACCTGGCTTTGGGGCGCAATCGTTGCACTGCCCGTTTCAAAGTTCAGGTTGTCGAAATCAAACCATACATTTTTCAGGGAATCGGCGCCTAGTTGTTTGTAAGGCGTCTTCAGGAAGGTCACCAATTGGTCTTCAATACCTCCCTTAAATGCATTGAGCGTGGTTCCATTGGGCAGCTGCACCTGCATGGATTCTCTGCCCATTGTGCCGGAAGAGGCGCTGGTATCGGGCATGGCGGCTGTAGCAGCGGTGTCGGCTGGAGCTGTAGTAGCATTGTTTTTCCCACATCCTTTTACGAAATACCAGATTAATGCGATGACCACGACAATAATCAGCAAGGGAATCAGCCAGTTGCTTCCTTTCTTGACATCGGTTTCCACCGATTGGATAACCTTGGAACCGAGGGCCGTTAATCCTGCCATGCTAAGAATACTACCAAGGTTTAGCCCGGAAGGCAAAGCACTGAGAATGCTGTCCTTTTGACCTTGCAGGAAGGATTTCACACCAGCTGCGTTAAGGTTGTTATCGGTGGCGTATTTCCCGACGGCTCCCAGGGATGCCGCGCTGGCGGAGTTGACAATGGTTGCGGCAGTAGATTCTTTTACACCCGAGAACCGGGAAATCAACTGGGTAATGGAGCCCAGTTTATCGCCAAAAATGCCGGAAGCCCAGTTTTTTACACCGCTGGCGGCAGAGCCGAGGGTGTCAGCGATATTGCCGGACCCGGCTCCGGGTAGGGCTTGGCCGGCAAGGGCCAGAATGGAAGACCCGTCTCCTTCCGCATTGGTTTTGTGTAGCAATCCTGCCAAAGAGGTAGGAACCGCAGCCAGTAGGGCTTTTCGGATGCCGTCTTCGCCTTCCCCCAGAGAGGAAGCCGCTTTACTGATATAATCGTTGTTGAATAAACTTTGTGCGGAATCAATTAAGTTAAAAGACATAGTTATGGGTTTAGGTGTTTGAAATATTGTGAGAAGGTCAGCGTACCCAGGTCTTAGAAAGGTAGTGAAATTCAGTAAAGACGTATAGTCATAGGGTCCAAGACTTTGCTCAAAATAAATTTGTGCAACCAGATAGTTGCCTTATATTTGCAACCAAATGGATGCATAATATGATCATTCGAAGAGATGTTTTTCAGGCTATTGCTGATCCCACCCGAAGGGATATTATCCGGGCGGTTTCGGATCGTGCGCTTACCCTAAATGAAGTGTCTGATTCTTTTCACATCAGCCGTCAGGCGGTGTCCAAACACGTGAAGATCCTTGCGGAGTGTGGATTGATCGTAATCCGTCCCGAGGGCAGGGAACGGTATTGCCAGGCCAACCTGGGTCATTTAAAGGAGGTATCCGAATGGGTAGACCTTTATAAGAAGCATTGGGAACAAAAGCTGGATTCCTTAGAAAACTACTTGGAACAAATTCAAACAAAATCTATAAAACATGGTAAATCAAAGCGTTAAAACAGACAGAGCGATTCAGATCAGCCGATTGCTGAACGCCCCCCGGGAATTAGTTTGGGAAGTCTTTACCCAGCCGGAGCATATAAGCCAATGGTGGGGTCCCCAAGGTTTTACCAATACCATCCACGCTATGGATGTTAAAAAGGGGGGCATTTGGGATTTTATAATGCACGGTCCGGATGGAACAGATTACCCCAACAAAAGCAAATATCTGGAAGTGGTTAAGCCGGAAAAGCTGGTCCTGGAACATATGGTTTGGCCGAGTTTCGTCCTCACCATAACCTTGGAGGCTAGGGAAGAAAAAACCTTCCTGACTTGGCATATGTTATTTGAATCCGCTGAGGTTTTGGAGCAGGTGGTTAAGCAACATGGAGCGGATGAGGGCATGAAGCAAAATATTATCAAACTGGAGGATTATCTGAAAACTGCCGGGAAACTTTCTTCCGCAAGTGAGTAGATCTTCGTTTTGGTGTCATTGCCAGCCAGGATCAGCGCAATAGTAAGCACAAGTAGCGCTATGAATGTATTATAGGTGAGCAAAGTTTTTGTTGGGATACCTGCCCATCTAAACATACTGAGGTATATGTTTAAAAATATGTTCATGAGCGTTGGGGATACCCAGGGTAATCCTTTATAGCTTAACAGGAGTAAAGGTGTTCGGGGACGGGCGGCCTTGTTCCGCTGGGTCATCACAAGTAAGGCTTCAAATGCAAGGGTACCAAAGGACGCGGCCATCGTGAAGTCAATCAAAAGACCTATTGGAAGGTAGAATTCAGCCGAGATCAGGATCGTCAATAGAAAAAAGTCAGCATGACCTTAGGCCACTTAAAGTATTCCAAAAAGAGGGCCCAGCGGGTCCGACGATTGGAGATCACTAATTGGCTCTTTCGATCCGCTACGATTTTGTCGAATCCAGTCTTTCAGAAACCCAGGTATACCTGATTCAGGGCTGAATCAAAAGATAGGGAGGGTTCTGATGCCAGCTCTTCCTCGATAGCCTGGGCCAGGTGATCCACCAATTCCACCTACAGATCATAATATCCTACGTGATGAGACTCACAGAAGGTGAACAACGCGCGGATTTGTTCTTCGCTTAGGATTACTGCGGGCATATTGCTCAGATATTAGAGTTGATGGGATTAGGATGAAGCAAAAGGTGCATGGTTTGAAGAAAATGGCTGAGTTCTTCGGCTGCTTTGCTTTTTTCCTTTTTACCAAGGGGCGTCAAAGAGTAATATTTGCGGATCCGGTTTCCAATAGAAGCCATTTCAACCTGTGATCCCTTTTTCTTCCAGTTTATGCAGAAGGGGGTAATGCGCCCCTTCTGTTATTTGTAGGGTACCCTTGGTCTGTTCTTTCACTTTTTGGGTGATTTCATAGCCATACATCCGCACGTTTTGGTGGAGGAGCTGGAGGACGATGGGTTCCAGACATCCTTTATACAGCGCATTGTTATTCATATATTAAATATACCTAATTCTTCAATACATAAGAAAATTGGGTATAAGCGGATCGCTCTGTTCGTTCAGGTTAAAGCCCGACAACGCGTAGGTCAGGAAAATGGGGGAGCAGCGAACGGATCCACTGCTCCCAGGCTATACTATATAATAAACCAACATTCTTAGTAACCAGGATTCTGAGTCAGTAGTGGGTTCTGGGTAATTTCCAGGCTGGGAATAGGATAAATATAGAGATGCCCATCCATGACATCGGCACTCTTATCCGGCACCCTGGCTGCACTGTAATAGGGCGTACCGCTGGCTACTTCATAGCGGATCAGGTCCTCCCTCCGCACCATTTCCCAGGCAAGTTCCCTGCCCCGCTCGGCCAGGATATTGTCCAGGGTCAGTTGTGCAGGGGTCCAGTTATGGGCTGTACTGCCACTGTATGCGCGGGTCCTTACCTGGTTCACCAGGCTGAGGGCATCTGTCACCGTGCCCGCTCTGAGCTCGGCCTCTGCCTTCATCAGCATAACGTCGGACAATCGGAATAAAATGATGTCATTGCTCTGATTACCTGCGGTCCCAGACTGAGGAAAATATTTGATGTTCCTCACCCCCGCCAGGCGGAAAGTTCCATCTCCGCTGGAGAAAGTAGTCATATTGGGATTAAAGGCCAGCAGTAAACCCGTCTGCTGATCTACGGACTCCAACGCTGTATTGGAAGAGGCGTAGAGCACATTCTGATAAGGGGGATATGGATAGGGCGTCGTGAATTGCTGGCCCACCAGGTATTGACCTGAGCGCATGTCGTTAAAGGTCCGGTAGGTATTGCCTCCGCTCTGGGTATAAGTGGACGTGGTATCGAAATTGTTGTAGAATACGGCAGCAGTGCAAAAGCCATTGTAAGGAGAGGTGGTCAGCCCGAATGTTCCTTGGCTCTGATAGTGCAGGGTATTCAATTCCCAGTTGTTTCCCTGGATATTGGTATTGTCGAAAGGAACCGCGAAAATATTCTCCGTGGAAGTGGAACCATTGGTGGGGGAGAAATTATCGAAGTAATCCGGCATCAGCTTATAGGGGCCTTGCAGCACAGAGTCGCAATAGGTGATACAATCCGCCCACCGGGCAGTGCCAGTATATACCTGTGCGTTGAGGTACATGCGGGCCAGAAGGGCATAGGAAAAGTATTTGGTTACCAGGCCATAGGTGGTATTGTTCACCGTAGAGGATAATTGTGGAAGGCTGGCTAATAACTCAGATTCAATAAAGGAGAAAACCTGCGCCCTGGGGCTGTTGGTCAGGCTATCGGGGTTGATTTTGCCACTGCCCACTAACGGAACATTACCAAAAAGGTCCATGGCATAGAAGTAATAATAAGCCCTGAGCGTTCGTACTTCCGCATCAATGCTGCTGAGGGTGGCCGGAGCTGGGGATAAACCATTCACCGTGGTCAGGATGAAGTTGCACTTACTGATCCCATTGAAAATGTCCTGCCAGGCGGGGTCCAGGAAGTTACCCGTAGGCGCCCAGGTATGTTTCCACAGGGCATCCCAGTGACCTGCATCAGACCAGTCGTTGCCCCTCGTGGGAACTATGAATTCGTCAGAAGATCCTTCCTCCATGGGAAAAACGTTGTCGTTACCCCAGGCTATATTGGTCAGCTGCACGTAGGCCGGAGCCACCCCGGCTGCAATTTCAGCGGGCGTTTGCCAGAATTCATTTTGGGAGACCACGCTGTACAGGTTTTGATTCAGCTTGGTACAGGAAGGCAGGGCTATAGCCAGCAGCGCTGCTCCCAGGAGTAGTATATGTTTAGATAAATGTTTCATGGTCGTATTATTTAAAAGTCACGTTAACGCCCAGGGTAAATGATCGGGTCCTGGGATAATAGCCATCCCCCTGATAGGCGGCATCTATATATGCCTCCGAGGGTGCGGGGTTGGCCGTACCGGCAACACCTTTATTCCCACCCTGGGATATCAGGTTTCCGTTACCGGTGGCGGATGCTACATAATTTGCTATGAAAGGCACGTTGTTGGCGGCATTGCGGATTTCCGGATCCAGCCCCCGGTAATGCGTGGCGACAAACAGGTTATTGCCCGCCACATAGGCCCGGAGGTTTTGGAGAAGTCCTTTGACGACAAAGTTGTACCCAATCGTCAGGTTTTCCAGCCGGAGGAAGGAGGCGCCTTCCAGCCAGTGATCGGAGACCTGTGGAGAGTTGGTGATCCCGTTGCTCAAGGCATCCACTGTCCCGTTATTGCCAGAGAAACGGTTGATATTGTCCAGTACCATGCGGGTATTGTCGAATATCTTCTGCCCGTACGTGCCTCTTAAAAAGAAGCTGGCATCCCAATGCTGGTAAGTAAAATTGGAACCTAAGCCATAGGTAAACTTAGGGGAAGGATCGGTATAATGAAGGGTTGCATTATTGACGGTGCTGGTTGTACTCCCCGCAGAGTCATACGTCTCAAGCCCGGCGCCGTTCAGCCCTTTATAATGAGCGAGGTAAAACACGTACGGGCTATACCCCACTTTCAGGTAAGTAATGGGACTGGTACTCAGACCCCGTCCTTCCGCCACGCCTTCGGGAATGTTATCCGTTGACACGTGGAAGGTAGTTGCTCCGTTGCTGTAATTACCCGCCAGGCTCGTAATCCGGGTGCGTACAAAGCTCATTTGGCCTGTGAGGCTCCAGGAGAAATTTTTGTTCTTGACAAGGACTCCTGTCAGAGAGAATTCCTCGCCCTTATTGGTCAACGTCCCCACATTGGCCAGAATAGTCGGATATACAATCGTTGGACTGGCATTGGGGTATTGAACACTATAGTTATTCAGCAACTTCTCTGTCTTATCGTCGAAAAAATTGATATCTCCGCTGAGTCGGTTTTGGAACAGGGAGAAATCTGCGCCCAGATTTTTGCCGTGTCTTTCTTCCCATTGCAGATTGGGATTGGCGTTTTGATTGGGGGCATAGGCCTGTGAGTATCCCTCCGTCGCCCCGTCGTAAAAATTTCCCACAGGGGCGTAGGTCAGTTGAGTATTGTAGGGGGTAATGACGTCCTGGTCTCCCACAACGCCGAACCCTGCATTGATCTTGAGTTCATTGATCCAACGGACATTCCTGAGAAAGGACTCCTTGCTTAGTCTCCATGCTGCAGATACGGAAGGGAAATTACCCCAACGGTTGTTGGCTCCGAATTTTGAGGAGCCATCCCGGCGTATACTACCCGTGAAGTAGTACCGGGAATCATAGTTGTAGGCTACCCGACCCAAAAAGGAGATCAGTTCGTATTCATCCTGGTAGGAATAAATGCGGGCGTAAGATTGGACGCCGCCCTGCAGATTATAAGCCTGGTTCTGATCCAGCAGAAAGTCCTGACCGACGGATGCCTGGTTATTGTAAAGAAAATCATTGTATTCATATACAGCAGTAGCAGAAAGGTTGTTTTTGCCCCAGTCTCTGTTGTAATTCAGGTGAAAATCTCCTTTGGAGGAATTCCTGTTTTCAGCACCTACAGCGCCTACATTCACGTTATTCACTATGGGGAAGACAGGTTGATAAAAATCCATCTGATTGTTGAAATGAGTGATAGATCCTGTTACGCCCGCTTTAAATCCGGAGAATAGTTCATAGTTGGCGCTGCCATACATGATGCTCAGATATTCTTTCCCCGTTTTGGTTTCCTCCATTTGCTGGGCTACAGGGTTCTGAAGGGCAAAGTCCGAATAGGCGAAATAACTGCCGTCCGGATTTTTAACAGGGTAAGTGGGGGGAGAGCTATACGCCTCATAGAAGATATTGTAATCGGCATATTTGCGGTCGGTTTGGGTATATACAATCCCAGCCTGTACCTCCAATTTGTCTTTGAGGGCTTTTTGTTGGGCATTTAGGCGTAACCCCAGCTGTTGTCTGCCCGTGTTGATGACGATTCCATCCTGGTTCAGGTAATTGGCAGAACCCCTATAGGTAAATCCACCCCCTCCCCCTGATACGGATATGGTGTGGTTTTGGGTGAAACCTGTACGCAGTAATGCCTTTTGCCAGTTTGTATTTCCCCCATGATCGTAAGAGTCGATGGTGGCGCTATCTAACCCGTCTTTTGCTGCACCGATTTTCCACTCGGCCGCATTGGCTAAAGGGTATGTTTTGGCTACATGATCCGCGCTGATATACCCGCTGTAGTCTATACGCGGGCTGCCTGACCTTCCCCTTTTGGTGTTGATGACAATAACGCCATTGGCGCCCCTTGAACCATAAATAGCCGTGGCTGAGGCATCCTTAAGCACGTCGTAGGAAGCTATATCCCCTGCGGGAATATTGGCAATCTGATTGGGATCATCCAGGGTTACTCCATCCAGCACGATCAGGGGCGTTTGTCCGCCGCTCAGTGAGGTTTGCCCCCTTAGTTTGATATAAACCGGCTGATTAGGGTCACCTCCCGGAACGGTAATGGCAACGCCCGGTACTTTACCTTGGATTTGTTGCAGGGGGCTGGACAGGTTCCCTACTGTAAAGTCTTTGGACGCAAGGTTTGATACCGCCCCGGTCAGGTCTTTTTTACGGGCCGTTCCATATCCCACTACCACCACCTCACTCAATGCGGCGTTTTCTGGTTTGAGCGCAACCACGATGGAGGTCCTGGAGTCCAGATTTACCAGGATAGTGGCATACCCCACTGAAGTGATTCTCAGCGCATGAACCGACGCTGGGACGGAAAGACTAAAGTTTCCTAAGGAATCGGTGAGGGCGCCGGTACTCGAATGCTCAACAGAAACCGAAGCTCCGGCAAGGGGATTCCCCTTATCGTCTACGACCCGGCCGGTGACCCGTACATTCTGGGCCCATGAGGGCAAGGATAGGCATAGTAGAAATGGACATATCAATAGCCATTTCAACAGGCGATGTGTAATCATCATGACAAGCAGTTTAAAATGATAAAATTGTTAGCTAGCATATTTGAAGGTTAAGTAGACTCCGTTGGTCCAGCCAAACCCGTCCTGGTTGGGGTATTCTCCGCCACCTGCACCCATGGACGCATCCTTGACATTGTACTTTTCGCTCAACTTGCCGGTTTGGTGGTATCCTTTTTCAACAGTGGACATCCAGCGCTGTTTAATTTCCAAGGCCAGTCCATGAAACCCATAATGCTGAAGTCCGCGGTAAGCCATCCATTGAAGGGGAGCCCATCCATTGGGACCATCCCATTGCAGATAAGTAGGGGCCAGGGTGGTTAGCAGTCCACCCGTTTGCAGGAAATGCTTATCCATTAGGGTCGCTATTTGCCTTGCCTGATCCCGGGTAGCTATCCTGAAAAACAACGGATAGACCATGGCTGCTGTGGGCGCACGTGTATGTACGTTCAACGTCAGATCAAAATCTCCAAAGAATCCATCGGCCGGGCTCCATAAATAACGATGAATGGATAAAGCGCGCTCTTCCGCCTTTCTGCGATACCATGCTTCTTTTTGTGTATTGTTTGCCTGGGCATGGGTGTCTGCCAGTGTCCTTTCCAGATGCAGTAGCAGACAATTCAGGTCCACCGGAACCAGGTCGGCCGTGCAAATGGTCCATAAATTTTTGCCGTCCCTGAGCCAGCGGCTGCTGAAATCCCAGCCCGATTCACCTCCGGCTCTCAGGTGCCGGAATATGTGGGGATTGGACGGCCCTGCCATCAATGCCAGATCCAGATCCGGTTTATACCCTTCTGGCCGGGGTGTGTCCAGCTCATCCCAGTACCTGCCCAGTACTTCTCCATCCGGCATCCTTACCACATGCCTGTTTGCCGGGTTAACTGGGGATAACGTTTCTTCCCCGTTTATCCAGAAAGCATATTCCCTTTCCATCTGGGGCAAGTAGTCCAGGAAAATGCTCCTGCCCTTATGCTCGCTGCACAACTCCAGCATCAGGGAAAAGAAAGGCGGCTGGGAGCGGCTTAGGAAATACGTTCGGTTACCATTGGGTATGAAACCAAAGCTGTCTATCAGGTAAGCGAAATTCCGGATCATATCTTCCATTAATTCCGTTTTGCCCGAAACCTGTAGTCCTAACATGGTGAAATAACTGTCCCAATAGAATATTTCTCCAAACCTTCCTCCAGGGACAATGAATGGATGGGGCAGGGGAATCAAGGTAGAGTATTCGGGTTCCGGATACCTTGTCAGCACGTTCCACATCCGGTCTATGTATTCATCTATGGACCCGGTTACCGGAAGCTGGCGCGTGGAGGACTCCTGATTTGGAAGGAAGAAATGCTTGTCGATGAAGGATCTCAACCTGAAATCAGGCAGTTTTTTTGTTTTATCGTACTCGGTCAGAATTTCCCTGATGGGCAACCTAGGCTTGCTGTCCACGAAGGTTTTCTGGTCCTCCAATACTTGCTGGAGCTGTATATCGACAAAAAGCTCCCCCAAGTCTTCAATGAAAACTGGTTTTTGATTCACGCTGATATGTTTGTTTAGTAGGCTTTTAAGGCAATGGGCGCACTGTGCTTCTTTTCTTTTATTTGTTTGAAAATGAATAGGCAGATTCCCAGCAAACCGATGGGCGCCAAAGAGAAATAAAACGCGGTCTGACCGTTATAATACTGGAAAATCAGGCCTGTTATTCTGGATCCAAGGGTTCCTCCCAGGGCAGAAAATATGCCGATCAGGCCAGACATATGTCCTTGTCTGGCGCGAGGCAAAGAGGAGAGGATCATGGAGTTCATAGCCGGATAGATGGGCGCCAGGAAAAAACCGATGGCTGGCAGAATGAAGGCAGCCAGGGGCGCCTCCGACCAGGAATGAATGACTTTGCCGGTCGTTCTTTCTGCGAGCGGCAGGGCGGCCAGCACCAGTCCGGCGGTGATGAGCAAGCAAACGCCGAGTACGGCAAACCAATTCAACCGGCGGATCACCACTCCTGCCAGTAACCGGCCCAGGGCATAGGATGCGGCCAGAAAACTGGTGATTTCCACACTGATGGAGGAAGGCAGATTCAGTACCGTATGGTTAAAGCTGGGAAGCCAGCTCATCGTGCTTTGCTCTATAAGTACATACAGGAAAGCGCAAATCAAGAACGATACCACCAGGGGTATAGCCAGCAGGGACAACATTTCTGCCAGATCTTTGCTGTCTTTTACTTTCACTGGTTTGGCCGCTGATTCATCCATCGGCGTACTCCACAGAAAGAAAAAAGCACAAGCCGTTAGCGCCCCCAACACATTATATACCTGAAACCATCTGGAAGATCCGGTCTCATTATCATCGATAAAATAGCTAAAGAGGAAATAACCGCTGCATATGCCCATGCAGAAAAACGACTCAATAAAATTCATCAGGCTGATATGCGCCTTCTCGGATGTCGTTACCAATCCTATGGACCCGAACACCGACACCCGGATCAAGGCAAAGCTTGCACCAGTAACCACGAACAGGACCTTAACTGCCCAAAAGAACTTCAATACAGGCAAGCAGAAGCACATGACCGATACAGCTGCGAGGGCTATCAGCATGGATCGTTTATACCCCAATCTGGTAATAAAGGAGGCCGCGATGAATGCAGAAGCCGCTATGGAAAGGTCTTTGCAGGCCTCCAGCAGGGAAGCTGAAGCCGGAAGTACCTGGAAGTAGCGCTGTACTTGCAGTATGACGGTACCGACACTGTTGAGTAGTATACCAAACAGAAAGTAATTAATGAAAATAGAAGTTTTAATCCTGACGGGTTTTTGCATAACAAGCAGCAAATCGTTAGTTATTCAATCCATCCTGGCGGAGCTCCCTCTCTCTAATGTAAAGTTGGAAAAATTGTGTGCATGTTTTTTTTCATGTATTCACTTTTTATTCCACTCTATTAATCATTTTAAATTATTTTGTCATCAAATTGGTTTAATAAAATGAAGATCGAATACGAAATTGTGAAACCGGATGAAGGAAGTTGCTTCCGGTTACTGCACCAAAAAGTACCGATCAGCAGTCTATGGTGGCAATACCACTATCACCCGGAAATTGAACTGACCTGTGTATTGAATGGCAGTGGTACAAGGCATGTGGGCAACCACCTCAGTAATTACAGCAATGGGGATTTGGTCCTCATTGGGTCGGACCTTCCTCATTCGGGCTTTGGATGGCACGGGACGGATCCACATGAGGAAATCGTAATACAGTTTCGACGGGAAGTAGTCAATCCGGCACAAGAAGATCTTCCGGAAATGAAGGCCATTGGCCGCCTGTTGGAACGGTCCAAATTTGGGATCCTATTCAACGGGGAAGTTAAGGCTATGATTACGGGGATGTTGATTCAAATGATTGATTTGCATCCATTTGAAAGATATCAGGCTTTACAGAAAGCCTTGCATGTGCTGGCGCTGAGTTCCGAATATACCCTATTGAACCAGCAAGTACTATTATCGGCAGCTATTGACAAGCATAAATCCAGGCTGCAAAAGGTGTTTACCTATGTGGAGAGGCACTATAACGAAAAAATAGATATTAAGGCCGTTGCAGATCTGGCCGCGATTTCCATTCCCTCTTTTTGTAATTATTTTAAAAAGACCACTAATATCACTTTTACAGACTTCGTGAACCATTACCGGGTACAGATGGCCTGCCTTTTACTTCAACAAGACAAAACGGTAGCCGAAGTATGTTACCAATGTGGATTTAAGAACGTGACCTATTTTAACAAGGTTTTTAAACATGTTCTCAGTGTCACGCCAACCGAGTTTCGCAATGGGATTGCCCATGAGGGTTAGCAAAATTGCCTGCGAAGGCAGGCTGTTATTGTCCTTGTAGGTTAAGGGGAATAGAAGTGTGGAAGTGAAAGCAACAGTGGAGTGGTAAAAAATTGAGGAAAAAACGCTACCTTAGCACCGGTCTGAAAAAGGGCCTAAAAAAAGAAAGCCTTCTGTAGAAACAGACGGCCTCTAACGATTGCTTGCCATATGAAAAAGTTA
The DNA here is from genome assembly GCA_903970475.1 of Beijerinckiaceae bacterium. Lineage (GTDB taxonomy): Bacteria > Bacteroidota > Bacteroidia > Chitinophagales > Chitinophagaceae > Dinghuibacter. The sequence goes on from CAJCIQ010000161.1 coordinate 31,638, forward strand.
CAAAATTCAGTTTATTTTGACTTCTGATCGATTGCCTACCATTCTCTCCGATTGCCTTGTCATATGATTCAGTGTCAAATCCTATGTAAAGGTAATACGGGGATTCAGACCATACAAAACAACTTGCGACTGATTTAATTACGCCAAAAGGGACAAATAAAAGTTAAAACCCTTACTGGTACTGTGGTTTAGGAGAAATTTAATATGACGCCCAACAGTTTTACGGATGCATTATTTCAGTTGGTCCTCTCTTTGGAAAAATCTGAAAAAAGGCATTTTAAGTTATACATAAATCGGAGCTCGGCCTCTAAAGAAGAGTTGAGAATCACTCAGTTATTCGATGCATTGGATAAAATGCCCGAGTACGATGAAAAATTGCTGCTCAAAAAACTTTCTCCCATTACCAAACCCCAGCTGGCCAACCTTAAAACGCACTTGTATCGCCAGCTCTTGGCAAGTTTAAGACTATTAAAAACAGCGGAAAATATTGACCTTCAATTAAGTGAGCAGCTCGATTATGCTCGTTTATTGTATAATAAGGGCTTAAAGCTTCAAGCGCTCAAAATTCTGGATAAGGCCAAGGAGTTGGCCAAAGAGAACCACAAGTTTAACTTCTTAGCTCAGGTTATCTCCTTGGAGAAGAAAATTGAGACCCTGCACATTACCCGAAGTTCTCAGGAAAAGGTGGAGTTGCTGGCTGAAGAATCCAGGGAGATCACCGGCCATATAGACAGGGTATCCAGGCTTTCCAGTCTTGCCCTACAGTTATACCGTTGGTACATCAAAAACGGGCATGCCCGCAATCAGACAGACGAAAAGGAAGTGAGAGACTTCTTTTATAAGCATTTGCCTTCTGATACGAAGGCCATTACGGACTTCTATGAACTGATGTACCTGTACCAGAGTTATTGCTGGTTTGGATTCATCCGGTTTGACTTTATACAATACTATCGGTACTCTCAAAGATGGGTGGCCTTGTTTCACAATAAGGAGGTCATGATTTCAGTAGAGCCAGGTCATTATATCAAAGGGATGCATAACCTGCTCAATGCACATTTTGACCTGCGCAACTTTAAGGAATTTGATATAACCCTCAAGCAATTTGAGGATTATTCTAAAACCCAAGTTGCCAACCTCCACGATAATTTCCGGGTGCACACCTTCATTTACATCAATTCCGCAAAAATCAACCGTCACCTCATGCAGGGGACATTTGCCCAAGGACTCGAACTGGTAAAGCAAATAGAGGGGCCTATGATGGAGAACTCCCCATACATAGATATGCACCGCATCATGGTCTTCAACTATAAGATTGCCACTTTGTATTTTGGCAATGAAGAATACTCAAAGGCCATCGATTACTTGCAGCGTATTATGTATAATGGGAATGCAGACCTGCGTATAGACCTGCAATGTTATGCCCGTCTCCTGCACCTGATGTCTCATTATGAGCTAGGCAACTATGATATCATGGAATCCCTGACTAAATCCGTGTATCGGTTTATGGCCAGGATGAAGTACCTCACCGTGGTGGAAGAAGAAATGTTCCGTTTCATACGCCGCTCCTTCGGCCTATCTCCCAGGGATCTGAAACCTGAGTTCGAGAAGCTCCTCGAAAAGATCAAACACCTGGAAGGAAACCGGTTTGAAACCCGCTCCTTTGCTTACCTGGACGTCATTTCCTGGGTTGAAAGTAAGGTGTTTGCAAAACCCCTTAGCCAGATCATCAGGGCTAAATACCTGGCCAGTAAGCACCTGCCGGCAGGTGTTAAATAAGTCATACACCCGGCGATTCTGCCTTCGGCCATCCCGAAATAATGATTCCTTAATCGGCTGCCTGGGCCCGGACTTTTATGCAGGGCTAGTTTTGCCTTTATGATGAAGACCCCGATCGCCCTCAGCCTGTGTTTGCTTTCCATACTTGCTAAGGCGCAGCCCGCGCAATACAGCGTGGCCAATGCCCACTCCCATAATGATTATGAGAACCCCATTCCCTTTCTGACGGCCTACCATGAAGGCTTTGGCTCTATTGAGGCAGATGTGTTCCTGGTCCATGATACTTTGTTTATCGCGCACGCTGAAGATGAGTTGAAGCGACATAGGACACTGGAAGATTATTACCTCAGGCCGTTGAATGGGTTTGTGAAAGAAAACATGGGTAATCCTTACAAAGACAGCTCCCGGCATTTGCAAATGTTGATAGAGGCAAAAACAGGAGCCATACCCGTGATCAACAAGTTGATAGCTATGTTGAGGCATTATCCTGCATTAATAGCAGGAACAAAGATCAGTTGGGTCATCACAGGGCATAGGCCCGACCCCCAAACTTTTATTCAATATCCTTCCTTCATTCAGTTTGATGGGGATCTGGACCGGGTGATGGACCCGGCCAACGGTTATTCCACACAGGCGCTCTCTAAGATCGCCATGCTCAGCGCCGATCTGAAAGACTTCTCCAAGTGGAATGGGAAAAGCAATATCCCCGCAGCAGAACGACTCAGGTTGGATTCGGTCATCTCCAAGGCGCATAGCCTGGGAAAACCCGTACGTTTCTGGGATTCCCCGGATGAAATCAACGCCTGGTACCAGCTCATGCACCTTCAGGTAGACTTCCTTAATACGGACCATATTACTACCCTGGCAGCCTTTTTAAATGGACTGACTGCTACAACCTATACCTCTTCGGTACCCTATGTCCCTTATTCCCCGACTTATGTTTCCGATGCGACCAACACGCCTGCGCGTAAGGTTATTTTGTTAATCGGGGATGGTACCGGCCTTGCCCAACTATACGCCGGTTATACGGCCAACCACGGCGCGTTAAATTTGTTTGCCATCAAAAAGATTGGCCTTTCCAAGACCTCCTCCGCAGACAGCTATGTAACCGATTCTGCCCCTGGGTCTACTTCAATTGCTTCTGGGGTGAAGACCAATAACCGCTATGTAGGGGTTGACCCTCTGGGCAGGCCCATAGCCTTACTGCCTGAAGTCTTGAAACCCCAGGGAATCCGTTCCGGGCTGATCACCGCCGGGGATGTGACCGATGCTACCCCGGCCGATTTCTTCGCCCATAGGGCAAGGAGGGACAGCTCCTTTGCTATCTTTCAGGACTATGTTACCTCTCCAGTAACGCTATTGATGGGGTCAGGCAATTCAACCTACGGACCCGTGCTGGCGGCCTCCATGCGGGCCCAAGGCATAACCGTTACCAGCACATTAGATAGTGTGGGATTGGCTCCTTCCCCTGTCAGGTCAGGTGGCGCAACTACTGGGCCGGGCGCGGAGAATCCTGGGCCAGCCCCTGCAATTCCTGGCCGATGGCTGGTCATGCAGCCCCAGGCAGGCTTATCCATGCTAAATGGTCGGGGAGATTGGTTAGCGCGCGCCTTTGTGAAGGCTACGGACATATTGGATGCAGGGTCCGCAACCAGCGTTGACTCTGGGACCAATCGGTTTTTTATTATGGCTGAAGGCGCCCAGGTCGATTATGGCGGTCATAAGAATGACCTCGCTTATGTCACAACAGAGGTCCTGGATTTCGATCAGTTGATCGGAGTTGCCCTGCGTTATGCCGACAAAGACGGGCATACCCTGGTCATCGTAACTGCTGACCATGAAACGGGAGGCCTCTCTTTATTGGATGGGGACTTCCATAAAGGGTATGTATCCGGACAATTCTCCACCCACGACCATAGTGGGATACCGGTACCCGTATTCGCTTATGGTCCGGGATCCCAGTATTTTGAAGGGGTCTACGAGAACACAGCATTATTCCATAAGATACTCCAGGCATATGGCATAACCGACCCTTCGCGTCCGTAGGGCTGCTACGGGAGGGCATTACTGTAGCGCCGAATCCATAGCCTGTTTAATGGTCACAAAGACCGTCTTTTTGGGATCTCCGAAGGACTTGGCCACCAGGATGACTGCCGTATAGCTTTTCCCATAATCTACGAAAGCCCAGCTACCTGTAAGGCTGGGCGCCACATACAGACCCGGATTGGTGGGCGATATCCAGGCGCCCAGCGCGTAGTTGTATCCGTCAACGCCAATGGGGGAGGATTTGATCATGTCTGAGGTCGTTTCTACTTTCAGTAATTCCGCAATGGAGGAATCGCTCAGAAAGCGTTTTCCATTGAATACCCCTTTGCCCAGGATCATGGCAGTAAAATTCAACAGCTCTGCGGGGGCCACTTGCGCTCCTTCCGCAGGATCCACCGCATGGTCGCTGGTGAAGGAGCTCCTTTGCATGTTCAGGGGGCGGAACAACGTTTCTTTGATGAGGCGATCAAAAGGCTTTTTGGTAATGACTTCCAGCACCCGGCCTACGATGGCATAGCCCGCACCGGTATAGCGGAACTCTGTGCCGGGGTTAGTGGAGATTTCGCGTTTGGCGCATATATCATTTACCTCTGCCTCCAGGGTAGCATAGCCATGCAAACCAGAAAGACCCGCACCGGATAATCCTGTAAAATGGGTCAAACATTGACGAATGGTAATATACCCCTTTCCGTAGGTTTTAAATATGGGCAGGTATGTGCTCACCTTGTCATCCAAGCTCAGTTTTCCCTGATCGACCAACTGCATAGTCAGGGCTGCCGTTAACCATTTCGATATGTCTCCGGCCTCCATGGGCAGATTGGCTTTACTGTCGCCCATTTCCACCCGGTACACCAATTGAGCATTTTTATAAATGAGGACACAGAAATTTTTGTCCAGGGCTTTTGCATTTTGATTGAGTACCAGGTCTAGTCCACTAAAATTGTAGGTACTAGCGGCCACGGGCTGGGGCTTCTGTGCATAAACGGTTTTGCAAAAAATCAGCGAAAGCAAAAAAACCTTTTTCATCAGGGGAGGGTATGTTGTTGAAGATAAAGATAACCGTTTTCCGTTCCTGTAGAAACTTCAACCGGCCGTAAAAAATTTAATTAATATTTAAAAAAATGGAGGGATTATGCAATACTAGTTTACCACCAGCCTTACTGCTTTAAAATAATTCAAAGGAATAATATGAAACGTTATTCGGGGAGTATTGTATTTCTAACCGTGATGGGTTTGGGCTTCTTTCATAAGGCAGCAGCACAGTACAAAATCGGGGGCCAGGTGTTCTCCACCAGCAAAGAAAGCATTGCCGGTGCAACGATCAGTTTGCTAAACCCCAAAGACTCTTCCGCAAAACAGACCATCCTTTCAGATAGCCTGGGTAAATTTTATTTTAACCATGTGGGTGAAGGCGCCTGGCTTGTCCGCATCAGTGCCCTCAATTACACGGATGCTTATAAAAAAGTCCGGTTCAGCCCCACACATGAGATCATCATGTTGGACTCCGTAATGCTGACTTCCAATTATCAATCAATGGGGGATGTGTCTATCGTAGTCCATCGGGCAGTAATGAAGGTAAAAAACGATACCGCCGAGTTCAACGCGAGCTCTTTCAGGGTCAGGCAGAATGGAAACACCGAAGACCTCTTTAAAAAGGTTCCGGGATTGGAAGTCGATAAGGCTGGTAATGTAACGGCCCAGGGAGAAACGGTCACCCAGATCTATGTAGACGGGAAACCCTTCATGGGAACAGATCTGAAAACCGTCATGGAGAACTTTCCTGCCGACGTCATAGACAAGATCCAGATAATTGACAAAAAGAGTGATCAGGCCCTGGCTACCAACGTGGAGGATGGGCAACACGTGAAGATCATCAATATAACCCTGAAGAAAAACAGGAAAAGAGGCATATTCGGCAATGACTACATTGGCATAGGCACCGATGGCAGGTATGAAGTAAAAAGCAATACCAACCTCTTCAACAACAACCGTAAACTCACTTTCGTTATCGGCGGGAACAATGATGGACGTAGCGATAACAGCAACTCCAGCAGCGGAACTACGGATGCAACCTACAATAACTGGAACGGGGTTACCGATTATAAACAAGCCAAAGTCAACTTTGCCGATAAGATTGGGAAGAGCCTGGACTATGCACTGTATGCGGGTGTAGATCAGTATAAAACCGTAAGGGACCAGGATATAGCGCAACAAAACATTTATACTGATTCCATCAGCTATTACAATCAAACCAACAGTACCCACTCTACCTACCGCAATATCAACGGGGGATTATGGTTTGAGTTCAAACCCGATACCCTGAACTTCATGCGCTTCAATGAGACGGTGGGATATGCCTATAGCGCCTACCATACCAGCAGCATCTTTAATACCCTGCTCCAGGATTCTACCATGGTCAACAACGGGACCAGCAATAACAGCAATGAAACCCGCAATCCCTTCATCAATGGGAACATCAGTTACAACCATCGCTTCAAAGGGTCCAGGCGAAGCTTGTTTTTGAACTTCAATAACAATATCAACAACAACAACGCCAGCAACTTCATTAACTCCAGCAGTTACTTCATGCCGGTGGATTCCACTGCTTATGCTCAGTTTGTTAATCAGTACCAGAAAATCCCAGCAAAGAACACCAGCATAGGTGCGGCGGCCAGTTATACGGAACCCATTTCCCAGCGAAGCTCCCTGAACTTCTCCTACAATTATAATTATGGGAACACCGACCAGCCCCAGGTGACCTACGATTATAATCCGGCAACGAAGTTTTACGACATGGTCAACGATAGTCTGACGGATCATTTCAAGGCGCAAAACTACCTCAATAACATTACCGTTAACTATAATTATGGAACGGCAACTACCGGATTCGGTGCCGGGTTGCGTTATCTGGACGCCATTACCAACTCTCAGTCAGTAGGAGAAGATACCAACTACCAGAAAACTTACCGCGGCTTTGCTCCCAACCTTAGTTTTTATAATAATGGGAAAAACAGGCGTTTCTATATCTATTACAACTTTAACGTGCAAGCACCTTCGGTTAATCAGTTGATTCCCATCGTAAATAATACCAACCCCCTCTACCTGGTATTGGGTAATCCAGAGCTAAAGTACGCAGAGACCCATACAGTGCGTTACTTTTTCAACTACTACGACCCCAAAAAGGAAATGGGTTTCAATACCAACGCCACCTTTAATGAGATCGTAAATTATATCTCCAACGCCACCACTACCGACGCCAATACGGGCGCACAGACGACACAGCCGGTAAACCTCAATGGAGCTTATAACTGGAACTGCTGGATATCATATTTCAGGCCCCTACACCTATGGGATGATAAGGTAAAATGGAACGTAAGCCTTTGGGCCCAAGGAGGGAAGACAGACAACATCCTCAATGGAGAAGATAATGCTAATACCAGCAACTACACCAAGTTCCATTTCGGGGTGACCTATGATACCCCTAAGTGGCTGGATCTGCATACCGATTTCAGCCTGGCCAGGCAGGAAAGTGATTACTCCCTGGAGCCATCCATGAATAACGTAGCTTATTTTATGGACGTCAGCCCCAACGTCACCTTCCAACTGGCCCCTAAAACGGAGTTCAACATTGACTACGATTACAGGCAATCCTCCGGGCAGTCTGCCGGTTATAATACTTCGGTTAATATGCTCAATGCTGACTTTGTTCAATACTTCGATAAGAAAAAGGACATATGGCTGAAAGTGAAAGGCTATGACCTGCTCAATCAGAATGTCAGTGTTTGGCGTACAACCGGAAGTAACTATATCCAAGATACCAGGGCTAATGTTTTGACAAGGTTTGTGCTGTTGAGCCTGAACATCCGCATTAATAAGTTCCTGGCGCCCACACCTCCTCCCCAGGATTCGAATGGGGAGAATAAGGGTGATTTTAATGTGGGCTCATAAGCCCCCGATATGGCAAAACGGAGCTATTCCCTCCATTAGGGTGCAGGTAGGAAAATATTTTTTGAAGGGTGGAATTCTCCACCCTTTTTGCATATATTTAACACCCTGATAAATCCATATCCTATGAAGCTGCTCAGTATTACCGTACCAGCTGTCGTGCTTCTGTCCCTGTATACGGGCCAGCCCAAAAAGACCACGAACATTCAGGCTGCCACTTTGGTCAGCCCTGTATCCCTCTCATTGAAAGCCTCAGCAGACTCTTCCGCTACTATTATTGATGGTTCCCTGCGATTGTATACGCAATTACAGACCCAGGCCAAAAGCCTCAAAAAAGAAGCCTTTATGTCCGCCTGGAAGGGGTATCAATCCCTGCTCAAAATGGGAAAGCTCCACAATAAACAGGTGATGACCATCATAGACTTCAGCCTGTCCTCCTTAAGCAGACGCCTATTCGTGGTGGACCTCCAAAAGGGTAAGTTATTATACAACACCTATGTTGCCCATGGTATGAAGTCCGGGAAAGAATATGCTATGAACTTTTCCAATAAGCCCGAATCCAATGAGAGCAGCCTGGGCTTTTACGTTACCCAAAGTGAGTATGAAGGCAAAAAAGGGATGGCCCTTCGCCTTAATGGGGTGGAAAAGGGAATCAATGATAATGCCCTCACTAGGGGAATTGTGTTACATGGCGCCGACTATGCCGATGGTCAAGCTTGTAGGCGTCAGGGATTTTTGGGAAGATCTGAAGGGTGCCCCGCCGTTCCAGTGGAAGCCACAGCGTCCATTATTAAGGCCATACACCATGGGAGTGCGATGTTTATATATTATCCCAGTCAACAATATTTGGAAAAGTCCAAATTATTGATTAACAATAAAATAAGACAGACGGGCCTACCGGCTGTCTATCCGCAACCGTAATTTTACTATTTTTGCAGGGCTTTGACATAATAATTACGAAGGTTTTCTGTTGATATTTTGTGAATATCCCAATGGAACTTATATTTGTTTATAACGCACTAATACAAAATCCGACCCGTTATATACAATAAACGTGTAAGAAAGCGTGGAGGTTATTGAAGTTTAATTGTTTAACGTAATAATATCCTGTATTAAAAACCAAGTTTAAAAAGATGAAGAAGCGTTTTAACGTCTATGTAGTCGGAAGTCTCTTTCTCTTGTGCAGCATCGCGCATTTATCTTTTCGGTTACCCCAATCGAACAAATCCGGATCTGGTGGCGGAGGCCTTAGCGGCATGTTACCTATTGTATCTGTGGCTCCTATGAGCGGACTTACTTCCTTATTGGAAGAATACGATCAGATGCATTTGGATTCATTAGGTCTTTCCCTTCAGGCATTTACAACTGCAGTTCGCGGTTATGAAAATTTGTTGGAAAAAGGTGTGCTGGATAAAAGCGGGTTACTGACCATTGTAGATTTTAGCCAGTCTTCCCATAATAAAAGACTTTATGTCCTCGACCTGATCGACAAGACATTGGTATTTAATACCTATGTTGCCCACGGTCGTCACTCCGGAAAAGAGTATGCCACTTCCTTCTCCAATCGCATGAGCTCCAATAAGAGCAGCCTGGGATTCTATGTTACCCGCAATACTTACCATGGACGCGATGGTTATTCCCTGCGCCTGGATGGTATGGACAAAGGCTTTAACGATAAGGCACTGTCCCGCAACATCGTTCTTCACGGAAGCTGGTATGTCAACGAAGACTTCCTGGATAAAAGCGGTACCATGGGTCGCAGCTTAGGTTGCCCCGCCGTTCCCATGGAAGAACATGAGCAGATCATCAACGAGATCAAAGAAGGTTCTTGCCTGTTCATGTATTATCCTGACGTCAATTATCTTTCGCATTCGCCCGTGTTGAAAGGATAAGCCTTTCAGCGCCATTGCGTGCATTACCATATTGGCCTTGGCCGCTTATTTCCCCCCCTGGCACCGAAAAAATCCAAGTTTTTTTCCTTAGATTTTTTCGGTGCCAGGGGTTGCAAAACACGGTGCCCTGGGGTTGCCCTAGACATGCGGTATTGCTACCCAGAGGTTGCCATGTCGCGGCACGACTGAAGAAAGTTAAGCACCTGTTTTTCCCTCCAAAAAATTAATGAAAGAAGGCGGCGGCGGCGAGCTGACCGAGCATGCCCAGCATGAACCCCATGATCAATTCCGTTTGTGTGTGATTGGAGACCAGTAAGCGTGCGGTCCAAACCAGCCCTGTGATGAGGATGGCCAGGCCTAAGGGTAAGCCCATGGAGGGTGTACCATAGAGGACCAGCAGGAGCATAAAGGTGAGTAAACCCCCGACGCCGGTAGTATGCATGCTGACTTTGAAAAAGCTGTTTAGCACTAAGCCTCCGGAAGCGGCCAGAAAGACGCCGAAGATCATGGAGACCATGGTAATGGGCACATTGTGCCAGTTATGGATCACCATCCAGGCCCAGAAATAGCAGGTCAGGGTGCATATATAGGGTATAATCCTGTCATGGGCTTCTGTCATGTGGATAGACTTGATAAAGCCCAACGCTTTTGCCAGCAGCACGCACAACAAGGGGAAGAAGACGGTGTTGACCGAAAAGCTTATGAAAAGCCTTAGTTTGTCCTGGGGGGGGGCACCTAAAAAGAAAGACGGCTCTCCGTAAATCAGGAAAGCCGCCATATAAGGTACCAAAAAGATTGGGTGAAATACGTAAGATATCAAAGTTGCCAAAACCCGTTGTGTGCGTGGAACGGGACTGGATGGAGTAATGGTGGAGGTCGCCTTCATTTTCTATAGCTCTTTGCGCAGCCTGGCCACAGGAATATTCAATTGTTCCCTGTACTTGGCCACGGTTCGCCGCGCAATATTATATCCTTTTTCCTGTAATAGCTCTGTGAGTCTTTCGTCGCTCAGTGGTTTTTTCTTGTTTTCCCCTTCTACCAGGTCACTGAGGATCTTTTTCACTTCCCTGGTGGATACTTCTTCTCCACTGTCGGTGCTCAAGGATTCACTGAAGAAGAATTTAAGGCGGTAGGTCCCGAATTCCGTTTGAACGAATTTGCTGTTGGCCACCCGGCTTACGGTGGAAATATCCAAGCCCGTTCTTTCTGCAATGTCCTTCAGGATCATTGGTCTCAGCGTCGTTTCGTCTCCTGTAAGGAAAAACTCATGCTGATAATCCATGATGGCCTGCATAGTAGAAATCAAGGTATGTTGACGCTGCTTAATGGCATCGATAAACCATTTGGCCGCGTCAATCTTCTGCTTGATGAAGAGGACCGCTTCTTTTTGGCGCTTATCCTTTTTTGAACCCTTATCGTACTCCTTCAACATTTCCCTGTAACCTTCACTAATCCTCAGGTCGGGGGCGTTTTTTGAGTTCAGGGTAAGTTCCAGGCGACCTGCATTATTGAGTATGAAAAAGTCCGGAATGACATAGCTTTCGGCTCTGTTGGATTCACCTACAGTCCCGCCTGGTTTTGGATTGAGGCGTATGATCTGACCAATGACTTCTTTAAGTCCTTCATCCGTGAGGTCCAGACCTCTTTGTATTTTCTCGTAGTGCTTTTTGGTAAACTCATCGAAGTAGCGGTTGAGAATGTCAATGGCTTTCTCAACTTCTTTGCCTTCAGCCTTTTGCCTTTCCAATTGAAGAAGCAGGCATTCTTGCAAGCTCCTACAGCAAATTCCTGGAGGATCGAATAATTGGATCAGGCTTATTAATTCGTTGATCTCTTCCTCTGATGCATCTACGCCCTGACGGAAAGCCAGATCGTCTGCAATGGCGGTAATGTCCCTGCGTAAATATCCGTCGTCATCCAGACTGCCTATAATTTGTTCAGCAATCTTGTGCTTGCGTTCATCCAGAGGGAGCATGCCAAGCTGGTCTAAAAGATGTTCGTGGAAAGTTTTTTCGATGCGGTGAGGGATGGTCTTTTGTTCATCGTTATCTCCGTAGTTTTCGTCTCTGAGCCGATAATCACCGACCTCGTCGTCTCCTTCATGAACATACTCGCTGATATCTATATTGCCGTAATCGTCCTCACTACCATCATATTCTTCATCATTGGCGTCTGAAAACTCATCGTTCTGACCATCTTCATAATTATCCTCATGATCTTCCTCCGTTACTTCTAAGGCTGGGTTTTCCTCCAGTTCTTCCTTAATCCGCTCTTCCAGGTTTGCAGTAGGCACCTGTAACAGTTTCATTAGTTGAATCTGCTGGGGTGATAGCTTTTGTAGGAGTTTCTGTTGTAAGCTTTGACTAAGTGCCATAAGGACGTAAATTTACATAGAAATCCTACATTTTGAATATTTGGAATAAATTTTGCTGCATTTTTTTTCTCCTTAC
>CAJCIQ010000162.1 GCA_903970475.1 Beijerinckiaceae bacterium
GATTCATTGGTCGAGGATCAAGGCCGAACTACTATCGGGCACCTATCGTCCCCAAGCGTTACGGAAGGTGATGATACCCAAGCCAGGCGGAGGAGAACGGATGCTGGGTATTCCCACGGTGTTGGATCGTATGATTCAACAAGGGGTACAGCAAGTATTGAGCCCCATATGGGAAGAAACGTTCTCTGATAACAGCTTTGGATTCAGAGCCGGACGAAGCGCAAGGCAGGCAATAAAACGAGCCAGGCAGTATCAGGAGGTTGGTAAGACAGTTGTAGTAAACATTGATCTGGCGCAATTCTTCGACGAAGTGAACCACGCAAGGCTAATGAGTCGGATTATGGAGCGGACCCCAGGGGACTGGAAGCTGCACCGGTTACACCATCGCTACCTGTCAACGGGGATGCTGGAAGGAGGAATGGTGAGCCAAAGGGAGAAGGGTACGCCTCAAGGCAGCCCCTTATCACCTCTGCTATCTAACATTGTACTAGAGGAGCTGGATAAGGAGTTGGAGAAACGGGGTCACAGTTTTGTCCGCTATGCGGACGACTGCAACATCTACGTCAACAACGAACGGTCCGGAGAGAGAGTACTGGACTCAGTAAGCCGGTTTGTGGAGAAGCTGATGCGACTGAAGGTGAACAAGGAGAAGAGCAAAGTGAGACGGTCGAGTAAAGTTAAATTCCTAGGCTTCTCGTTTTACAAGAGCGCCCAGGGATGGCGACCCCGAATCAGCAAAGAAAGTGTGGATAGGATTCGAGACCGAATCCGAGAGATCATGCGCAGAGGAAGAGGTCAGAGCGTTGGTAAAATGATCGAAGAACTGAATCCGCTATTACGGGGCTGGATCAACTACTATGGTTTTGCAGATGGGAAAGGGATCGCTGAAGAACTGGACCAGTGGATCAGACGCAAGTTGCGCAAAGTCCTATGGGTCCAGTGGAAGCGACCTTGGACACGTAGATTGAAACTAATGGCCGCTGGGCTACCGGATGAACAGGCGAGTCTATCGGCCTTCAATGGCCGGGACCCCTGGTGGAATGCTGGCGCAACGCATATGAACTTCGCCTTTCCAAAACGTTACTTCAAAGCGCTAGGGCTGATAAGCCTCCAGGATAAGTATCTAATCTTTCAGGAATTAAATATAATTGGAACCGCCGTATACGGAACCGTACGTACGGTAGTGTGAGAGATCAGATAGCCCTAAAAGTATTCCAGGGCTATTCTCCTACTCGATCGCCCCTAGCCCAGACAAGGGCCTACTCCAGAACCACAACATTGATAGCGTTATCTTATCTAATTAAGGTAACGGTCCCTTTTCTAAAGACATATCCTGATGCGCTACATGGGCTGCTGGCTTTGATCTGATATATAAATGCACCAGGAGGTTGAGGCGTTCCATTAAATGTTCCATCCCAACAAACGTCCCTGGATGTCGTGTAGAATACACGTTGTCCCCATCTATTATAGATGGAAAATTCGAAATTGGAAACAGCGCCCCAATAATTTAATTTCAGGCAGTCGTTAATCCCATCTCCATTGGGGGTGAAGGCCGAAGGAACACTGAAGGAGCTGGTTTGCCCCTTAAAATCAACGGAAACCTCAATGGAATCTACAGTCGTACAAGCACCGTTAACCGTTGAAACCGTGTAGGTTGTCGTAATTAAGGGATCAACTGTTGGATTAGCAGTGTTGGCCCCTTGGTCAATTGTGGAAGCAGGCGTCCAGGTATAGCTTGACCCTCCGTTGACCCCCAGTACAGCTTCGGGTAACGCACAATCTATATCATTGGATTTATTGATGGTTAGGATGGGCAAGGTATCTACCTGTAGATTGGTCTGAAGGGAGTCCGTTATTTTACAGGCTGAATCAAAAACAGCTACGTAAAAGGTATCGGTATGCATAGCCGTACCACTATAACTAGATAGCGTGGATAAACCCTGACCCAAGTTCACGCTGGACCACTGGTAGGAAATGCCGGTATCGGGGACGCCGGTAAGGGTGGCTGTAATGGTAAAGTTAGTTCCTTCGCAGAGGTCCGCATTTGCCGGACTGCTCAAAGTGAAGACCGGTAATGGGAGATCCGTCACCACCACGGTGTCTTTGCTTACACAACCCGGATCAATAAATGCGGAAACAACATAGTTGGTTGTTTGAGAGGTATTGGCCACTGGGTTTGCTATGGTGGAGTCATTCAGATTTGTGCCGGGGGACCAGGAATATACGGCAGCTCCGGAAGCCGATAAAGGAACAGGGTAAGTGCCACATACGGTTGTATCGCCCCTGGCTTTTAACAAGGGGAATGTGCCTATTCTTATGGTTACTGAATCATAAGCCAGGTTGAAAGGTCCAAAATAAATATCATCCAGGGCAAATACAGCACCATTGATCTGATTCTGGCTGACCAGGCTGACCACTGCATTGGTACTATCCCCTGAGTTCCAGGCGGTGGAGTACTGCACCCAATTACAAGTGGTACCGGGTGCAATAATCGGACTGCCTATGGATGCTCCGTTGATGGAAAAATTCAGGATGCCTGGATTTTGATTGGAAAGCGATTCTATCCAGGTGGAAAAAATATAATTCGTATTGGGTTGCACCTGTATGGTTTCAGACCAAACCTTTACGTATCCACCAATACCTGAAACCATCATCATATTGCCGTTCCTAGTGGTATGGTCCACGCAAGGACTCAGGCTGGAATTCCAGGCGGTTGGTGATGTTCCTATATTGAATTCGGCCCCGGAGTTATTGTTGGGGACTGAATAATAATCAGACACAAAATTAGAATCTCCCAAGTTGAAATTACCGTTGACGAGCATATTGGGACTGGTTAAGTCGCTCGTACAATAATAAGTGGTTTTACTTGTAGGTGCTACCCTGGGGGTATCAATAAAGGAATTGCTGAATAGTATGGCCGGGGTCCAGCAAAAACCGAGCCCGAGGGGATTTGCCCTTAGCAATAAGCTATCAAATCCCGCGCACAGCGCTGTATCCGGGGTTAAGATGACCGTTGAATCAAATACAGGTTTATTGATAGCAATGACTTTGGACACACTGTCTGTACAGCCGGTATTATACACCACAGCCATTTTTACGGTGTAGCTGCCTACAGCTGCGAAAGTGTGATCTACTGTGTTTGCGGTAGCGGTAGATCCATCCGATAAAGTCCATTTGATGGAACTGATGCTGTCAGGATAAGCGGCTGCTAACTGCACATTGGTTCCACCAGAGCATAAGGGTGGTGTTAAAGAAAAGTCTGCAATATCAGGCCAGCAGGGAGCTATATTGCACCCATTTAAAGCCTGGATTTCCTCCGTGTTGAGGGCTCTGTTATATAGCCTGATTTCATCCACGTCCCCATTAAGCCAGTAGGGATAGGCAGCATTAGGATAATAGCCAATATACATAGAATCGGGACTGTTCATATTAAGCGAGGGATCCTCCGGTACAGTGATGATCAGTTCGCAATTAATGTATAGTTTTACATTGGTCCCATCATCTACTCGGGTGATGTTGTACCATTCTCCTTTTTCAATATAGGGAGAGTAGGGAAGTGTACTTGAGCTGTAGAAGACGTCAATATTTTCGTGCAGTGTATCTGGGGGATTTCCGTTACAACTATTGCCCTGACTATATATGGCATCGTCATACCGTAGTTCAAAGTCATAATTATCAAAATCCATCCCTTTGGAGATGATATTGTTGCCATGGCAGTTTCCATAGTAATAGCCTTCTGCTCTGACCCTGGCAAATATCGTCAACTGCCTACCGAATTGAAGACTGGAGTTGTTCGGTATCACCATTTCGGTAGTTGCTCCGTCAAAATGATATGCCGTATTGGGCGCCCCAGTTTCTCCAATGGTGGGGGTAGCATTGTTGAATGTAGGATTATTATTGTTGCCGCTATGATCTTTGTCATCTCCATTAAAGGGATAGTAAGCCATTAACCCATTGGTAAGGTTAATTTGTGCCTGTGTCTGGCACACGGATAAAAGTAAGAGTAGCGAGGCAAGATAGGCCGCTTTTGACATACGAATATTTGTGTTTCAAAGGTACTTTTCGGTTAGCCTTACTTTAATTTTTTAAGCAGGTTATGCACCATATGCAACTTCAACGGCCGATAGAGCCAAAACTTCAGTAATGGATACCAAAGCTGGCTCATATGTTTGTTCAATCCCTGGGTTTTGATCCAGGCCCTTTTATTTTCAGCACTAATCTTTTCACTTCTTAACCTATCCAGCCATTTAGCGGCTATATATAGGTCTATGTTTGATCTTTCTGTTGAATAACGTCCGAATGGGAGCAAACGCTGGTGACTTTGATGGAATTTCATCGTTTCCACCACCCATTTATCCCCATAATCCCCACCCTGAGTAATATGGGTGATGTAAATATCCAGGGTTACCAATACTTCACAGATACGGGCTGCCCTTAGCGAAAAGTCCAGGTCGTAATAGTGGAATCCCTTCACGTTTTCTTCATCAAAAGGGCTTTTCTCCCAGAGGCTTTTTCGGCAGGTCATAAATACCCCATCAATGCAAACGACCTGATGAAAACCAGGTACCCTTTCTTTTGGGTGCAGCATGGGATGGTCTACTCCGTTAATCCTATGGTTGATATGAAACGCATCTAATTGATCATCTCCAGTCCACCATCCGGAGTAGTAAGCACTTTTGTATTTAGAACCGGCTACGCCAATGACACCCACTGTAGGCTGGGATTCAAACAGGTGCTGCAATACTTTCCCCCAGTCTGGGGTTTCAAAGAGAATGTCTTCGTGGATGAAACAAAGGTATTCGTACTTAGCGCTGCGTGCCATTGCATTGTACACTGTACAAAGTCCTCTTTTCTCTTCTCGGTTATCCCATACTAAAAGTTCATAATCAATTCCGATCGTTTGTGAGATATTTTCGCTGACGCCCCTTAAAAATTCCTGATTTATTGAACAGATTATGATGGAAACCATATTTTTACAGCGGACATATTAAGATTAAATATAGATGTATCCCTATACATTGCACAATTTTCTAAATTTCAGCAAGAATGCAAAATAATTCGTTTGTCAGGAGGTTAGGGGCAGGGATAAGCCATAAGATGAGTTCTGTATTAAAGAATCCTTATAGTAAGTTGAATATCAATTGGTTCGGTGAGAAGCGCTTAAAGCATTTACCAGTTGGAGAAATTAGGAGTCATACATTATTTGGACATAAAATATATTTTTATAGCCCACAGGAATTTTTGTATGGGCTAAAAGAGATCTTTATCAAGGAACCCTACAAGCAGGAATTACCCGCAAAACCCTACATTCTTGATTGTGGGGCCAATATTGGAATGAGCGTGATCTATATGAAACGGCTCTATCCCGATGCAGAAATTGTGGCCTTTGAACCGGATGAAATTAACTTTGATCTGTTGACTAAAAACGTGGAATCGTTTAACCTCAAAAATGTTACCCTTAAAAAAGAAGCAGTCTGGAAGGAAAAGGCCATATTGAAATTCTCCAATGAGAGCACCATGGGTTCCAAAATTACAGACGAACCATCTGGGCAAACAAGGGACGTACAAGCAATTCGTCTGAAGGATTACCTGATCAGACCAGTTGACTTTTTAAAGATGGACATTGAGGGTGCGGAATATGAGGTCGTCATGGATCTGGCGGATCAACTTCATCAGGTGAAAAACTTTTTCCTGGAATACCACGGAACCTACGCCCAGCAAAAAGAGCTGCTGGACCTTTTCAATTTATTGACGGAAAAGGGCTTTGTGTATTATATAAAGGAGGCAGCCGACCTGTATGATCATCCACTGACCAATCAAAAGGACTGGGCATCTTCATACGATGTGCAATTGAATATATTTTGCCGCCGGCTTTAAGGTGACTTCCTATGGCTGCTCCTACTATTAGTATTTGTATCCCAGCATATAAAAGAGTGATCTATCTGCGGCGTTTGCTTGAATCAATCGCCCAGCAAGACTATGCCGATTTTGAGATTGTATTGACGGACGATAGCCCGGATACGGTCGTTAAGGATCTAGTCGCTGAGTTGTCGGCACGACTGCCCATTGTGTATTATAAAAACCCAACCGCCTTAGGTACGCCGGAGAATTGGAATGAAGCCATCAGAAGGGCCAGTGGAGCATGGATAAAAGTGATGCATGACGATGATTGGTTTGAGGGGCCCGATAGTTTGGGGAAGTTTGCAACGGCCGCCAAGGTCAATCCTGAGGTTAACTTTATTTTTTCTGCCTATACCAATGTTTACGAAAAAGACAATAGCAAAAAGGAAGTCCGGTTGGGCGCTTTCCAACAAGGCTTATTGAAGCGAAGTTTATGGCGCCTGCTGGGAAAAAATTATATAGGCAATCCCAGTTGCACCTTATTTAGAAATCAACAGGAGATTTTCTTTGATCCGGCCTTCAAATGGGTGGTAGACTTTGAGTTTTATATCCGTTTTTTAAGCAGGTATAAGGGCTGGTATTATATAGATAGCCCCCTGATCAATGTAGGGATGAATGATACCCAGGTCACTAATTATACATTTGGTGTAGCCGGGGTCCAGGTTCCCGAGAATCATCAGTTATTAATCAAAAATGGAGTAGCCCATCTCAAGGAGATGGTTGTCTATGATTATTTCTGGAGGTTATACAGGAACCTGAGTATAACCTCTGAATACCAGATCAGGGAGGCCGGTTATACATCTGTTCTGCCCAGGCCATTGAGTAGCATGATACGCTGGCAATCCAAGATACCCCGTTTTATACTGACAAATGGACTGAGCTCTAAGTTTTTGATGGCCCTACATTATACTATTCATTCCAGGTCGCTATGAGGATGCAGCTATCCGTCATCATTGTCAACTATAAATCAGCGGCGCTCATCCTGGATGCCTTGGAAAGCCTCTATAAGGAAACCTCATCCATTACTTTCGATGTATTCGTAGTAGACAATGCATCGGGAGATAATAGCCAGGAATTAATTACCAAGGCCTATCCGGAAGTACGCTGGATAGATATGGGATATAATGCTGGGTTTGCCCGGGCCAATAACACCGGAATACGGGCTTCTTTAGGTGAAGCCGTGTTGTTGCTTAATCCGGATACGCTAGTGTTGGACCATGCCGTTTCAAGGGCTTATACTGCATTGGAGGCCTCAGATTATGTGGCTTGTGGCGTACAGTTGGTCAACCCCGACGGATCTCCCCAGATTTCCGGCAATTATTTCATGAAGGGAGGGCTCAATCACTTGCTTCCTTTGCCTTATTGGGGGGATTTGCTGCGCTGGGCTGGATACAAAGCAGGAACTAAAGTCCCCAACGTATTGGAATCTACTTCCATCCAGGAAGTGGATTGGATCAGCGGGGCCTTTTTGATGGTCAAACGTTCTGCTATTGAAAAGGCAGGCCTGATGGACGAGGATTTTTTCCTCTATGGGGAAGAAGTAGAATGGTGCAGCAGGTTGCATAAGATTGGAAAACTCTGCATTTTCGGGGACTAT
Source organism: Beijerinckiaceae bacterium (assembly GCA_903970475.1). Lineage (GTDB taxonomy): Bacteria > Bacteroidota > Bacteroidia > Chitinophagales > Chitinophagaceae > Dinghuibacter. The sequence continues at coordinate 7,499 of CAJCIQ010000162.1, forward strand.
AAGATCGTACACCTACAGGGTGAAACAGTAGTCTCTGAACATGGAAGTGCTTCCAAAGGCTACCAAGGTTTATTCTCTAAGAAAGATTATCAATTGATGGTCTCTAACCATCTTCGCGTTCGTAAGCAATTTGGGGTAGGGTGGTTTTTGTTCCTATTGTTGAATTACAGCTTCGGCGTTATCGTATATTTTATTTTTAGTTTCTTTCACCGTCTTTTCACCCTTCGGAATCCTTTCGGAGAGTGGGGGCAGGCCTCCCGGTTTGCTTTGAATGTAGGCCATCTCTGGGCACTCGCACCTAAAATCATTAGCAGGAATCCGCACTTTTATAAGGCGATGTGATATGAAGGTTTCGTAACTAGGTGTTTTAACCGATTTTTATATAAATCGGTAGGATTTCAATTGGTATGAGATTTTATTTCAAATATTGGCAAGACTTTTAACAAATCAATCACAAAACAACATTTATCGACGTATGAAACTTTTCCCACTCTCTGAGGTAGGCGGGGCGCCCTCTTGCCCAGGATATTCGCCAGCCTGCTGTTGATTATTTTTTCCTTGTTATTCAGTGGTTGTCATGTTGGGCCGCCTAATATAATCCTGAGTACCATGCCCTGCACGATCACGTTAGAAGGGTTATTCCAGGGTTGTAATAGCCCCTTGAATTCCGGAACGCGAATATCTTATAAAGTATACATGGTAACGTCATACATCAGCTCTCAAGGCGTTACACTTGCCCAGAAGGTGGTTGTTGAACCTGCCGGTAATAACGGAGTTGTGGTAATAAACACTCAAAATCTGGCTAGTAGGGCGTACAGAATGAGGTTGCAAATTACTGTCTCAGCGACGATGTGCACTACATGTTCGGAGACACAGACTTGTTCCAGGAGTTCAAATCAATTTTATACATATGCAGCCCAGGGCGTATTATATTATGATCAGGACGTTCCAGGTGGTCAATCCACTATAATTTTAAGTAACACGGCTTTTGTCTATGATCCAAAATTGCAATCAAATTGCGGCTGTGCTATTCCAACTACTTAATCATTTTTCAATAAACAGAAATGAAAAGATATATCATCATATTTGCTGGTTTGCTACTTTGTACGGTCTCTTGTAATAAGATTAACAGACAGTTTAACTTGCAAATTCCCGCCGCGTTGGCTGCATTGGTGGATAGCGCGAATTTTAACAACTATGTAGCTGTTTCCTATAAGCATATCTGGACGCCTGGTGATAGCGCCTTCCACGTAAACGCCTATGCTGGATTTGTGGATAGTGCAACTGGAGCTACTCTGTTAGTACAAAACGTATATGTAAATAACAACCAACTTACAGGGGATAGTAGCTACAGTTATGACTATGATACTACTTCTAATGCCGGTAAAAATCTGGTGGGAGCCAATTCTTCCGTAAAAATAACAGGCACTTCCAGCGCAGATACATTGACCAGTTCAATTTATGTCCCTTCTGACATTGGAAGGTCTTTAGGAGGATCGATTGCACAGTCGGGGACTAATTTTTCGAAACCCTTCACACTAACCTGGACTCCGGATGCGCAAGCTTCTTCCCTGAACGTAGTCATTATGATATACTATTTTGCGGGATTAAGTCAGGCTAATGATTCTACCTTGCCGCCATCTATGAACACCCTGACCTACTTTACTTCTGATAATGGCTCCTTTACAGTGCCTGTAGGGGATATTGATACGATTCCTGTCCATAGCGTACTGGGAATGATGGTTAGCAGGATTTCACAGCACAAGCCAATACTTCCGGTTTCCCGTAAGCCTGTACTGTTGGCGGGGATATCTGAGGCAGATGATCCACCATTCGTTGTAGATACTTTGTAGCAAATTGATTCCAGGATTGGACGGTTTGGCTCTGCTGGGCATTTTAGGGCTTATAGAATCAAGCCGTCCAACTTATTCGGAATTCTGATGAGGCTCATATTTTAACAGATTCCTATATTTTTATTGTATATTTTGGTAGGGCTATGAATAACAAATTGCTTATCCTTACCATCCTGGGGCTGGCGCTGTATTCCTGCAAAAAAAAATCAGCTTTCCAGCAACCCCAAGACATTTAGTCCCCCCATGGCTGGGATGGCAGATTCGTCGAACATATACAACTATGTCTCTCTTGTATATAATCACACCATGACGGTTGGAGACAGCGCATTCGACATCAGTGCATTTGCTGGTTTTATGGATAGTCTTACAGGGGCTAACCAAACTGTGCAAAGCCTATATGTAAATCATCATGCCCTGAGCATGGATAGTACTTATTACTTTGATTATCCCTTTGCTGGTTATGCGGCCCAGGGAAAAGCTTTGCCAGGAACCTATTCCACGGTGACTATCACCGGATCTAACAGTGCAGATACAGTAACTGGATCATTTTATGTTCCACATGACATTGGATTGACACTTATGGGTTGCCCTGGGCTAAGTCTTCCCGGGGCGGACTTTTCAGTCCCTGTTACCATTACCTGGAAGCCTGATCCCCATAGCGCCGAGTTGGTAGTAGGGATCTCTATAGTGTATATGGGAGGTCTGAGCCAGCAAAACAATCCTGCGTTGCCTTCCAGTATTAAGTCCCTGGATTATATTGTTCCGGATAATGGTTCGTTTACTATTCCGGCCTCTGACCTGGATGTCTATCCCGTAAACGCTGTGTTGAATATTGAAATTGGTCGAGTTTCCCAGATAACGGTGGTTCTTCCAATATCCAACAGAAGGGTCTGGTTATATGGCCTAGCTGAGGTAAATGTTGCTCCTTTTCCAGTGGTGAAAGAATAGCTTATCGTTTGTTATCCAACAACCCTCTAAGCGCGTCTATACGGAAACGTATGATGGGCATGGTTTGGGCGGGGCGGCCTTTAAGGGCGTAAAAAAGGCCTAATACAATTGCCCCACCGAGTTTATAGATGTATTCCGCGATCTTTTTATAATAGGCTCCTTTGCCTATGGCTTGGGTCCGGACGCTTTCCCCACGCCCTATGCCAGAGGCTACCCTATAGAGGTATTCATGGGTGAGCTTTGCAACTTCCACAACGTGTTCTACCCGTACAGAAGGGTCGTACCAAATGGTGCGGCCTATGTTTTTCAACTTAAAAAAGAACTCCTTTCCTTCTCCACCTATCCTGAGTGTGCCTTTGACCCCTGGAAGGTCCGTATTGAACCCGCCAACTGCATCGAAATCCACCTTGCGCACAATCATGTTGGACTCCAGAGGATAGCGCTGAGGGGAGAACTCTACCGTCTCCGGGCTATAGTCAAAATTACCTACCAGGGAGGATACAAAGTGAGACATCCACTTGGGTTCAGCCGGAATATAACGCGGAATGATGCGTCCTCCCAGGCCACCTGCACCTGGATGGGTATCGAAAAAGCGCAGGATGTTTTCCAGGAACTCGGGCTCCGCCACGGCATCATCATCCATAAAAACCAATAGCCTGCCTTTGGCCATAGCTGCGCCCGAATTGCGGGCAAAGGAAGCACCTTGCCGGAGTTCCGATAAGTAATAGAAGTGCCCGTCTGTATGCGTACGTATATAGGCACCGATCAATCTTTCCGTATCGTCTTTGCTGTTATTGTCTACGACAATGACTTCAAACCGGTCTTTGGATAAGGTCTGACGGTAAAGGCTATCCATGGCCTCGATGATATAATCTCTACGATTATAAGATGCGACGACCACGGATAGCTGTATGGTATGATCTACCATGGAGACTTAAGACTTTTGAGGGGCTGGTTTTTTAGATGCCCTATACTGGGCGATAATGGCGCCAATGAGTAATAGTACAATTAGTACAGAACCAAAGGCAGTCAGCTTTTCACCCGTATAGTAGGCCTGGGGCTTGAACTCAAATTTGATCTGATGCTTACCTGAGGGTATGGCCAGCCCCCTGAGCAGGTAATTGGTTTTTACAATGGGTGTTTCCTTCCCATCAATATAAGCCTTCCAGCCCCTGTTATAATAGATCTCACTGAATACGGCAAACTCGTTGCCGTTAGAGTTAGACTCATAGTTGATGACGTCATTGTCATTCTTAACGAGTTGAATGGTGGCAGTGGTATCATGGTGGGGGATAAAGGGTATATCCACTTTGAAGCCTTCCTCAACTATAGCCGTATCCTTGGGATTGAAATGGCTTAACCCTTTCATGGCTTCTACTGGACCAGGCACGTAGTCAATGGTGGATACAAACCAGCAAGGGCCTAAGGCTCCGGGATTAGGTGAAACCTGAAGCTGTCCATTCTGCCGGTTGGCAAAGATGATGTATTTGGTATTCAACATATCAAATACCTGCATATTGCTTTGATTGGGACCATTGCCAATTTGGTAGGTGATCAGATCCTGGTAAAGGCTGAGTTTGGCTGCGTTGTATCCGCCAATAGAATTGTGGAAATAGGAAGGCAAAGCATCATTCCAGGTATCGGCCGCCAAATTGAGGACCCTGTAATATCCAGGATCTTTCATGATCTCCTGGTCTGCGGGAGAAGGGTTGTAAACCGCATTGGCCTCGTCAGGATCCTTGAAGTTATCGCTGGTCAGGTAACGCAGATCTACGCTAATGAGATCAATAAATACCAGGAGCCCAATGGCCGCCAGGGCGATGGGAATTTTGATTTTCTTTTTGATGTAAAGGAACAGCACACCTGCGGCCAGTATAATGTAAATGATGGTCCGCAGCAGGTCTGATCCATAAATGGATTGCCTGTCCTGAGCTGCCGCTTTGACGATGCTTTGACCCAGGGTCGGATCATTTTTAGACATCTGATTGAGTTGCTCCTGGATCTGAATATCATGACCTGATTTGTAACTGAGCGAGGTATACAGGAAAGCGAGAATTAGGACCAGGGCGCCAGTGGCTATTAATGTAGTTTTGAATTTCTTCCAGACGTAGACTGAATCATCCTGTCCATAGAATAGTTGCTGTAATCCCAGGCCCGCTAACAGTGGGACGGTCAACTGTGGAATGTACATGGCCATGGTTGGAACCCTGAACTTGTTATACATGGGTACGTGGTAGAACAGGAAATCGTTGAACGCTGGGAAATTTTTTCCCATTGCCATCAGGATACCCAGCAGGGTTACTGCTGCTATCCACCATTTTTGGTTGCTGCGTACATATATCAGGGAGAAAATAAACAGGAAACACATGACCGCTCCCAGGTATACATTGGTAGTGCCTGGTTGATCACCCCAGTATGCCGGGAAGACCTGGTAAATGTTTTGGGCCAATTGCTGAGGAAGTTGTTTTTCACCCAAAGCATTGGCCAGGTGACCATCCTGGGGGAGGGGGTCACTGGATGATCCTCCATAAATATTTGGGGATATCAAAGAGAATGATTCAGTAGCCCCATAGCTCCAGCGAAAAGCATATTCTACATCCAATCCCTGGCTTTTGACTGCTTTGTTACTAGCCGTATCCAGGGTCAAGGCGCCTCCCCTCATGGTTTCTTTGGAAAAGTCCCAGGTCGTCAACAAGCCTGTGGAATTAGCCATAATACCCAGGCCTCCGCAAACCAGGGTTAAGGCTGCAGCTATGACCAGGTGCTTATATTGTTTGTGTTTGATCCATTCGATAATATAGTACAGGGACATAAACCCGGCTACGATAATCCCATAATAGGTGATCTGCAGGTGGTTGGTGACGATCAGGAGGAAACTGAACAGGGCCGTCAGGGCTGCGCCCCACCAATATTTACCCTGATAGATCAGGAGTAAGGAGCCCAGCAGGAAGGGGACATAGCCCATAGCCTGGATCTCCGTTTCGTGACCAGCAACCACCAGTATGGCACTAAAGCTGGCATAAGCGTAACCTAAGGCCGATATCATGCTGATCCAGGGATTGATGGCCAGGATCTGTGCAAGGAAATAAAAGGATATACAAAGGAGGAAGAAAAAACAGATGGGTTTAGGCAGGAACAGGTTGGTCAAGTCCTTAAAGATATGCATAGGCACCGGATCATGACCGCTCATAGCAATCTGATAAGCAGGCATACCGGAAAACATGCTGTTGCTCCACAAAGGGTAATCACCATGGGCATCCTTGTATTGCTGGATCTGATGCTTCATGGCGTTCCACTGAGTCATGTCGGAAGCACCCACCATTTTACCCTGAATGGCAGGATTACAATAAATAATAGCTATCAGGGCAAACAGTACAACGGCAATAATGTGTGGAAGAAGTTTCTTCCAGTTAAACTTTGTCATTTGCAATAATTTACACCTCCGGTTTTGCGGATGCGTGGGCAAATTAAGGGTATTTGACCTAATTATTCAAAAGTCGGGACCCATGCCTTATTTTTGGTACTTATTGTATGACACCCATAAGCAGACGCGCTTCTCAGGTAGCGCTGATTGGAAATGTAGCCTTTTTGGCCTGTGTGCTGCTGAAGTATCAGCGTTATATCCATGAAGAAGCCCTGGTTTCTTTATTGTTGGTCCTGGGTTGGGTTATGGGATTCTGGATTAA
>CAJCIQ010000163.1 GCA_903970475.1 Beijerinckiaceae bacterium
CGTACATTTCTGTGGAGGTTAGGCTGCCACTACCTGCCACGTCTCTCAATAACAGGCCCCCCAACCCTAACCATCCGTTATCAAATTTATTCCTAAGTACCTGGGCATCCCCGAATACACTCATCGTTTGATAAGGAACCGCCATGATGGAGCTCCATTGATTGCGGTAATTGGCTCCTAAACGGTAATCCGCATCGGGGAGGAAGCCTGTATTGGCGGGATTTACCACAAGAGGCGCATTCCAAAACTGGGAGAATTGCAGGTCCTGGGCGTGCAATAGGTTATAGGGTCCTTGCGTAAAGAACAGCCCCAATACCCACAAAGCGCTGGTAAACCGCGCAGCCTTTTTCATAATGTTTTGTCTTTTGAACTCAACGCAGTAAGGTTATATCTCCCGTTTTTGTTGTTTTCGTTCCATTGGTAAACTCCACACTTAAAGTATACGCATAAACATCCATGGCCTGGAGGACACCTTTATAGGTCCCGTCCCATCCATCATCCGGATTGTTAGATTGATAAACGACCTGTCCCCAACGATTATAGATTCTCCATTCCATTTTTCCAATACCAAAACCCCTGACCTTGATGATCGCATTCACACCAAATCTTTGGGGGGTAAAAGCATTGGGCACATCTAACTCGGGAACGATGATGGCACTTACCGCCTGACATACGGTATCCGTACAACCATTTGCGTTGAAAGCGATCAGACATGCATTATAAGTCGAAGAGGAATTGTACTGATGTTGCACCGTATCCCGGCTGGTTGTAACCAGGCTATCCCCGTCCCCGAATATCCATTCAAACTTAACGGCATCGGAGGAGGAATTATTGGTAAATATGACAGGCGTATTCTGAGTAGGCGGATTAGGAGCCCAGGTATAGGCAGCCGTTGGTTTAGCAAATAGGTTAATGGTTTGGGTCGTAGAATCGAGCTTGTTACAAGTAGACGTATCTGTAACGACCAGTTTTACCGTATAGGCTCCTGGATTGGGATACAAATGAGTAGGGCTTTCTAAATTGGACGAATCCCCATCTCCGAAATACCATTCCCAGGTCATTCCACCCTGAGAATCGTCAGTAAATATCGCATTATAAGGTGTGCAGCCCGTGGGAGGCGTGGTAAACTGTGCTTTCACCAATGCCGATACGTGCAATATAGTCGAAACCGTATCAGGCGCATTGCAATAATTGGTATCTGCAAGTATCAGCTGTACCGTATAGACCCCAGCTGTCGGATAGGCATGTGTCTGTGAATTTAATCCAGCCCGTACCAAAGCACTATTATCCCCAAAACTCCAGGTAAAAGAAGTATCGCTGAAAGGTGGCGCACTTGGAGCCAAGGTGGATGTATTGGTAAAAACATAGGCCAGATCCGTACAAGGCGGGATTTTAACATCCGTGAAACTTGGGGTGGCCCTATTGTCGGCAGCCCTGATATAGGTATAAGAAGTATCCGATACATTACAAGCCGATGAATCCACCGAGATCAGCATGATCTTATAGACGCCTATATTGGTATAGGTATGGCTGGTATTGGGGACAGCCGTAGTTACCGAAGGGCTGCCATCGCCGAAATTCCAGATATAGGTAACCGCATTACCTATGGTATCGGTAAAGTTGACCAGCAATGGAATACAACCCAGGTTAGAGAAGGCTTTACCCTTAATCGAAGCCTTCGCACCGCTGCCCACCCCCGCCAGGTTAAAGGCAATCTTTACCCCAGCCTCATTACACCCACCTTCGGGTCCGGTAAGCGATCCTGTCCCCAACGTACCATTGACAGGCGCAAAGGCCCTGGCTGTAGTTGGAAAATAAGCGCCTCCATAGCAGTTGGCGCAGATCCCCTCATATATAACACCATTCTGGTCGAAGCGGCTTGTCCCTCCGTCTACGTGCTCCTGAAAACGTCCCCCGAATTGGCCAAAATAGGTACCATAGAGCTGGGCGGTAGCATCCTTTTTCATCACGAAAAAGTAAAAGTCACTACCATCAGTGGTTTTTTGAACCGCGTCTACTGTTATAGGCAGGTTGATTGTTCCAGAGGAAGGATATCCTTCTCCTTTGTCCACAATACCTCCCCATCCTGCTACATATACGTTTTCACACCTATCCACCAGGAAGGCTGTTGGAGATATATTTGGACCGGCAGCAGAATAGGGCGTACCAAAGGTGGTAGAATATATATAGGCAGAGAGATCAGGCTGCAATTTACAGATAAACTGTCCGGCCGATTGCGTACCATAGGTGGCATTGATGATGGGCCAGCTATTACTGGTCGTAGTCCCCATGATGTAAGGGAATCCCTTCTTATCAAATTTAAGGCCATAAACCTGGTCAATATCATTTGTCCCTATATAGGTCGTTTTATTGATGCTTACGCTAGTGCCGTTATCATTGAGCCAGGTCACAAACCCATCGATGCTGCCTGCATTGGCCGACTGAATGATTCCTGAAGGAGGCACTTCGGGAAGGTTATTGCTCATCGTGCCTCCTCCTACATACAACTGCCCCGTCAAAGGACTTACGTCAATGACATAACAGGCATCATCATACTGCCCACCGAAATAAGAACTCCAGAGGACACTATTAACGGCTGCACTCACCTTTAAAATTAACCCATCCTGACCTCCGGCGTTGCTGCTTTGGAAGCCACCCGTGGTTGGGAAGTCAGAAGACCTGGTGCAGGAAACCATGTAGATATTATCGTTTGCGTCCAGAGCCGCTTCACCCCTGGCATCATCCCCGTAATTCTGTTTGATGGATTGAGCACCCGGAGGTGTTTCATAGTTGTCTGTTATGTTAGATCCATCAGAACCTGTTCCTCCAATGACGATGGAGCCCATCAGGGTGGTTCCATCGTTAGAGATTTTGGAAATAAAGATGTCCCAGTTGCCACCGCTGCCTACCATAGGCACCGTTTTTGGAAAATCCCCCGACAGCGTATGACCAACCACCACCAGGTCCCCGTTATGGTTCTCAATCAGAGAAGTGGGTAATTCCACATCTTGTGCTCCGCCCAGGTAAGCGCCCCATTCCTCAGTGCTTCCATTGGAAGACAATTTAATGATGGCTATATCGGGTGGGTAGAGGGTGATATGCCCTCCAGGTCCATGGAAACCCGGAGAAAAAGAAGTGCCCGTCGTCAAAAATCCAGCTTGAGCAACCCCTCCCATATACATGCTTCCATCCGAGCCATAGGTGGCTGTAAATCCCCAGTTATCGCCTTTACTACCCGTAAAGGAGCAAAACACCAAATTGGGATCGATGATTAAGGTTTTGGAATGATCATACTCGTCGGCTGAAAAGGTGACGATATGCCCCTTTACCTTATAGTGTACGTTGATGGTTGTTCTACCTGAATCTCCGGGGACGTAGGAATCCGGCTCCAATTCCAGGTTTTCACCAACAGGGGTTACTACGTGGAGCTGCTCTCCTTTTACATAGAGCCTGCTAACCGAATCATATTGAAGCTTGACCTGAGAGAGATCTGCTCCTGGGTGAACGATGAGTGTATATTTCAACAAACCTTTTTCAGAATAATACCGGACATCTATCCCAGGATACATCTCTTTGTAGATAACGCCGTTGAATATGCGGCAACGCGAGGCCCATTTGGACGGATCGTTGCCGATAAAATAGCTATTGTAGCGGGTAGCCATCTTATCAGGGACAATCTCCGGAGAGGCATTGGCGCCCTGAAAGGTCACATTATAGACTTGGGTATTATACGCCACCGCTCCTTCATTGGGTGTCTCCAGACCGGTACCGGAGGAAACAAGCGCACCAGTACCGTTCACAAACCCTGCTCCATGAGGTGTAGCCGTTTGATGCATGTTATTATACAAGGCATGGGTAGTAACCTGTCCGGTGATGGGCTTTCCTGTTTTGGGATCTATAGGTTGGCGCAAAAGCACCGTATACCCATTCTTTCCCAGGAAAAAACCACTTTCCTGCATGTCTGCGCTAAAAAGTACCGAGGATACCCACTGCCCTTTGTTTTCTATAAATTGTAAACTGTTCGGGGATTGAGCCCTGAGCAAGGTGGTAGGTCCTATTATAGCAAGCAATAGGAAAAAAAAGATCTGCCTGGTTTTAGACATTGTGCTCATCGAGATGAATTAAATAACGGCAGGTGGCGTCTAAATCTTATACTAAGATATCTTACTCCAGGCAGTTTTACCCTTTTGCGACAAAAGGAATTCCTTTATTATCCTGTTTTCAGAAGTCGAGAGATCGGGATCTTTTTCGGCGATACTGAAAGCCTCCTGTTTGGCCAGCTCCAAAAGGTGCTTGTCTTGGACTATAGAAGCCAGCTTAAAGTTTAACAACCCGCTCTGGCGAGTTCCTTCAATATCACCAGGGCCCCTTAATTCCAGGTCTTTCTCAGCAATGTCAAAGCCATTGTTGGTCGATGTCATGATTTGCACCCTTTCCCTGGCCTCGTTTCCCAGTTTTGGGCCCGTCATCAGGATACAATAACTCTGTTCAGCACCCCTTCCTACCCTTCCCCTGAGCTGGTGCAACTGGGACAAACCAAACTTTTCGGTGCTTTCAATGACCATTACACTGGCATTCGGAACGTTAACACCCACTTCTATGACAGTAGTAGAGACCATAATGTGGGTATCTCCGTTGATAAATCGCTGCATGTTGGTCTCCTTTACTTCCGCCTTCTGGCGTCCATGAACCATACTGATCCAGTACGCAGGCTCCGGGAAGTAGGCTTTGACGTTCTCATACCCCTTCATCAGGTCCTCATAGGCCAATTTCTCGGATTCTTCTATGAGGGGGAAGATAATGTAAGCTTGCCTCCCTTTGGCGATTTCGGCTTTGATAAAATCCATGACCTGGGGTCGCTTGGACTCATATCTGTGGACCGTCTTGATAGGTTTTCGACCGGGAGGCAGTTCGTCCATGACGCTATAATCCAGGTCTCCGTAGGCTGTCATGGCCAGGGTACGGGGAATGGGGGTAGCTGTCATGACCAGGACATGGGGCGGAATGGCTGCCTTTTTCCAGAGGCTGGCCCTTTGGGCGACGCCGAACCGATGTTGCTCATCAATCACGGCCAGGCCCAGTTTTTTGAATTGGACATGATCCTCAATCAACGCATGTGTCCCGATAACAATGTCAATGCTCCCTTCTTCCAAACCTTTCAACACCTCCTTTCTCCTGGCGGATTTGGTGGAACCAGTAAGAATGGCCACTTTAACCGGAAGGGGTTCCAACATCTTGGCGATCCCCTCGAAGTGCTGTTGGGAAAGGATTTCTGTGGGCGCCATCAGACAGCCCTGATAACCATTATCTACTGCCAGCAATAACGAAAGAAGGGCTACAATAGTTTTACCGCTACCAACATCCCCCTGAAGTAATCGATTCATTTGGTGCCCCATTCCTGTGTCCTGCCGGATTTCCCTCAGCACCCGTTTTTGAGCACCCGTTAATTCAAAAGGCAATAGGTCCCTGAAAAAACCATGAAACAAATCCCCCACCTTTTCAAATACGGGACCTTTGGACCCTTGGTGGCGTTGAAGCTTTATTAATTGCAGGCGCAATTGGGTAAAAAAGAATTCTTCGAATTTAAGGCGATCCAGGGCCTTTTGGAATAAATCGGGTCTGGCCGGAAAGTGGATCTGTCTGTAGGCATCATACCTGGGTAAAAAGCCATGCCGGGCCATCATGGAAGGGGGCAGGTTTTCCGGAAGGTCCTGAGGACTCAGCATCTCAAACAATTGCCCTACCAGTTTTCCGATTTGCCTTCCATTGAGGGCCCTGGCCTTCAGCTTTTCTGTAGAAGGATAAACGGGCTCTAAAAATGGCTTCCCATTTGTCTTTTCCGGAACAAACTCCTCCAGTTCCGGATGCACAATCTGGGGCTTGCCCATGAAAAAAGTAACCTTTCCGAATACCAGGTACCTGGCCCCTCTCTGAATCCGTTTTTGCGCCCAGGCCATGCCCTGAAACCAGGTTAATTCCAAAGGTCCTGTACCATCATTTAAGGTAGCCACCAGGCGCCTGGACCTTTTGTCCCCCTGTTCCTCCAAACTCATGATCATCCCCGAAACCTGCACAAAATCCGACTGGGGATGCAGTGAGGCTATGGGAACCACCTTCGTTCTGTCAATATGCCGGAATGGAAAATGCTCCAACAGGTCCCTGAAAGTAAATATCTGTAACTCCTTTTGCAGCAGTTCCGCTCTTTGGGGTCCAACGCCCTTCAGGTACTCTATGGGGCTAGTCAATATCGAGGAGCTCATTCCTCACAAAATTAAGGATCAGTTGCTAAAGCATATGATGCGATCCTCACCCACCAGCCAGTTGTCCAGCCGGGTGAAATAGGCCTGGTTCCCATACAACTCATACCATACCGTCACCTCTTTATGATCCCTGCTTTCTTTCCTTTTCATGAATTTGATTTTATGCCGCTGGAAATCCTTTTCCAGGGATTCTATGCTAAGACTACCCCCATGCTCGTAGGTGAGCTTATAAATGCGATACTGATGCCATGTATCAATGCGCGCCTGTACATACTCAAATCCCGCCAGCACCACCAAGGCTGCACCCGTCGTGATTAAGGCCAACAGGTAGTTGCCCGATCCCACCGCCATCCCTATGGCGGAAGCCACCCAGATAGCCGTTGCCGTAGTCAGGCCGGATACCGACAGGTTGTCTTTGAAGATAACCCCAGCCCCCAGAAATCCTATTCCCTGCACAATGTTAGAGGCAATCCTGTCCGGATTGTTGGGTCCACCCAGGTACTGGGATGTGATCGTGATCAAACAGGCCCCCACACTGATCATGGTCAGGGTCCTGAAACCCGCAGCCTTACTGCGGTATTCACGTTCTATTCCCATGGCCGCACCCAGGGCCATGGAGATCAGGATTTTCATCAAATCCACGTTAGCCAAAAAGAAATGCATATCCTTATTTTTTCTTTCCGATTGCGTAATCTATCCCCCCCAGCACGTGTTGGAGGAACAAAGGGTCGGACCAACTCTCATCCGTATGTCCCAGCTCCGTGTAAAAAGCCCTGCCTCCATCATAATTGTGCTTCCAGGCCATGGGATGAACGGTAGATCTGGGCATGTTGTTCTGGTATGAGCTTTCATCAATGGTGATGAGCACATGCAGGTCCGGTTGGATATCCCTGAAGTTGTACCACTCATCAAACCTGGACCAGGTGGTCGGCAGTTGACGGGTGGAAATATCTGTGGAATCCACAATGTGCAGGGTTGCCTGCTGCTGGTTGGGATGCTTCACGAAATAAGCGCCTACCAGCTTTCCATACCAGGTCCACCCATACTCCGTATCCGTAGCAGCATGGATACCCACAAACCCCTTCCCTTTTTCAATGAAGTGCTGAAAAGCCAATTCCTGGGCACTGTCCAGAAAATCACCTGTTGTACTCAGGAAAACAATGGCGTCATACCGGGCCAGGTTTTGATCCGTAAATACGGAAACATCCTCTGAGGTATCCACCTCAAAACCGTTAGCGGCTCCCAGTTGCAGGATAGCCAGTTTGCCGACGCCAATAGAGCCATGCCGGTATCCAGCGGTTTTACTGAACACCAGTACACGGGGTTTATGCACGGCGGCCATGTTTAACGACGGCTGGCAGGCAGCATATGCCGACGTTAATGAAAAGGAAGACGCAAGTGCTGCCTGCGTCTTCAGCGCAATAGCGAATAATGCGATACAAACGAAACGAATAAGGTTATACATGGGCAATCGTATTGATTGCTCAATTTACGCATAAACCCTTATCCCTGAAACCATCTATATTTCTGGCCGCCCCAGGGGCAACCCCTCTTAAAACCTCCATTTAAACCCAAGGTTCAGGCCCAGGCCTCCGATGTTGATATAGGACTTCAAATCATTGGACGGCGCGTTGTCGTTTTGATAAGAGGGATGAAGGTTGGTCTGGGGATTATCTGTCGGTGTATTGGAACTAGCCGTAAGGGTCGACACATAAGTGGTATACCTTTCTGCTGTAGATAACCCACTGAGGCCGACAGTTGAAGTCGCAACAGTGGCGCCTGTGGAAGGGTTAATTACCACATCTGTTTCATTATACTTAGTCACTTCCTTAGACTTGCTTTCTACCGGTACATTCCTGTACTCTGCTTCCAGGTATACCTCCAGTTTATGGCAAAGCGGATAAGACACCCCAAATGCACCCTGGAACCCCAAAGTTGCATTGGGCTTCACTTCCTCATCCCTGTGGAAAACAGCCTCTGTCGGAAAGAGTGATCCGCCCACCTCTGTTTCTCCGGCGGCCATTCCATCGGTATGGATTTTCAGTCTCCCATACACAGGAATAACCAGTCCAAAGCGTACATATGGATTCAGCCCCTCCTTGTGCCCTGCATTGATGACAACGGCGGGAGCCACGTCAATATCATCGACATATCCCCTGGATGTAAGGTTCAATAAGGTAGTGGCCGCACTCGGTGTTTGCCCTTCTTCATACCAAACCTGGTTGGTCATCAGGTTCTTATTGCTCTGAAAATAGTGGGCCGCGATTTCGAAGCTCACATACTTACTCACGTCCATGCCTATGGTCAATCCGGTCCTCCAACCCGCACCATAGGAGCCCGTTAATATCTTGTTGGAGATGATGGACGTTTGTTGCCCGGTACTAGGGTCAACATAAGCAACGGTCTGATAAGGGCCAAAGGGACCGACATTCGGAAATTCTCCAGGGGAAACATTGAAAAAGTTTCCTCCATTGATAGCCAGATAGAACTTGGGCCACTGATGATGGCGGCCAGACGCTTCATGGGGTGTGTTCGTCATTTGCTGGGCCATGGAGCTGGAGCCCATGGCGGTGCATAGCATGGCAATTGCAATCGTTTTCTTCATAGTCTTAATTCGTTAGGTTTACTGTTGGTCAAATTAAGTAAAATAGTCCTTAAGCGCAAATTTTTCGCCCCTACCGGGCACCTGGCATAACCTCCGCAAGTATTGGCTACATTTGCAGCCAAACAGGGAATAAATCTCATGGAAAGAAAGGCCGCGCTCAATAAGGTCCTCCTACTGATGTTCTGCTCATTGTTACTGCGCCTGGTCGTCGCTTCGTCCATAGAGCTGGGTAATGATGAGGTCTATTACTGGCTCTATCCCCGGTATCTGTCCTGGAGCTACTTTGATCATCCGGCCATGATCGCCTGGGTCATCCGGCTTTTTAATCTGGGCCATGTACCCACCGTTACCTGGGCTATGCGTATTCCTGCCCTTGTATGCGGCACCCTCAATATTTACCTGGCCTTCCTGTTGGGCAGCCGGCTTCGTGATACGAGAACGGGGTATTACACAACCTTATTGTATACGAGTTCCATTTATGTATCCGTTATCTGCGGTATATTTATCCTTCCCGACACCGCCCAGTCCTTTTTCTGGTTGTTGTCCCTGCTCATAGCTGCGCATATATTTACCGCTTCCCCCGGAGCCCCTTCCCGCAAAACAAACTGGGTCCTTTTTGGCATTACCGCCGGTCTATCCATATTATCCAAATACCATGGGGTATTTCTTTGGGGCGGGGTCGGCTTATACCTTATCATTAAAGAGCGCAAAGAATTTGCCAATCCGTTTTTATACGTAGGAGGTCTACTTACTTTGGCTTGTTTATATCCCATCATTCATTGGAATATCCAGCATGAATGGATCTCCTTTACTTATCATGGGGGTCGCACCCTGCACAATGAGGGTATACACTGGGACAATGTCCTTCAGGAAATATTGGGTGAGTTTTTTTACAATACCTTACCTGTTGTTGCCTTAATTTTTATCGCCCTGTTCACTTACCGGAAAAACCCCTACCTAAAATCAGGGAATTTTCTTTTCTTACTCTGCATGAGCATACCCCTGATCGCCTTTGTATGGGCCATGAGCGGCACCCGGGAAACCCTTCCTCACTGGACAGGGCCTTCCTATTTATCCCTCATGGTACTCCCCGCGGCCTGGCTTTCCAGACGACAAGAGCAAAGACAAAAATCAAATACGCCAATCATCCTTTGGATCTGCTTGAGCTTTACGGCACTCATACTCGTTTTGGGGTTGATCGAAATAAAAACCGGTTGGCCAGACCTGACCGGGGACAAACCTGCGCTTACCAAAGATTTTCATAAAGACGACTTTTCCCTGGATATGTATGGATGGAATAAAACCATGAAGGCTACCGACAGTTTATGCAACACGTTGATAGCAGCCGGAGCGCTAAAACCCAATTATCAATTCCTTCAGGTCAATTGGTTTAATGGCGCCCATGTAGACTTCTACATTGCCCGGCCCTTACAAAAAAACACCCTCGTCCTGGGGCCCCTTAAAGACATTCACCAATTCTACTGGGTGAATCAATACCAGGACTGGACTTCCATTTCCGATTATTGCATGGTGACCAACAGCAGGGAATACCAAAGCCTCGACAGGTTGCCCTTGTTTTTTCAGCAAGCCGTCCATCGCACCGACACCCTGCCCATTTATAGGAACCATCAACTGGCGGAAGTCGTGTTCGTCACTACCTTCAGGGACGTCCCCGCAGATTCTGTACACGCTTACGTTTACCAATCCATCCAGCCATGAACCTCCCCTACTATGAAATAGCCCGATTTTGTCTGGTAGGCCTGAGCGGAATGGTGATTGACTTTTCCGTTACTTATTTGCTCAGGGAAAAAGCCAAATGGAACCAATACGTGGCCAACTCCATTGGTTTTTTATTGTCTGCCACCAACAATTTCATTTGGAATAAATTCTGGACTTTTCACAATACCAGCCAGGACTATATAAGGCAATACGGCCTATTTATGCTGATCTCCCTGGGAGGGTTACTCATCAGCAATGGGGTCCTATGGTTCTGCCATAAAAAATTGCGCATCCCCTTTTATACCAGCAAGGCCATTGCCATCGGAGTGGTGGTTATCTGGAATTACCTGCTCAATAAGTTTATCGCATTCAAATAGCGCCCCTCTGACAACCGCCGCGCGGTATAGCTTACTCCCAAGTTTTATGCTGCTGAGGTTCCGTAGTGGCGGATACTTTGAAATTCTTCCTCTTTGGAAAGGTATTCTTCCTCAATATCATAGTCATCCTGTAAGCCTAGCATCCCTATCTCTCTTCAATTTCTCCAGTTTATCAGATGGGGGTATCAACAAATCATTCATATCCTGAGCGTTGTTGATCATTCTCCGTTTCCTACGCCCGATTTCCTGGACCTCATTAGGCAATTTGGGAACCCTTACCCCTGATCTCAGCAATCATATCCAATACCTTAACCGTCAAATCTGTGATCTTGGTATAATCACCGCTCTTCAGAACGGAGGGACTGATCAAACGACTACCCATGCCCACACCTACGACCCCTGCCTTAAACCAGGCATCCAGATTGGATTTTTCGGGTTCAGCGCCACCGGTGGGCATGAAGGCCATTTCCGGAAACAGGTCCTTGACGCTGGAAACAAAAGCCGGCCCCAGGAGATTGCCTGGAAACAATTTTACAAAGGTGCAACCCAGGCTCTCGGCGGCTATGATTTCTGAAGGTGTCATGCAGCCTGGTACCCAAAAATGATCGTGCTGGGCAGCCAATTTGCCAACCTCCGGCACCATCCCAGGAGATATGAGAAAATCAGCACCTTCCGCCATGAACTGTCGACCCTGCTCTGCCGTTTTGATGGTACCTATCCCTAAGACCAGATCCTTCATTTCCTGATCTCGGAGGCGTACCAATGTTGAAAAATTCTGAAGGGCCTGCTCTCCGCGATTGGTAAACTCTATGGTTCGGATACCGGCGGCATACAAGGCCCTTACTACGGCCTCGCAGACTAGCACGTCGGGGTGGAAGAAAAGGGGCAACAAGCCCTGAGACTTGATCCGCCCGAGTATGGGGTGAATTTTATTATGCATAACGTTGTACGATGGCTTCGATTTGTTGTTGGGTTTGACGGGTGGAATCCCCCTGTTCCTGTAGTTTACCAAAGGCAGCCGCCGCCGCATAATGGATCACTTTGGAAGGAGTCCATTCCTTGGTCAGGCCAAAGATCAGGCCTCCCATAAAACAATCTCCGCTTCCAACCTTATCCACTATTTGTTCGGTTTTGAAATCTCCGGTAGCATAGAGGGTCCCATTTGCGCTGTGCTCCTTATCGAAGAGGGTCGCAAAATAAGTCAGCCCCTCTCCGGATCGCTCAAAACGGAAAGTATGGGCCACTTTGTTACAGCGGGGAAAACGCCCCATGATGGCTTCAGAAGTTTCCAGGGAATGATCCAGGTAACCCTGGCGCCCTCCGCCCTGGTGCACATCCGCTCTGACGGGAATACCAAGCAGGCTTTCTGCTGCCCAAAGGTTACCCATGATAACGTCACAGTGTTGCACCAGATCCGCCATAACTTCCACGGGAGATGCCCCATATTGCCATAGCTTAGGCCTGAAATTCAGGTCTACAGACACTTTAATTTTCTTCCTGGTGACCGCATCCAGGGCTTCTTTACACACCGCAGCCACTTCCCTGTTTAAAGCCGGGCTTATGGCGCTGAAATGAAACCAATCTATGCCCTCCAAAAGGAGGTCCCAATCCAACATACCTGGCTTCAGGGAGGAAAATGAGGACTGGGCTCTATCGTAGATAACCCCTGCATTTTGCAAGTCAGATCCTTGAGGAAGGTAATAAGTCCCGATCCGGTGGCCCGTCCAGTAGATGGGATCGGTATCAATGCCTTTGGCAGAGAAATAAGCCGCTATTTCTTTTCCTAAATAATGATCCGGCATGGCCGTGCAATAAGCCACGGGTTGACCCCATCCAGCCAGGGCACAAGCCACATTGGCCTCGGCGCCTCCGGCATATACGGGCATTTGGGCTTCCTTCAGCCACGCACCTCCCAGCATGGGAGACATCCTAAGCAAGACCTCCCCAAAACATAATATTTTCATATGCTTCATAACAAACAATCCTTACCACCCAAAGTAATTCCGGGCATTGGCATAACAAATATCGCTGATAACCTTTCCAATCCATGGAAGATCTTGAGGTAATTCCCCAGCCTCCATTTCAGCACCGAACAACCGGCAAAGTATCCTACGGAAATATTCGTGCCTGGGGTAAGAGAGAAAACTCCTTGAATCCGTAAGCATTCCTACAAACCGGCTCAGCAATCCCATGTTGGAGAGGGCATTCAACTGCTGGGTCATCCCCTCCTTTTGGTCCAGGAACCACCAGGCCGACCCGAATTGCATTTTCCCCGGATAGGAACCATCGTTGAAGTTGCCTATCATGGTCGCAAATAAGGCATTATCGGCTGGATTGAGGTTATACAAAATGGTTTTGGCCAGCTTCCCCTTTTTGTCCAGCCTATCCAGGAAGGCGGACAGGGCCTGTCCTTGAGAAAAATCCCCTATGGAATCCCACCCCGTATCAGGGCCCAATTCCTGAAGTAGTCTGGAATTATTGTTCCTCAATGCCCCCAGGTGGTATTGCTGCACCCAACCCTTTTCCGCATCCCACTCAGCCAATTGATGCAACAGGGCCGATTTAAACAAACGAGCCTCCGGTGCTGAAGGTGCCGCACCCTTCCTGGCTTTGGCAAACACGGCTGCCGCCTCGGCTAAGGTAAAATCCGAGGCATACATTTCTTCCAATCCATGATCGGAAACGGTGCATCCGGACCCAGCAAAGAAGTCATGCCTGGATTTGAGGGCATCCAGTAAATCGGTGTACGTACCAATGGAAACGTTCGAAGCGGCTTCCAATTTTGACAGGTAAGCAGCATATGCCTTTGGCTTATCTACCAACAAAGCATTATCCGGGCGAAAAGCGGGTAGAATCCGGACCTCAAATCCAGACTCCCTGATGGCCTTATGGTGTTGCAGGTCATCGGCAGGGTCATCTGTGGTACAAATCACCTCCACTTTCATTTTTCTTAAAAGACCCCTTACAGAATATTCAGGAGATGCCAGCATTTCCGAAGAACGGCTATATATCATGGAGGCGCTGGCAGGACTCAGTAAATCCATTATCCCAAAATAACGTTGTAATTCCAAATGGGTCCAATGATAAAGCGGATTCCGCAGTGTATAAGGAACGGTATAAGCCCATTGCTTAAATTTTTCCAGGTCCGGTTGAGCACCGGTGCAATAAGCTTCGGGCACACCATTGGCCCGCATGGCCCTCCATTTATAATGATCCCCATCCAACCAGGCCTGGGTCAGATTGGTAAACTGGTGATCCGCTGCAATCAGAGCGGGAGATAGATGACAATGGTAATCTATGATAGGTTGGGTCTCTGCATATTCGTGGTAGAGACGCCCGGCCGTCTTGGTATTGAGGAGAAATTGTTCATCCAAAAACTGCATCTCCGAAGATAATGGAAAACGTATCACGTAGCCCCTCATGAATAAATTATTAATTCTTCCATTTATCCTGTACATTTATTTACTATACTTTCTGCTATGATATCTGCGTGGGATGACGCTGCCTTAGTCTGCGCCCTTCAAGAAGGGAGTAAAGAAGCGTTTTCCGAAATCTACCGACGCTATAGCAGAACACTTTTTCTGCAAGCCTACGCTAAGGTTGGTGTTAAAGAAATTTGCGAAGATGTATTACAGGATGTTTTTTCCGCATTGTGGATAAAAAGAGACACGATTAATCCCCATAAATCAATCAAGGCTTATCTGGAAGGTATGCTCCGGCATAAAGTGATTGATTATTACCGGGTATCCTGTCAAAAGCTCAGGCACCTGGATGCCCTCACGGAAATGTTGGATAAGCCAGAAGCCTCCCTGGCAGAAGTTATACAGACCCGGGAGCAGGAATCCGTCCTCAAGCAACACATTCACAGCATGTCGGAAGGCATGCGCACTATATTCCAATTAAGCCGCTACGAAGGCCTTTCCGTGGAGGACATCTCCCAACACCTCCAGTTATCCAACCAAACCGTACGAAACCAGATCAGCAGGGCTTTGAAAGCCCTTAGGCTGAAATGGCAGGATACCATGGAATAAAATTTTCCAAAAAAATATTAGCGACCTCCATGGTACATTTTTTCCCCTCAACCGACTATATATTATATGCAGATCGATGACTTGGCGGATTTGTTGGACAGGTACAGACTGGACAAGTGCTCCCTTGAGGAAAAACGAGTGGTAGAAGAATGGTATGAATCCCTTAGGACCCATCCCTCCTTGCCCCAGGAAACCGACATACAGGCAAGCTTGGATAAGGTATCTGCCAGACTGGAGCAGCATATAAGTACCCCGGACATTGTATGTATTGAATCCAGAACTTATAAGCCCTACAAACGGGCCCTTGTCGCGGCGGCGGGCGTTCTATTGATATTGGGCTGCTGGAAATTCTGGTGGTCGTCCCGCCAGTGGGCTAATCCCCTGAACAGTCCCGCAGAGGACAGCATATGGGTGACGACAACGGCCGGTGAAACTAAGAAAATGGTGCTTCCCGATGGAACCCTCGTTCAATTAAATGCAGGTACGCGCTTTGGATATCCTGTTTCCTTTGGACAGGAACGGAAGGTAAGGCTGTTGACAGGAGAAGCTTTCTTCCAGGTAGCGCCCGATGCCAAAAGGCCTTTTGAAGTATTGGCGGCACAAACACAAACCAAGGTATTGGGCACCTCCTTTAATATCCGTGCATATGAAAGGGACCATGGGGCAAACATCGCCCTGGTATCGGGTAAGGTATCCGTCAGTATTCCTTATGCCTCCGTACCCATAACCCTGACGCCCCATTTGAGGTTATCCTACGATAGCAGCACCAACAGCTATGATACGGCTCACTTTGACAAAGAAGCAGATGTCGCAGCATGGAGGCAAAGGGCCATGAATTTTCAGGACGCAGACTTCGGCGAAATAGCTTTCCAACTGAAGAACATGTACAATATAGATGTCGTCAACCATAGTAATCGGAAGCACTGGAGTTATACAGGATATTTCGCTTCAGAAAACGTATGGGAAATTGTAAAAACCATTTGCATTACTGAAAACCTGAGTTACACCTTCCACCAAAACAGCATCATTATTATCAACAAAAAATAAGTGGACACATGGGAAAATTGACTGCACCCCCGGGCATTGCCCCCGGAAGGGCATGGGTATCCTTGCTCTTATGCTTCCTGAGCATTTTATGTACATCACCAACCAAATTACTGGCGGACGGCCTTCATCCTGCCCTGACGCCCGCAGCTCAGGATCACAACAGCATCAAGATCTCTATTCAAAATCAACCTGCTGAAAAAGCATTTCACATCATCGAAAAACAGTCGGGGGTAACGTTCCATTTTGACAAGACCGAAATAGATCCTGGCAAAACCGTATCCCTTCATTTCAACAACGCCCCGCTGAGTGCCATCCTGGAGGCCCTGGCTCACCAAACGGGATGGACTTTTCAGGAAAGAGGAGATAAGGTGCTGGTCCTGGGAAAAGAAACGCCTCCCGAGCCGGGTGATCAAACAGCCTTAGAAACTGTTGCTCCGGGCCTGGTTAAGGGAAGGGTAACCGATGCAAATGGCAACCCTTTACAAGGCGTAACCATCCAGGTGAAAGGGACCAACGCTGGGACACAGTCGGACGCCAACGGGCATTTTACTATAGATGCCCCTCCAGGAACCCTTTTGGTCATATCCTATGTAGGTTACCAGAATCAGGAACTAAAAATCTCCAATAAAGAAGAAATCATAGTGGTGCTCAAGGATCTGAGCAAAACCATGAACGACGTAGTGGTAACAGCCCTGGGCATCAAACGACAGGCAAAAGAGCTGGGTTACTCCACGGCTAAGGTAGGCCAAGCTGAACTCAACCAAACCAGGCAAACCGATCTGGCTACCGCACTGTCGGACAAAGTTTCCGGACTCCAGATCAATACCAACGACAATAGTGTTGATCCCACTACACGCATCGTGCTCCGTGGAAACCGCTCCTTCCTGGGAAACAACCAGGCTTTGCTGATCGTCGATGGCGTGCCCGTAGACCTTTCCTATATCAATTACATTAATCCAAATGAAGTCGATAACGTAACCGTACTGAAGGGCGCCAATGCGGCGGCCCTCTACGGTTCCGACGCCTCCAATGGGGTGATCATCATCACCACTAAAAAAGGCAGCAAAGGCAAGCCGTCTATAACCATCAGCTCAACCGTTACCCAGGATAAGGTGGCTTATCTGCCCCAACTCCAAAATACATTTGGACCGCATGCCGGTGAATACCAACAGGGATATGCCCTGTTCACCGATTTCTATGGCAACCGGTTAGCCATCCCCTGGGAGCAACAGGCCCAGGGTCCCGCCTTCAATGGAGATACCACCATCGTAGGTTTCCCACAACCCGATGGTAGCGTACTCATGGGACCTTACAAAGCCTATCCCAATGCCAAATATGACTTTTTCAATAAAGGGTATACCTACCAGAATGACATCTCCTATTCTTCCGGGGACGAAAAGGGCTCTTTTTATCTTTCCGCACAAGACGTAAGTACCAATGGAACCGTACCGGAAGACAAGTCCAGGAGGACGGGATTCCGCTTCAACGGCAGCCGCAATTACGGCAGGTTCAGCGCCAATGTGGGTATTGCCTATAGTCAGTTCAATGCCAATATGGACGGGGACTGGACGGATACCTATACCAGCGTGATGGGCTTTCCACCCAACATCAACATCCCTGCCTTCAAGGACGTCAATAACTATGTGAATGCCTCCATCAATGGTTTCCCCATTCCCTGGTCCCTGAACCCCTACTGGTATATCAACAATAACCGGAACATCTATACCAATTACAACTTTACCCCTGTCGGAGACCTGAGCTTCAAGATAACCCCCTGGCTAACGGCCCTGTATAGGGTAGGTGTGAACTTGTTTGTCAATGATGGCAAGAATACGGTGGCAGGAAAAACATATTCTACCGCCGCCCAGCAGTACAATAACTACTCCTTCAGTGGAAACAATTACGTGTCTAACCCTCCAGGTCCAGGAGCCGTGTACGATAACTTTGGCATTCAGACCAACCTCAATACCACCGCTTTGCTGACAGCCGACACCTCCTTTGGAGACTTCTCCACTAAACTGATCGTGGGATATACGACCAACAGCAATTATCAGCGGTATTCCAGCCAAAACAGCACTTCCCTGGCCTTCTCCGGTTTCTACAATATAGGAAGCGGTACGCAGACACCGGGCGTAAGCGATAACCGCCAAACCGTGAGAACCACCGGCGCTTTTGCGGATGGTACAGTGGGCTATAAGGAATGGATTTTCCTGCATGCTTCTGTACGCAGGGATCAAAGCTCCTTGCTGGCAGAACAATTCAGGACCTTTTATTATCCAGGTGTGGACGCCGCCTTCATCCCCACGGAGGCCATCCCAGCTTTAAAAGATAATAAGGTATTGTCCTTCCTGAAACTCAGGGCAAGCTGGACAAAGGTGGGAAACATCAATATCCCCCCTTACTCACTCCAGAATACGTATGTCCTGTCCTCCACGGCCAATAATGGATTCCCCTTTACCAGCGGCGGCACCACCAGCTATGCCATTAATCAGACCATCTATAACCCTTTGCTCAAACCCGAGTTTACCACAGCCAAAGAGGTAGGTGCCGAATTCGGTTTCCTGGGTAACCGCATCAACGCGCAACTGGCTTATTATATTGAAAATACGACCAACCAAACGGTGCCCATTCAAATCTCCACAGTTACCGGTTATCAGGTTCAATATACCAATGTAGGGGAAATGCAGAATAAGGGGCTTGAGGGAGACCTTAACATTACCCCCTTGTTGCAACTCGGAAAATTCCGCTGGAATGTAGGTGGTAATGTCAGTTTCAACAACAATAAAGTTATCAGCCTGATGCCAGGCACCACGGAACTCAACGTAGGTAACTCCGTTGGTTCAAAAGGCACTATTGGAAACGACTATGCCATTGTAGGGCAAGCCTATCCTTATATGAAGATCATCGATTGGGCCAGGGATCCCCAAGGGCATGTCATCGTCGATCCCGTTTCAGGGCTACCCAGCCAGGATCCTAATCCCAGGCCATTCGGGCAACTCAATCCCAAGGTCAACCTGGGCCTCAACACCTCCTTTCAGTACATGGGCTTTACCCTATCAGCCAATGGGGAATACAGGGGAGGCAATGTCGTGTTCAACAACTCTCCTTACATAGATGAGTTTGGGTTGACGCCCCGTTCGGCTACCAGTGGACATCAGCGCTTTGTTTTTCCCAATTCCGTCATACAGGAAGGAAACAAGTATGTACCCAACACCACCACTACGATCAGCGACATATTCCTGTTCTGGGGACAGGATGGATTTGCCTACCTGCCTCCTTCCATGTTTGTCAGCAGCGCAGCCTTCTGGAAGATCAGGGAGATATCGCTGAATTACGATATACCCCAATCGTTGCTGCATCACCTTAAGGTGGTCCGCAAAGCTTCCATTACCCTGATCGGAAGGAACCTGTTTGTAAGAAGACCCGTTGACAATATCTGGACCGATCCCGAATTCAATGACGACAACTCCAATGCGACCGGGCAGAACTCTCCTTCTCAGGCGCCTCCGGTAAAAAGCTACGGAGCCAATCTCACCTTAGTATTTTAAACCCCAAAAGGATGAATATGTTACCAACATATATAAGGAAAGGATGGATACTGGCACTGGTGGCGCTCACCTGTTCCTGTTCCAAGTCCTGGCTGAACGTCAATAGCCCCAACCCTAACCAGGTTACGGGTCTTTCTCCCTCTCTGCTTATGGCAGGAACACTCAATACCACGGCCTCCATTGTCACCACCGATTTTCCCTTCCTGGGATGCTACCAGGGTTACTGGACCATTACACAAGGGTTCTCCGATATTACAGATTACGCCAATTATAATTACAGCACCAGTTTTGGCCAGAATATCTGGACAGATATATACGGCAACCTGGGTAACCTGCACCAGATAGACCTGGCTGCGGCCCAGGACAGCACCCTGGTCTTGTTTGCCGCCATGTCCAAAATGCTGGAGGCGGTCAACTTTCAGATGTTGGTGGATGTGTATAATAATGTGCCCTATTTCCAGGCTTCTAATCCATTGATCATTTACCCCAAATACGACTCAGCTCAGGTTATCTATGAGAACCTGATACTGAAAATCGATTCGGCTATTGCGTTGATCAATACGGCCAATCCCAATGCGGTACAGCCTGACAACACGGAAGACATCATGTTTGCGGGCAACATGACGCTGTGGAAGCAGTTCGGCAATACCCTGAAGCTCCGTATGCTTATCCACATGGCAGGTATGCCTTCCCAATCAGGTTATATACAGCAGGTATTGCAGGACATCGCCGCCGAAGGGGATGGATTCCTGACCACCCAGGATGCCACCGTCAATCCAGGGTATTCCCAGAACACCAATCAGCAAAATCCCTTCTTTGCCGCCTTTGGATTTAATTCAACGGGGGGATTTTCCAATAACTACACCAGCTTTAAGCTCAATAGCTATACGCTGAATTTCTTTAACAACACCAATGACGTACGCCTGGGCTATGACTATGCCCCCCTTACCGGTTACTCAGGTAACCCACCTTACTTATATGTTGGCGCCCCCTTTGGTACCATAGGCTTGCCCTCTCCGTCATCGGCCTCCTCCATCGGGGCTTATATGCCCGCTTCAGCGACCTCGCCTGCTGGCCCAAGGGTAGGATTACTCCAAAGCGATGCACAGTCTTGCCCTATTTTAACAGTTACGGAGAGCTATTTCCTTCAAGCTGAAGCCGCTCAAAGAGGATGGTTATCGGCCAGCACGCAAACGTTGTACCAGCAGGCCATCACTGCTTCTTATACCTACCTGTTGGTCAACAATCCAGATAGTGCTGCCCAGGCCTATTATTCCCAAAACATTGCCAATGTCGGATGGGCAGCCTCTTCTAATCCCCTGGAGGCCATCATCGTTCAAAAGTGGGCCGCCCTCAATGGCATAGACCTCTTAGAGGTGTGGTCTGACTATAGAAGGACACATTACCCTTCAGACCTGCCCATTTCCAATTCTCCCGACGTGGTATCCAAAACGCCTCCCGTACGTTTGCTTTACCCTCAACTAGAATACCAGACCAATGAAGCCAACGTAAATGCGGAAGGGAATATTAACCAATTCACTTCCAAAATATTCTGGATACCTTGATTCCCTGATCAAATACCTGAGCTATGAAGCAGAAAATGAATTTCCGACATATGTTCCTCACAGTGACCGGGCTGCTGTTATTGGGAAGCGCCTGTCTGAAGCCGGCCAATTATTATACGAACTTCTCTGACATCAATCCCATAGCCCAGTTTTCTATGGGGGGGAGTACCCTATCCAACGCCTGGATAACGGTACAGCCAGGCACGACCGAATATCCCATCAATGTCAACGTGGCTTATCCCAATCCCCTTAATAAGCCTACTACTTTTACCCTGGCATTGGATACGGCAGACTTCAATTCCCTGGTGGCGCCCAATGGATACACTATACTCCCTGATAGTGTTTATTCTGTAAAATCCTGGACGGTAACCATACCTGCGGGTCAGGATACCGGAACCTTCTACATTGAGGTCAACAGTGCCAAACTAGGCGCTAATACCAACTTTGTATTACCCTTACACATCGTTAGTGCTTCGGGGTTGGCCATCAGCAACAACTTTGGTTATGGATTCTGGCAAGTACGCAACGGAAACGCATGGACTGGAATGTATCATTCTGTTGGTTACAGAAAAGAAGTGGGTGTCACTTTTACCATCAATGAGGATAAATATTTGTATTATGCAGACACAACAGGGGGGTTATATCCAGCCAACACCGTTATCGCCCAGGCGGGGGACCAGGTCACCTACATCGATTACGGCATAGGCATGGACCTGACGGTAGACCCGACTACCAATCTGGTAACCGTCACCTCTGATCCCTACCAGGGGGCCAGCGGAAAGATCCCCCTCAATAATATGGGTGTGTGTCAGTATGATCCAGCGAACCGGGTATTTACCCTTAATTATAGCTACGTGAATGCCTATGGCAACACCGACACCTTGCAGGAAGTGTTAACATACATACCATTATAATATAAAGCACGAAACCCAAACTATGCCACAAACCACACAGCGATTTTTGCCATTGGATGTGTTCAGGGGAATGACGATCTGTTTCATGATCATCGTCAATACGCCTGGAGGCCCTTCTTACTGGCCGCTGGAGCATGCTGCCTTCAATGGCTTCACGCCCACCGACCTGGTATTCCCTTCCTTCTTATTTGCCGTGGGTAATGCCATGAGCTTTACCCTTCCTAAGTATGAGGCGATGGGACAGGCGGCTGTACTCAAAAAAATTCTGAAAAGGACGGCACTGATCTTCCTGATCGGTTACCTGCTGTACTGGTTCCCCTTCGTTCATCAGACTGAAAATGGGAGCTGGGCCTTCAACGCCATTTCCCATACCCGTATCCTGGGTGTACTGCAACGAATAGCCCTGTGTTACGGGATTGCTTCGCTGATGATCTATTTCTGTAGTAAAAGAACCGTTATCGCCTTAAGTGTCGTTTTCCTGTTAGGGTATTGGTTTCTGGCCTGGTACTTTGGAGACCCTGGCGCCCAGTATACCCTTCACGGAAATGCAGACCTGAAGTTGGACCGATTGATCATGGGTGACAATCACCTCTACCACGGAGAAGGGTTTGCCTTTGATCCGGAAGGAATTTTATCTACCATTCCTGCCATCGTCAACGTGATTGCGGGTTACCTAACAGGTGTTTTTATCCAAAAAAATGGGAAGAACAAAACTGCCATCCTCAAAATGATGGGTATTGGCGCCTTGTTGGTTGTCCTGGCCTGGGCCTGGAATCCCTTATTCCCAATAAACAAGAAAATCTGGACCAGCTCTTTCGTGCTGAACACCGTTGGACTGGACCTGTTGATCCTGGGCTTCCTGATCTATGTGATCGACTTCTGGAGTGTCAAAGGTTGGACAGGGTTTTTCACCACGGTGGGCAAGAATCCGCTGGCGGTCTACATCCTGAGCGAGCTACTGATTGAAGTACTGGACATGATTCCAGCCGGTGGGGGCAGCCTTACGGAATGGGTCAACAGTCATACTTTCCAGCTCATCCATCCCGTTGAGGTAGGATCGCTCTGCTTTGCCATTGCCTACATGCTGGTATGCTGGAGCTTTGGGAAGTTCCTGGAATGGCGGAATATATATATAAGAGTTTAAGGTTGCTTAACCCACTTCTGGAAGCCTCCGGCACTTCATACGCCGGGGGCTTTTTTGTGCCGCACGCCGGCCCTATTGATAATTCAGGTATAGCGGCCTGCTTAAGGGGAAGATGTTGAATCTGAAATCACTGATGGACGTAATCTCGAAAAACCAGTTCTGTCTCATACCCGGAGGCACGCTGGGATAGTAGTTTCCATCGATTTTCAGGGTATTGAAGGCCAGGTTTTCATTGCGGATCATACATCCCAGTCCGAACCCGGAATAAAGTCGATCTGCATATAATTGGCCCTGGGTCCTGCCCAGTTGGGAAGTTTGAATGGTTGCATCAAAGTTGAACTTGAACCCGTACACCTTAATGGGACTGTAAAAGTTTGTCTGGGACCTTACGTTAATGCGCTGAAAGCCGTTGATCTGGGTATTCTCTATCCCATAGATCCCAAATTGCTGGTTGATCTGTAGCGGCTTATAGAAATAAGGATTGGGGCAATCCAGGTAATCTATAGAGAGAAATTGCCGCATCCTTCCCCAATTAAAATTGATCAGGCGGCTGTAGTAATCGACCTCCGCGTGAAAAACGGCGTCCTCAGATGACCCACCATGATAGAAACTACTGACGCCAATCGATGTGTTCAGCAGTCCTTTGAGGGGGGTAACCCAATACTTTTGCATATTGATGGCCCCATAGGCCCTTTGCCGCGCATCCCAGGTTTCCTGCCCCGCATACAAACCAATATTGTATCCCAGGGGAATATCCTCCGTACGGCCAAACTCAAAGAAATAGTGGGATTTAAAGAAGGATTGTTTATAGATGGCCAGCTCACCCAATAAATAACGCCGGTTGTTGTATGTCTGATCTATCCTGTAAATGTAGGGAGTGGGTTGTTCAGTAAAATACAGGTTGTAGTGCCTGAGCAGCAACGCAAGGCTGGGCTTATCGGTTATCACACCACTACGTTTTTGCTGGGGCCTGAAGTTCCAGCCCACCCATGCATCCACGATATTATACCTATAATCCCTAAACAGGCTGTCGTCCAGGCTATGGATATTGATGGAATAATTATTGGCTACATACAGACCACCAATCAATGCGGTTACAGACCTGTATAAGGGACGGTTGAACATGAAATACCGTGAACCTTCGTAGACACCGGAATCAATGGTTGTATAGCTGTTCATGGTGGAATAGCCTATAGACCCATCTATGAAACTACCGGCAATATTGCTTTTGGTGAATTGCACCTGGGTACCCATTGTCGGACGGTAGGTATTATCCCATAGGTATCCCACCGTCAGGGACTGGCCACCGCCAAAGAGGTCATTGTTGTATACCTTGAGTTTTGCATTGGACGTACTGAGCTCATCCATTTCCCCTCCGTACTCAAAGACGTCTTTGGTCACCACATTGACATCAACCGAATCCCCCTTGTCGGAAACCTGGGTAACGTAAATACGGGCATCCTGAATGAAGGGGAGGTTACGGAGATACCTTTCGTTGTCTGCCAGCATATAGGCATTCACCGAGTCTCCTTTTTTGAAAAAGAGCGATTGCCTGATAACCCATTGCCTGGAATCATAGTGCATGTTGTTGGCAATTTTCAACAGGCGATTGGTGCTGTAAAATCCCGTATCGTAAATGTCGTTGGGGCCAAATACCTGAACCCTCCTGAAATAAATGCGCCGGATCACCTTTCCTTTATCTGCCATGAAAAAGTGTTCACTTTTGTTCATGGAGGTATCGTCTCCAGGAGCAGGCACATTCTCCCTGGACAAGACAGACAATACAGAATCCCGGTAATGTTTGTTTCCGATCTCGTGCATGCTGCGCTTGAACCAGGAAAGTGTCTTCGCGGGTGCGGCCGGGGAAACACTATCGGCATGTTTATCCGCGGGAAGCGTATCGGTATGGGTCTGTAGGAATGCCTCCCCGGTCCCAGGGACCGGAGCACGCACGGGACCAGCGGCTACAGAGGACAACCCACCCCACACACAGCATATCACTAAGGCCCAACCCCCTATTTTTTGTAACGCACTCAATACAGTATATACGTGTGATATTATAACAAAAACAGGCCCTTTTTATTGCTCGAGCTTTTCCCAGGGCATTTCCCGGTATTTGGAATAGACCATCCAAACCAAGGCCAGCGATAATACCAGGAAAATCCACATCACCGGGGAAGTAGCCGGTAACCAATGCCGGATGGCATAATGCCCAAATCCTATGGTACCGGGTACAGCCAGGATAACCATCCCCCTGAAAAACCTGCCTGAACCAGCGTCAACCGTCGCCGGAGCAGAAAAAGGCATCCTTTTCAAATAGATAAAACCCATAATGTATCCAAACAGGATGACATTGACCAGTCCCAGGACCAGGTCCATGATGACCGATGAACCCCAAATATATATTGCCAGGGCAGATACGGCCAGGTAAAAGGGAATAAAATATTTGACAAGCATGGCTTTGATGGCCCCGGACAATACTTCCCCCGGCACTTTGGTGGGTGCGGCAAAAAATATCCAGGCGGCTTTATACCTGTCAGAATACATAACATTGGTGATGGCGGTAACCATCGCAAAGGAACTCAGGTAAATCAACAGCACATACATTTGCGTCTGTGGAAGGGAGCCCCACTTTTCAGACAGACTACCCTTTTGATTGAAGACCCAATAAAAGAAGTAGATCGGAACGTAGGCGAAGGACGGGTAAACCCTCATCCTGAAATCCCTGCTTCTGCCCGAAATCAGCCAACTGACTTCAAAACCGGACTCTTCCGCACTACCTTTATTGATCCATCCGGAAAGGAATTGATAGATGGGTTTGCGACCAGGTTTTCCAGTCCCCACCCCAGGGGATACCTCTTTTTGAGGCGGAGCGGATCCCGCGCCTAAACTACCCAGTTTTTTGTCAAAACCAGGAGCCAGGTAGCGGATCACCAACCAGACACCCAAAAAGGGCGTAACCAATCCGATAAGGCCCATGATCCAGACTACCCTAGGCTGCTCATGCGGATAAACCAGGGTATTCCATAAGCTGGATAACCATAATTGGGGAATTATATAGGCATAGCGTTTGGCCAACAAGTCCGCCCCTGTTAGTTTAATATTCCCCATCATACGGGGTCCCAGGTAGAACAGGGCAAATATGAACACGGAAAAAACGACCTGCACATTGGAAATAATATCCTTAAACCGCTCTGCGGAGGCGAGTTTTAGAATAAGCAGGTATAAGGCATTGATCATGAAAATGCAGAGACCGGTGGCCAGGAACAAAACCAGGGCAAGTACCAGGCCTCCCCATGGGCCTACTGCAATAGCTATATACACGAGGCCCGGAAGGGACATAGGAATAACCATTTTAGCCAGGTGTATGCCGATATGCAGCAAACGGGATAGTAATATAGTCCGGGAGTTAACGGGTTTGGGAAGGATGATGAAATTATCCTTTACATCAATGAGTACGGAGCTGAAGTCGGAGATCAGCGTCATACAGAGTAAGGAGGTAAACATTACAAAGTAGAGTGAAAACCCGAAAAGATAATCCGGCGCCATGAAGGAAACCAGGGTAACCAATCCAAACAGCAGGGAAAGAATGACCAAGGTAGTGGACGAGTTTTTGACTTCCTTATTCCGCTGGTGCTTGTTAAAACTAGCGAGGGGGCGCCTATCGTCCATGATGAGCTTCGTTTCCAATATAGTCCTTAACTGATCTACATCAGCACCCAATCGCTCATAAAGGGAAGAAAATGCCATGATCACCTTGAGTAACCATTTGTTCATAGGTAGTGGGTTAGGATTCAAAAGCGTTCACAAACTTGTCTGCGGCATCTTCCAGGTTGGCGTCTCCGGTCAGGTGTGCAAATATCTTTTCCAGGGATTCTCCGCTTTGCGCCTGGAGTTCGGTAAAGGTACCATTGGCTACAATAGCACCCTGGTTGATCAGGATAATCCGGTCTGAGACCTTTTCTACTACGTCCATCATATGGGAGCAATAGAAAATGGTTTTCCCTTCTTTGGCCAACCGGCTCATGATTTCTTTTACGACAATGACGGCATTTGCATCCAAGCCGCTCAATGGTTCATCCAGTATAATGATGGAAGGGTTATGCATTAACCCGGAAGTAATCAGCACTTTTTGCTTCATGCCTTTGGAGAAGGTATCCATACGGTTATTCAGGTTGCCCGATAACCCGAAAGCGTCCATCATGCGTTCTGTCCTTTCCCGGATGGTCGCTGTATCCATACCATAAAGCTTCCCTACGAAGTTCAGGTATTCCATGGGGGTGAGCACGTCGTATATTTCGGCATTCTCTGGAATATACCCTATTTGCCTTTTGATCTCCAGGCTATGGGTGCGCATATCCATTCCCATGACGCTGACATCTCCTTCATAATCGTCAATGAGCCCCGTCAGGATCTTCACCGTTGTAGACTTACCAGCTCCATTTGGGCCGATATAGCCGATGATCTGCCCTGGGTAAATCTCCAGGTTGATGTTATCCAGCACCCGTTTGGCGCCGTAATTTTTATACAGGTTGTTGATGCGTATTACTGCGTTGGTATGGGAAATCATAGGATTATGATGAGCTTTACTACAATATACTATTTCTGGGTGAAACTCTCTGAAATGAACTTGAGTGCATCAGTGATACCCGTGCGCCAGTAAGTCCAGTTATGCCCCCCGTCCCTGACGCGGAACTCATGGGGTACTTTTTTATGCATAAGTGCTATATGAAGTAAACAATTCCCTTCCGATAGTCCATCATCGTCCCCGCAATCTATCCAATACCTGACCTTACTCAATGCTTCGGTGGGCTTGGCATCCACGATGGCCAGCGGGGAATAGGCATTCCAGGCCTCCGTTATCCGGTCTGCGCCCTTTAAATCCCGTCCGAACAAAGGCCCATACACAAGCTGCCAGGCCCCGTCCGGCATGGATTTAATGATATCGTCGGTGGCAACCCAGGCGCTGAGTGGTGCGGAAGCAGCAAATAAATCAGGGTGTTTTAAACTATAGATCAGGGCGCCATATCCACCCATGGACAAACCTGCAATTCCTCTATACCTCCTATCGGCTTTAATACGGTATTTCTTTTCAATCGCTGGCATAAATTCCTTAATAAAAAAATCCTCATAGGATTCTTTACCATCATACGAATTGATATAGAAGCTCGAATCTCCGTTAGGCATAATAATAATCATGGGGGGAAGTACACCATCGGCAATGCCCTTGTCCATATAGGTGTTGATCTCTCCAAATTGAAGCCAACCGGTATTGTCGTCCGAAAACCCATGAAGCAGGTAGACTACCGGATAGCTTCTCAGGGAATAGTCGTAATCAGGAGGCAGGTAGACCGTATAATGCACGTCCTTATGCATGAGGGAGGAGTGGATGTTCTCCTGCTCCAGCACCTTTCCAACTGTCTGGGATTTTCCGCACACGGACAGGGTAAGGCAACACAACATTACCAGGGATCTGATCAAAAAAGGTTTCATATAGCGAAGCTTGATGAAACGAATATACGTCAATGGATAATCACTATTGCAGCCGATCCGGCCCGGACATTGACGATAAAGGAGGAGCCGCCGCCATATTGTTCCGGACTTCCAGGTGTAAAACTGCCGTCTGCTCCCACTTGGCTATTGCACCATTGCACACTGTCTGCCAAAGAGCTATAAGAAGGGGCTATCAAACGCATGACGCTAACCGATTGGGACTGCTTACCCGGAGCGACCGTAAAAGCTATATCGGTACTGTCTTTATTGATCAAGGTCAGGTATTCTGTTTGAGACTGGATAGAGGCATATGCGGTTGCATTCAGATTAGTGCCGGACAGGCTCACCGGAATCAGGCTACCCTGCCCCCCTTCTTTAAAAGCCAGCATGGCGTAATACGCCGGTTGAGCCAACCAGCTAGATCCGGACTGGATAATAGGTGAATAGGCGTTCGTCAGCCCTCCGTGAAAATTGATGCCCAACCCCTGGTGTTCGGCCACCGTCCACATAAAATCCAATGCCCATAAGGCTGATGCAAATACGTTGCTTACACCGGACTTTCCACCATCGTATACGCTGTTGCATTCCGAAACCCTGTAACCCAACTGATGAGTTGCGGCTGCACTTTGCAGGGTTTGCAAATAGGAACCCAGATTAGCATCTAAGGCAAGCAGGGTATGATAAGTGATGCTGGGGCTGGATGCGGGGCCCGTGCGGTAGTAATGCCCATCGACCATACGTACCGAAGCGCCCTCATTTGTGCCGAAAGAATCAATCCAGGCCCTGGAATCTGCCACGTCTGGTCCCGCGAATAAGACCGATTTCAGCCCGGCCTTAACCGCATCATTATAGGCCTTCCATTGGGCCTGATAGGCATCATACGTATAGGAGCTGGTTCTGATCCCGTTATCGTGAAAAAGGTCGGGTTCATTCCCAATCTGAAACGCCCATAAGCTGGAGCCTAGGTCACCCGAAACATACACCGCTTCTGAGGCAGCCAGGCCAGGATTGTTTTCTCCCAGGTTCAGCCCAAACAATACGGGCCAGCCCGTAGCATGGGCAAATGCGGCAAAACGGTCCACATCTGTTGTGGTCAGGGTATCCTTCCCCGTCTTTGCACTACGGGGCTGCCCCGACCAGGTATATTCATCACTGCTGTTTCCCCCTACCCTGATCATACCGGTGCCCAGGTTCTTATATAATTGGAGCAATACGGCATTACCTGACCAGAGAAAATCGGAATCTGGCAAGGCGTCTATTTCATAACTGAATCCGAGGAAATTAACAGGTATAGCCTGGCCTACGGACTGGGGTTCCAGGGCTACTGTCACCGAAGAGCCCACAGGAGCGGGAAAAGGGAGGACGGATGAAGGAACATGGGTAGCCTTTTGACAGGAGTAGAGGGCCAGGGCCAGTATCCCGTAAACATAGGTGTACTTCAAACTGTTTTTTCAAAAATGCACAAGAATTACACCGCATTAGCGTAGTAGGTTAATTATTAAAAATATTTAATTCAGAAAGGGCGAAAATATATTCGTCATAATGGATTCATATGTATCTTGAAAATTAGTAGTAATTCATGTACACTCCTCTGTCTATCAACCTTACCACTAATGGGCGTCCACTACGCCTGCATTTATTGTCAACAGGATCCGTTGCCGTCAAACGTCGTTACAGGGAAGCCCGGGGTAGAGGATTCGGCGCGTTGCTTGACTTTATCATCGATTCCCGCTTTACAGAGTGGTTACCCATTTGGGTATTGGTGGTGGAACACCCAGAAGGCATTTTTTTGATCGATACAGGGGAAGTAGCTGCCATCATGCGCAAGGACTATTTCCGTTCCTCGGGCTGGATACCCTCCTGGTTTGATAAAACCCAATTTCACTTTAAAGTAACCAGGGAGGATGAAATAGACGTCCAATTAGAAAAACTAGGTATTTCCACTACCCAGATCAAGACCATCGTACTGACCCATCTTCATTTTGATCATACCGACGGGCTACTTCATTTTCCAGATACCAGGGTATTGGTGAATCAATTGGAATGGGATAAACCCTTTGGCGCCATGAAAAGATTATGGCCTCCCCATTTCCAACCAGTAACCGTCAACTTAGACTGTCCGTACGACATGTTCGAGCGCACCTATGCCCTCACGGGGGGAGAGGACCTGGTCCTGGTGCATACACCTGGTCATACGTATGGGCATTGTTCCGTATTAATAAAAACCGATGCGGGACATATCATGTTTGCCGGTGACGTATGCTATTCTCAGGAGCAATTATTAAATGATGCCTATACCGGGGCCAATGCCTCCCATAGGATGGCCCACGATACCTATGAAAGGATTAAGGATTTTGCCCAGCATCAGTCCCTGATCTTTATGCCCGCCCATGATCCTGAATCAGCCTACCGGTTGGCCTCCTGGACGCCCGTTTACAACCTGCCTTCAGAAGGTTTGACGGCTTTGGAAGACGAGTAAGTAATATGCAAGCGTTGATCCCCCACCATTAAGGTAAAGTCTCCGGGTTCGGTTACGCTTTTTCCCTCATCATTGGTAAAAGACAGATCGCCAGGTCTGATGGTGAAGCTCACCGTCTGCTTTTCTCCGGGATGGAGGTTTATTTTTTGAAAGGCCCTGAGGCGTTTGGTATCTGGTGTGATGCTGGCATACCACTGGGCACTGTAAAGCAGCACCGATTCTTTCCCGGCCAACTGTCCGGTATTTTGGATGTCTACGCTTACGTGTATAGATCCATCTTCTGTCAATGCCGTTTGGTCGGCTTTGAGATTGGAATAAGTGAAGGTGGTATAGCTCAAACCTGTACCGAATTCATAGAGTGGATTGTATCCCATTTTATCATCGGGGTTTCCATTTTCCAGGTTTTTACGGTAATAGTTCACCAGCGCATTGTCGTAGCGGGGATAAGTAAAAGGCAGCCGCCCGCTGGGATTGACGTCTCCCACCAGGATATCGGCCAGGGCTTGCCCGCCCTCATTTCCTGGGTAATAAATCGTCAGTGTAGCGCTGGCTAATTGATCTGCCTCCGTTGCTATCCGGGGCCTTCCTTCTGCCAGCACCAATACAACCGGTTTGCCCGTTTTAGCCAGGGCCCTTGCCAATTTGAGCTGGGCTTCCGGAAGGTTAAGGTCGTTTATATTCCCAGGGTTTTCTGCATAGGAAAGTTCTCCCAGGCATAACAAAACCACGTCTGCCTTTTCCGCCGCTTCTACGGCGCTATCTACATTGAGTAAGGAGTCGTAGGTTGATCCTGCGACATAGGTAACATTCCCCAGCTTTTGTTGTAAAGACTGCAATAGGGTATGATGGGTCGCCCCCCCATAATAATCATCTACGTCTCCTTGCCAGGAATAACTCCAACCTCCATCCAGGGACCTTAGGGTATTGGCCGTAGGACCAGTGACCAGGACCTTAGCGCCCTTTGAAAGGGGTAATAAATTCCCGGTGTTTTTTAAGAGCGTGATCGATTCCCTGGCTGCGTCCAGGCTTACCTGCCTATGGGCTTCCGATCCGAAGTCCGGATAGTCGTCGGTATGCGGCACCGGTAAGGTGAACAATCCCAGCTCATCTTTTAGCCTTAAAATTCTTTTGACGGAAGCGTCTATCCTGCTTACGGAAACCTTTCCTTTTTTTACCAGGTCTATCAAATAATTATAGAAAGAATAATCATAGGGCACCATGCTCATGTCGATGCCGGCATCAATGGCCAAGCGTACAGCATCTTCCTGGGTAGCGGCAACATGGTGCCTATCGTGCAAGTATTTAATATCCTGCCAATCTGTTACAATCACCCCCTGAAAGCCCAGTTCTCCCCTGAGCACATCGGTCAATAAATACTTACTGGCATGAACGGGGACCCCATTGATTTCAGAAGAATTGACCATGACCGTCCTGGCTCCCGCTTTTACCGCTGCCCTGAAAGAAGGCAGGAAATATTCCCTCATATACCTATCCGGTATCCAGGCCGGAGTCCTATCTTTTCCGCTAAGGGGATAACTATATCCCAGATAGTGCTTCATGCAGGCAGCCACGTGATACTTATCGAAAGGATCTGTTCCCTGATATCCCCTTATGGCAGCAGCCCCCATGGTGGCACAGAGATAAGGGTCCTCCCCATAGGTTTCATACATGCGGGGCCAAAGGTGGGATTTTCCCAGGTCCAGGACGGGAGAAAAGTTCCAGGGTACATATCCAGCCCTGGTTTCATAGGCAGTTATCTCTCCTGCCTTTTGCACCAGGTCAGGATTAAAGGTTGCCGCTTGTGCAATCTCCTGAGGAAACAAAGTAGCCCCTAACAGGTAATTATCTCCGTGTATGGCATCTATCCCATAAATCACAGGAATCTTCAGCTTTGTATGTCCCGTGGCTTCCTCTTCGATGGTAGTAATCAACTCCTTCCATTTTTCCCTGCTCAGGGCATGTCCTGCGGTATTGAGTATGGACCCCACGTGGTAAGTTTCCAGCGCCTCCTTCAGTTTAGCGGGATCAATCTGTACCGGATCGGAAGCATCCACCGAAGTACCCGTCTTCAACACCACATCCAGGGTAACCTGGGTCATCTGACCCACTTTGTCTTCCAGGCTCATCTTAGCCATCAAGGCATTAATCCTGGCTTCCCTGGCGGGGTTCAGTTTATAGGCGGCTGGAGCCGCCTTCATGGCTGGCTTTAAGGTCGGCGCCTGCTGAGTCGTCTGGGCAGCAGCAGCCGTGGCGAGCATGGCCCCCCAAATGATAGCCATCGCGGTGGTTGGTCTGAACATGTAGCGCTTATTGATAAATACGGGTTGCAAATTAGGGCCCTCAGGGCCCAATATCTAGCACATTTCTGTACAATGTCGGTACTTTTTTATCAGGCGCCTGCTCACCAGATCGCAGACACGCCTCCGGAACGACCACCATCCCATGTATCACTCAACGGCAGCCGCCCCGGCCATTATCTACCGAGGCTGGTCAGCTTCCAGCGCCCAAACGAGGTATACCAGCGGCGCATTCCAGTTGATGGCAATCTCATTGCAAGCGTACGCAGGCGTCAGATCCGTATAAGCCTGGTTGGGAATGGCCGTGGGATAAACGCAACCATCCTGTCTGCCTGGATTAGGGCCCCCCACTAACCAACCAGGCACCGGGGCAATAATCCCATCGGCTTCGGATATACGATGATGGGGATGCAAGGGAGAATGGCTTCCTACGCCTGTGATGAAACAATAACCAGTAGCATTCCTACCCAATAAATAATCCAGGTTATCCAGGGCTAACCAATAATAAGCTCTGTCCCCACTGATCTTCCAGGCTTCCAGCAGCAAGACCCCCTGATTGGCTGCCACAGCATTGCTGCCCCATACATATTCCCGTGGGTTTTCTCCCATGACAGCATGGTAGCCGGTCTGGGCAACCGCAGAGGCCCAACGCCCGGCTTGGGCCAGAATGCCCCTTTTGATGGAGGCCAGCAGGGCGGGTGGGACCGCGCTCGGCACCCTCAATAATGAATATAGTCCGAGTGTCCTTACATCCGACCAGGAAGGTATGCCCACGGCGTCCACGTGTAAAGTATCCACCACAGGCTTGTATTGAAGGCTGCCGGTGCTCAGGTACAATTCAATGCCAGCCCATACAAATTCATCTGCGCTTTGTCTGTCACCATAGGCGCCCGTACCTATAGCGGGCGTATATTGCTGAGAAATACCCGTCTGATCATAATAAACCTGTGGGTGTGCGACAGCCCAGGTCCAGGCCTTAGCTGCCGCCTGTAAACAGGAATCTTTCAAACCCGGACAAGCGCCGGGATACTTATCCAATACCCTTGCAGCCTGAGCCATTACCGCTGCAAAGTCCAGGGTAGCGCAGGTTCCTTTAGCCACCACATAACGGGTAGTCCTTGCTTCCGCCGGCATGATGAAGGGATCAAACTGGGCATTGGTCAGTTTATGATAAACACCTCCATCACCAGGGTCCTGCATAGTGAGCATCCAACGCAGGTTATAAAGTATCTCCTCCAATAGATCAGGTATACCTTGATCCGTCAAAGGAATTCCGGTTTTTAACTTTGCGGCCAGGTCCGGAAAATCTTCACAAACAGAAAGCAAAGTCCCCATGGTGATACCGCTGTTTACAATATACTTGTTGTAATCTCCCGCGTCGTACCATCCTCCGGGGCAAGACAGCACCGAACCCGCTGGCCTACCTGCCGAAGCCGCAGATCCATGCACTAAAACATGATCATCAGGATGACCTTCCGGTCGGCTCCAGGGCCCGGCATAAGCCATGGATATGGGCATGGAGGCCCGTTGGTAATAATAGGCTTTGGCTACCGTAAGCGCCAAAGGCCCGAAGGCTCCATAACCGATATGAAAGGGATAGGAGTATCCGATACCCGGGATCCAAAGCACGAAATTCCCTGTATCCTTAAAGGCAGAAAAGTCTGCCAAACGCGTCTTCTGTGTAGATATGGGATCGGTCTGCGGGAGATCCAAACTACCCTTATACGCCCTATCCTTCAAATCTGGACTGCATATATAAAAAACCAGGTCCCTGGTCCCTGTGTCGCCAGACCCCGTTTGATACCCGCCTGTATCAATGGTAACCAACACAGCCCGCTTAGGTCCGTCCGGATAAAACCCAACCTGGTTCAAACGTATGGCCTGGGAAAGGTGCTTCCCATAGCTCAATGGAGCAGGCGCATCGGGCGATGTGCCAGACTGCCCGGCAACCCCCGAAGTCGCCGCCAAGGCGGCTAACCCCATCAAGATCCTGTAAAATCCCATAGAACGGCGCATATACTAGTGGATTTATTAAGCTGTCCTTTTTTTGCGGTACATAAAGATCAACAACCCTACCAATCCTATCAGGATAATGGCCTCCAGCCTATCCACATTGGGATGGGAAGTCGAAGGCGTATCCGGGGTATCAGAAGGTTCATCAGACAGTGTCATATTCTGAGTCAACTCATACCCCAACTCATCCTGAATCTTATCAAGGGTCGTTGCTGCTTCCCCTATCTTATCAGCGGGTACATGATCCTGTAGTGCCTTGTACTCATAGGTAAGGTCTACGGTATTGGGCGTTGAGGACGCTGAAGTGTGAAAGGTAAATTGGCTGGTATGGAATTCCTTGTCCTCTGATCTCAATTTCCAGGGTTCAGGCAACCTTATTTCCAGCCTCTCCTTATAATGCTCCGGATAGTTGATTTCAAAGGGAGTCTCCCGTGCTTTGTCCTTTATATCCGGAAGAATGCTGGATACGGACAAGGCATTAAAACTTGCCTTTATCCCCATTTCATTTCTGACCCACAGTTTCCCAAGGGTGTAGGATTCGTGAGTGACCATACTTCCATCCTGAGCCCCATCCTCTACTTTTAGGCTATCGGCAACCTTCATCTCCTTATAAAAATCGCTATAAAATTTCAGATAATTTTTTTGAATATCACTAAGGCTACTGGTATTTACATCCGCTCTAAGGTCATCGGCATAACTACCCCTGAAGGTAGTCGTTACCTCCAAGCGGCCAGGTCCCGATAAATTATCCATCGTAACTACTTCTGATATATCCATTATACTTTCACCCTGAAGGGGAATATAGGATAACGATTGAGTAGTGTCGCTCAGGACCAACCCACAACGGTAGTCAGGAAACGACAAATCCTTTAGCCTCCCCCGTTGAAACGATATTGTTGGGTCCAACCAATAAGACTTATCCTCCAATACCACTTTTACCGTAGCATGATCAAAATCATTGGGAGAAGGTAACTCCTGTTCCAACCTATCCTTGTCATCTGTATTAATTAAAACAGGATAAGCTTGCACACCTAAGGCTCTTATCATAGTACAGAGCAACAGGGACTTATCCTTGCAATCCCCGAAGCGTTGTGCAAAAACTTTGGAAGGATTATGCGGTTGATGTGAATTAGGTCCCATTTCAATCCCCATATACCGGATATCATCCTGGACAAAGCGGAGGGCTGCCAGTACCCGCTGTTCAGGATCGGAACTGGAGGCCCTTATTTGGGCAATTTTGTCTGCTAATCCACCCTCAGGCGCCTGGTTAGCGGCAAACAAGGTGCAGGCCCAATCATTGACTTGTTTCCATGATTCATATTCACTCAAACAAATCCATCCATATGGGTCATACCAACTGGGCATATGATTTTCTCCCTGGACCGCAGCCAAATCCTCCATACTCCATTCGTACACGGTATTTCCATTTTCAGTACCAACCGTAGGATCAGGAGCCGGTCCTTTTTTCAGCAAGTGCAAGACCCTCCCGGCAGGCATGAGCACCCTGTATCGCAGGTGTTTCACCGGAACGGAAAATCCGGTTTCCAGTTCTCCAAAGAATTTTGAACCAAACACAGGGTTTCTTCCAATCAAAGTATAAGCATATTCTATACGATCCCCCTTTCTGGTATCTTCCAGAATAATCAAGGCTTTAAGCGCCCCATTATAAATGCTCATATCTATGTCCTCTTCCTGGTGTAGGACTTTTACTTTGTTTAACGCCAACCCATTGATCACTTTTCCATCCCTTATAATATGTATGTAATGAAAGACAACCCTTTGGTAGGTTGGATCAAACGCAATGGACACCTGGGAAGCCTTTTGTACACCCGCTTCTGTTTTGATATCGAGCAACGTATGGGTATAAAAGGAAGACAATCCGATATTCCATTGTTTTTCATGGAAAAGGCGGACCACCCCTTCATCCAGGTCTTTATTGGTACTGAGGTTTGAAGAAATGCTGAAAGGCTTTACCCATTGAGGAACAGGAGCAATGGTCGGCTTCTGGGCATACGTAATGACAGCACTAAGGAAAGTCAACCCGCCAACCGACAGGCAGGTGAGGATTACGGAATGTTTTGGTCTCATCTGGATTGGGTTAAGCCTATAGGGCTGCTTTTGTCGTATCTTCTATTTGGTGGTGGAGGCTATCCGACCAG
Source organism: Beijerinckiaceae bacterium (assembly GCA_903970475.1). Taxonomy (GTDB): domain Bacteria; phylum Bacteroidota; class Bacteroidia; order Chitinophagales; family Chitinophagaceae; genus Dinghuibacter. The sequence goes on from CAJCIQ010000163.1 coordinate 37,652, forward strand.
GTTATGATTAATTTCTTTTGGCTTGCTGTTAATACAGCTTCGCTATGCATCCATGTATAAGAGGAAATGGGCATGGTCCCCTCTTCAACGGATTCTGAAATATCCTTTAAGCGCTTCAATTTCCTTTTTACAGGATAGGCCTCAAATTCGTCAAAATTGAGGTGTTTTTTGCCCCTGGATACGTGGTAAGCTACAAACCAGGAAACGGGCGCTACCTGATCATACCAGGGATAGGAGGTGTTATTGGAATGGCAGTTGTAACAAGCCACCTTCAAGGCGGTCAATACGCTATCCGGAACTGTATAGTGTGCCGTTAAAGCCTGTGGGGAGGGCGCTTCGGTCTTGTTGGCCCCTGGACGAATCAGTTGAATCAAGATCAACACCCCCACTATGGTCAGAATAACTTTTTTATTCATGCGCTAAATATAATCGATTTTACCAGTCCTGGCTCTCCACAGGCGGATACCTTCATAAAGGACTGGGGCTGTCCCTAAAACAGCCAAAGCAAAAATAGCGGGCTTCCAGGTCTCCCCCGTATCAGACAACGCCCCACCAAGGGCAAAAAAATAAACACCCACCGGCAAAATAAATAACATCAATAATCCGGGCACCCCCATCGGGATTCTAAAAGGACGATTCGTCAGGGGCTCCCGTATGCGCAAGATGACCAGGGTGATGAACTCTAGGAACAACCCGGCCCCATAAAGCGTGATGTCGATAATGATCAGATCCATAAAAGTCCATAGGACCATAGCGCTGACAACCACAGCACATACAATAATGGACAGATAGGGTGTGCCGAAACGTGGGTGAGATGCACTCAGCGCCTCCGGTAACATTTTGTCATCCGCCATTACTTTGGGCACCTGACATACACTGAGCAGAACGGCTGCAAACAAGCCCAGGGCACTGGCCATGCCTCCTGCGGCTATGGCCACCCCCAACCATTTTCCGCCCATGAGTACCCCCAAAGCGGGGAATCCCTGATCCTGAAGGACCTTGGAATCTATACCGGAGGTACTGGCAAATTGAATGGCACAAGTATACACCAGCAGGATCAATACGAATGCCACTACTGTGGATAGGATATAGGTGCGTGCAGGTCTTTCTACCCGATCTGCATAAGTGGTGGTATTATCCCAACCCAGCATATTCCACATCACGGTATAACAGCCCATGCCTATAGCCGTTGGACTCAGCCCTCTTAAGGAAAGATCGTGCATGCTGGCTAAAGAAAACCCATGGTGGCCCGCTCCAATTCCAAACAAGACCAGAAAGGGTATCAATACAGCTATACCTAATAACAGGCTTACCCTGCCTACCGGTACAATACCCAGTATATTCAACCCGGCACAGGACCAGATAATAGCCAGGCAAATGGGGATTTTATAGGCTATTAATCCAGGTAGGAAAAAGGCAGCATACTGAACAAACAATACCGGATAAATAGCCAGGTCTACAAAGGTGTACAACCAGGTCCACCAACCTTCATAGAAGGCCCAGCGTTGCCCCATCGCTTTTTTCACCCATTGGTAATAGCCGCCTGCCACGGGCATCATCGCGTTCAATTCCAATACAGTCAACACCGTGGGAATATCCCATAAAATGGGTGTAATAAGGAGCAACAGCAAGGCACCTTGGCGCCCCCCATAAGACAGAAGGGGCTCCAGCCCATAAGGTCCTCCGGAAACAGTAAAGAAAATCACAGCAACCAGAGCCAGTGGGCGCAACAATTTTTTGGGGGGATGGGGCTTACTCAAGGCCCAATATTAATCATAACTTCGTTAACTGTAAACAAAGGCTATGGAAGATTCCCCTCAAAATTCCTCATGGAAAATCCTGGTCATCGGCTCAGATCCCGCCATTCTGGCTACCGTTCTTAGGCTGCTGAATAATTTTAAAGCAACCAGGTATACGGCATCCGGAGCAGATACCCCTGATACGGCCAAACAGTTATTTGCCGCCCAGGAATTTGACCTTGTATTGGTAACCAATGGCATAGACCAGGGCCAAACCAAAGAACTGGCAGCCTGGTTCAGGAACCAGAAGGCCGGCATTCCTGTCATTCAGCACTATGGCGGCGGCAGTGGTCTACTCTTTGGAGAACTTAATTATTTTTTAGTACAAAACAAGGACCAACATGGCACACACCATCCTGCATAAAGCCTCAGACCGGTTTGAGATCATCTCCGACAGAGGTAGTTCCTATTTCTCCTTCAGCTTTGGTGACAAGTACAGGGAAGACCGCCTTGGATTTGGGGCCCTCCGTGTCATCAATGACGACGTTATTTTCCCCGGGGAAGGCTTTGGAAGCCATCCCCACGACAATATGGAAATCATCTCCATCGTGCAGGAAGGCGCCCTTACCCATAAAGACAGTGCAGGCAACGAAGGGCAGGCTACCCCCGACAAGCTTCAGATTATTTCTGCGGGATCAGGTATCTTTCACAGTGAATACAACACCAGTACCTCCCATGTTTGCCGCATTCTACAGATCTGGGTATATCCAAACGTCCTGAATCAGCCGCCCAGTTATCGTCAAAGCGAATACACCTATCCTTCCCCATTAAATCAATGGCAACTGCTGCTCGAACCTGGTCTTATTCATCAAGATGCGTGGTTCAGCCTGGGCAGCATAGGGAAAGGCGCTACGCTTTCTTACCAATGGATGAATCCTTCAAATGGGGTCTATGCCTTTGTGATCGACGGCTCCGTTGAAGTGGAAGGTCATCACTTAGGATCTAAGGATGCCATAGGCATTACCGGTATTAAAGAAGTGTCCTTCCATGCCGAGACCCAGGTTGAGCTCTTGATCATGGAAGTGCCGATGATCGATCCATACGCGCCCCTGTAGCGTATCCACTGCCTGATCCGGCGAGGCTGTCAGGACCCGGTGAACCCAGGCTGGAAACCGAGGTCACGGGCTCAAAACTAAAAGGTAACCTGGCGCAAGATAGTCTTGCCCATAGGCACAAGGCTTACCTGCTCGTCTCTTCCCGAAACCGGATCGGTCATGAGCGCCTGAAACTCCGGGAACCGTTGGGCGGAGCCGCCATTGATAGCGGTCTCCTTTGCCCATGGAAACACACCGTAGGCTCCTCCCTTATAAACATATCGCAGGAGGGAATCAGGTCTGTAGGCATAATCATGAAACCCCGCCAGGGGGTAATTTTTCGTGACCGTAAAAGTGGAGGGAATCGGATGGGCCAGCACCAAAGGTCCGTAAGTAAAGTAGGGCTGACCTTTTCTGTCATGGGTCACCTCCATTTTCGGATCCAGGTCCAGGCGAACAATGTCCCCCTTTGTCCAAACCCTGCGGACCACCATAAAAGCAAAGCGATCTTCTATGGTATCCGGCCGCCCATTTACCGAAATCACTGGTCGGGTGACCCATTCCGGCATGCGGATACACAGAGAAAAACTTCCCCCAGGAGCTTTGTCGACCACAAAATCCACACGCCCGCCGTAGGGGTATTCCGTATGCTCTGAAATACATACCGAATCACCCTTATAGACGGTGCGTACCGTTGAGGGACCAAGGAGGGTAGCCGCCAAAGCATCCCCATTTTTCATCCACATACTGGCCACATAATAAGGAGCAATACGACCTGCGTTCGGCACGCAACATACGGCCGCATCCTGGTGCACAGGTGAATAAGAATAACGTGTTTGATGATGCTGGGTACTATCTCCGTTTTGAGGACCCGTCATATAATAGGAATTATCCGTTTTCAGATAAGCTATACACCTGTGTTGCGCATCTACAGCACCCTGGGCCGCATTGAAAAACAACCGTTCCGTTTTATCCCCCCATTCCTTGTGACCTGTCTTTGCCAACAAGTCAGTATAGGAATGGAGTAATTCCTGTAACGAACAATATTCGTAACCCGTTAGCGTAGGATCTGCCGGTCTACCTCCAATCCATTCATCGCCCGCGGGGCCACCGGAAGGGTTGATTTCGCGGGAGACCTTGACCAAAAACTGATCGAGCGCATTGTCCAACATAGGGTTTCCTGAAGCATAAGCCGCAGCGGCTAAGGCCCGGATATGCTCATAGGTATGCACCCCATGTCCTTTGAGCTGGTAAGTGGAGTCCATGAGTTTAGCATATTGCGCATCTTCATTGAGGACTTCCGTTGAAAAATTTCTGTATAAAAAAACAATGTATTCCTGATATTCCCGCTTCCCGGTTAATCTATACAGCGTCTCCAGAACATCTGTAAATACCAGCCCATGAGATAGCCCGCCCACATTAGGATGGATAGAATAAAAGGGCCTGGAGGTATCGGGTGGATAACCCTTCATGACATTGAGGGTTGCCTTTTCTACGGCCTGCAATACGGAAGGGTCCCGGGAATATTCATACCAGGCCAATAACCCCCTGAGCAGGGTTGTCTTGGACCAAAGCTCTCCATTTTCATCCCGGAAATGATAGCGTAGGTCTCTGTCGTAAATGCCCAGGTATCCATCGCTGTCCTGCGTACGCAGGATACGCCTGACATAGGCTTCCGCCTTGGCCAGCGCATCAGAATCACCCACCAAAATGGCCGAACGAAGGAATCCATCCCACCAATTGCTTTGGGTTTCACTATTCCACCACAAGTACTGCACCAGAGCCGCATCGTTATCCGTCAAGGCGCCCACCTCTTTTTTATGCACTTTCCTGGTGAGCCTGTCTTTCCCATATATATCATCTTTAACCACCAGGACGGGACATAAGCTGTCCAGGTGACCGGTAAACCCTGCGAGGTTTTCTTGTATCTGCACTTTCAGCCAGCCCGTAGGCCGCACCGATGAAAAAGGAAGTGGTTCCCATGCTGGAGACAGGGGCTTCAGCAGGACAAAAGGATCTGTCACCGGCCGTCCGTATCCAGGCGATCCCCCTTCCTGAGCCAGCGAAGGCGTGGCTTCCAGCACCCCACTCAGCAGCAGTGCCATAAGCATTCCAAACAATAAAAAACTACGCATATGGTATCCCTGGAACCAGTTAATACTCGAATAAAAGCGGATTGGACGCCGAGTGGATAGACTCTCCAATCAGAGACCCCGGCAACCACCTGCTCCAATCCTCGATCTGGTTCTGGTTTTCGGGTGACTTTAGCCTCATATCCTTATCCATGTAGATCATGGTCATCACCTTACGCATCCGATCTGTTTTGTTGGCCCCGGCTCTGTGGAAGGTCCACCCCAAATGAAAACTTACTTCGCCTAACTCAAAAGGTTCCACAACGTGCCTATATCCACCAGACTTCAATGCATCCTGTAGTTTTTGCTGGCTCTCATCCCCAATCTGAAGGTCCCTGCCCGTTTGCAGGCCAAAGCTTCCGGCGCTGAACTCCAGCGGTCCCAATTCCATGGGCGTAGCCTGCAAAGGTATCCAAACCGTAACCGTCCTGTCGGAGGCCAGGGGCCAATAGTATTGGTCTGCATGCCAGGGAGTGATGCCTCCCCCCGGCTCCTTATACAAGGCTTGATCATGATACAGGCGCACACCTTCCACTTCTAAGAGATCCGTAGCCAATTTGGCCAGGCGCTCACTAAAAACAATTTCCCGTACGCTTGGAGAATAGACCCATATATTCATGATCTGTAGAAAAGCCTTTCCGTAGGTATCCCTTTGTTCCAAAGGTAAGTGTTGGGTATTGAGCCTATGCACCTCCCTGGTAATGGTCTGATCCATATAGGTCAATAGGTCCGGGGATAAAACCTGTTTGAGTTTAATAAAACCATTTTCCTTAAAAAAGGTTACCTGCTCTTGCGTAAGGTCAAAGGGTTCATCCAGTTCCCTGAGCACTGAGTGCGTAATGTCCACCATACCACCAAACCTACTTACTCCAGGAGCGCCACCCGCGCACAATTCTACCATAAACCAACACTATATTGACATTTTTTGGATAATTTAGTGTACATATTGTGCAATGCGGGCCTCATATGAAGACATAAAAGCCAAAAAAGGTGAAGACTCCTACCTGGTTTACCAGTATGAAGTTTCCCACTTTCCTTTTCAATGGCATTATCACCCGGAATATGAGCTAACCCTTATCCTGAGTGGATCTGGAGGCCGAATGGTGGGCGACTGCCACGAATCCTTTTATGCAGGCGACCTTGTCCTCATCGGGCCGGACCTGCCTCATACCTGGGTCAGTGACAAAAAACAAGGTGAAACGGCATCCGCTGTCGTCATACAGTTTTCAGAGGAATTCATTGCTACCTTCTATCAGCATACCGAATGTGAGAAGATCCATAAGCTCCTGAGTCGTTCTACCCTGGGCCTCCAGTTCCCCATTCGGAACCGCGGAACATTGTGGAAGGACATCCTGAACCTACCCCAAACCAAAGGAGTGGATAGGATCACGGGGCTGCTCCAGGTCCTTAATCAATTGTCCGGCAAAAGAAGCAAGGTGCTGGCCTCCTCCTTTTTCCAACCTGCCAAAAGTAGAATGGCAGAAAGCAGGATCAACAAAGTCTGCGGATACCTGCAACGCCACTCCTCAGAGGATATTAGGCTTCCTAAGGTCGCTTCACTGGTGAATTTATCGGAAAGCGCTTTTTGTAAATTCTTTAAACGGACTACCGGCAAAACGTATTCGGACTACCTGGGAGACATACGCATTGGACATGCCTGCCATTTATTAACGGAATCCGACAACACTATATCTGTGATTGCTTACCAGAGTGGATTTGACAGCCTGACCTATTTCAACCGGGTATTCCTGAGAAAGAAGGGACTGAGACCCGGGGAGTACCGGAAACGGTTTAGTCCTAATATCCAGAATAGTAGTGGTGGTGGTAAGGTTCCCGTACTACAACGCAAGAACTAAAAGCGGCGCAAAGCGCAAGGACGATTAAGGCAACTTTAATGTGTTTCATAAAATAGATATTTGCATATTAGAGCTATCATATGCTTTTCCGTTTACACGTTTATTTCACTTTATAGCTTAATTAACACTAGGCAGCCCAAAAAATTAACTTATCTTAATACCCGTGAAGAAGGTTGCCTCCATATTATTGGCCTGCACACTCTGCCTATCTCAGTATGGGCGCTTCTTTTCCTATATTCAATGCGAAATCGGCAACTGGATACAAGCCTCAGATGACCAGCCTTGCGATTGCCGTCAGCAAAACGCTTCTCCCTTATCCGGGGATGCAAAGGACCTGCCTCCATCCAAAAACGGAGGCCTTTCCTTCGAAGAATACGAAGTTCCTCTCCTCCCGAAAGTATACAGCATACCGCCGGTAAAGGCGCTCCCTTTGACAGATACCTACCAGTGGAACTACGATTATACCGTACTGTCCGGCATAGATCATCCGCCGGAAATAGCCTGACATATTTAATTGACCATGTAAAATCTTACCCATCCTGGGTCAGGATATCTGTTCCTATTGGTCACACTTTTTGAACTTCAGTAACCCGCCTTGCGGCGGGGAGCAAATGTTTTTACCTAAATCAAAACTAAGATGAAACTTACATATGGTTACGTAATCGGCAGCGCATTGCTGCTACTGACGGCCTGCGCCCATACACGCCAAAATGCAAATGCCACCGCTCATTACAACGGCATAACGTCTACCGATGCCAATGGAAATATAATGCTGCTCGGTCCTCATCCGGCGACTGACTTAAGCAAATCCCCATTTTCCAAATGGTTCACACCCAACTATAACAACTATAGCGTCGACGATAGCACCGTAGATACCTTGAAGCCATTATTAACCGCTTATCACTTTCAGATCTTCATGGGTACCTGGTGCGGGGACTCTAAAAGAGAGGTGCCCCGCATACTGAAAATCCTGAGTGCTTGCCAGGTTCCTGCCGACCATATTCAAATCGTCATGGTAGACAACCGGGACAGTGTGTACAAACAAAGCCCTACACATGAAGAAAAAGGAAAAGAGATCCATCATGTGCCCGATCTGCTGGTATTAAGCCAGGAAAAAGAAGTGGGCCGTATTGTGGAACAGCCCATAGTGAGTCTGGAAAAAGACCTGTTGTGCATTTGTAAGGGCGGCTCCTATACCACGCATTACCCCGATTTGTATTGGCTCAGTGTCCAATTCAAACAGTCACCCCTGACGGAGTTGCAGTTTAAGTTTGAAGACCTGGCCGATACCTTAAAAACCGAATCGGAAAGTCCCGGAGATCTGGCTGCGTATAGTCGCATACTGCTCCTGAATGGAGATACCGCGAAAGCCCTTTTTGCCTCTCGCCTGAATACCGCAGTTTATCCCAAAAGCCCCTATTCCTATTGGTTCCTGGGAAGAACCTATGCCTATATCCGGGATATGGACAAGGCCCGGCAGGCCAACCTTACAGCCTTAGCAGTGGACAGTACCTTTAAGCCGGCAAAGGATTGGCTGAAGGCCCATCCACAGGACACACCTGCGCTGCCATAGCGCAAACATGAGAGGCGCAGCCATAGCATAGAAAGGGGCTACTAAAATAATCAGTAGCCCCTTTTCGTATCGATTCTTATCTAGAAAAACTAAACGGTGGTGATGAAGGAAATTTTGGCTGGTGAAAATTTGTATCTTTTACCCATGAGAAAGTTAGCGCTCCTCCTTTGGATGCTATTGGTTACTTGGATCAGCACAAGCAGCAGAGCCGAGCAAGAGGCTCCCCCAATGCAGCCTGCCGGAGTTGTCCAGCCTGTTAATGCCCATCCCCTGAGCGTTCAGGCCATAGACAGCTTGGTAGAAAGAAGCCTGAAGACCTTCCGGGTACCTGGGATAGCCGTAGCCGTTATTAAGGACGGAAAGGTAGTGCTGGCTAAGGGCTATGGGGTGAGGTCCATTCGTACCAATCTCCCCGTGGATGAGCATACTTTATTTGGAATAGCCTCCAATACCAAAGCTTTTACGGCGACCGCCCTGGGGATGTTGGTCGATGAAGGGAAGATCCATTGGGACGATAAAGTCAGGGATTATATTCCGGAGTTTCAACTCTATGATCCTTACGTCACGGAAACATTCACCATCCGCGACCTGCTTACACATAGGAGCGGTATGGGATTGGGCGCAGGAGATTTAATGCTGTGGCCGGATTCCAATTATTTTACCCTTCAGGATATCATACATAACCTACGTTACCTCAAGCCGGTCAGTGGATTCAGGGCTCAATATGCCTATGACAATAACCTTTACATCGTAGCAGGAGAAGTCGTTCACCGGGTTAGCGGTCAGACCTGGGAAGATTTTGTGGAGCAACATATCCTTCAACCCCTGGGCATGAACCAAAGTGCGCCTTGTTTTGATATGCTCAAAGACACGTCCAATATCATAGACGGCCATGAACTGGTTGAGGATAAACTTCAGGTAGTCAATAGAGATAAGCTACATGCCTCCCATCCGGCAGGAGGGATGAATGCCAACGTAGTGGATTTGAGCAAATGGGTACTCATGCACCTGGCCGGTGGAGCATATGAAGGCGGAAGGCTGATTTCTGTTGATGCCCACAAGGAACTTTGGACCCCTCAAACCATTATCCCAGTTAACGGACCTGGATTATACAACACCCATTTTATGGACTATGGACTGGGTTTTGTCCTTTCCGATGTCATGGGCTACAAACAAGTTACGCACAACGGAGGCTTAAGTGGAGTGGTTACTCAAATTACCATGATTCCTGAATTGCAATTAGGCATTATCGTTTTGACCAACCAGGACGATGTAGGGGCCCTCAATGCGATTACCAACCAGATCAAAGATGGATACCTGGGCATTCAGGGCGCTGATAGGGTCGCCTTTTATGCGCAGGCCGAACAGCGCGCCCACAATAATGCCGATAAGGTCACCGATTCCGTCTGGGCTTATATTCATGCTCAGGCCAGTACTACCCCACCAGAGCCGGGCCATTTCCTGGGAACCTATAGTGACCCATGGCTAGGGCAGGCCACCGTCAGCCTGAAAAATGGAAAACTTTGGCTGGACGTGAAAAAATCCCCCGACCTCTCAGGAGAATTGATCTGGTATAAGGGGAATACCTATGCGGCCCGTTGGACGGACAGGGCCATGGAAGCTGATGCTTTTGTCCTGTTCCGGTTGGATGAAGATGGTAATGGAGCTGGGTTCACCATGAAACCCATTTCACCCCAGACCGATTTCAGTTACGATTTTCAGGACGTGAATTTCAGCCGGGCCAAGCCATAGCCCTCGGTCAGCGCAATACCCCTCGGACAGCCCAATACCCCATGGACCGCGCGATACCCCACAGACCACGCAATACCCCACGGACCACATCCCAAGCTAGGGCCTCCAAAAATTTCCCGACCCGGGTGTAATATTTTTGCCAAGTCTCCGACCCATAGGTAAATCGATGTTACCCATGGGTTGGATAACCTTTCTATTAGGTTTAGGTTTAGCAGAATATGGCCTTTACGGCATGTTCCGGAAAGCAGGCATAACAGATTGGAAGGCGTGGATACCTTATTATAATACCTGGGAGATGGTTAAAGTCTCCCAGAAAAGGAAATGGATCTTTTTCTGCCAGTTCATTCCCTTTGCGGGCCCCTTTTTTACCTTGGCTATAACCATAGACTTTGTAAAACTATTCGGCCGCTTCAGCCTGATTGATCATGCACTGGCCGTATTCGCACCCTTTGCGTATTTGCCATATCTGGGGTTTAGCGCCAGCATCAAATACACGGGCGTGGTCCCACACACCAAAGGTGTGGTGCGGGAATGGATAGATGCAGCCGTATTCGCAGTCGTGGCCGCTACCCTGATCCGCATCTTCATCTTCGAGCCCTTCGAGATTCCTACCCCTTCCATGGAAAAAAGCTTACTGGTGGGCGATTATTTATTTGTCTCTAAGATGAGTTATGGGCCCCGTTTACCCAATACACCGATGGCCATTCCCTTTGTTCATAACACCATTGGCAGTATTAAATCGTATGCAGAATGGATACACTGGCCCTACAGGAGGGTATGGTCTTCTCCCATAAACAGGGGAGATGCCGTCGTCTTCAATTTTCCTGTCGGGGACACCAGCATAGACCTGCCCAACTTTGGCTCCCAGATTACTTATTACCAGCAATGCCGGTCCATAGGTCGCCAAGCGGTGCTCAATGATCCGGAAGGCTATCCTTTGGTGATCAGGCCTGTGGATAAAAGAGAAAACTTTATCAAACGATGCACAGGCGTTCCCGAAGATACCCTTCAGGTCATCAATAGGCAGGTATACGTCAATGGGCAACCGACGCTCAATCCCGCTGGTGCAGAATGGAGGTATATGGTCACCACAGCGGCTAACCCCTTGTCTTATGATTTTCTGTCAGACTCCCTGCACATCAGGGCCGATGAAGATACCAATGGAAATTATTTGCAGATCAGCCGGACACAGGCTTATCTGATCATGACGGACGAACAAGTGGAAAAAACCAAAAGGCAAGCCGGCGTAGTTGCGGTCACTCCTTACTTACCAGTAGCCAATGATCCGGATCTGTTTCCCTATGACACCGCAAATTACCGCTGGAGCGAGGACAATTACGGCCCTATCTGGATACCGGCCAAAGGAGCTACCATTCAACTCACCTTAAGGAACCTATCCCTATATGAACGTATCATCAACGTCTATGAAGGCAACCACCTGGAAGTAAAAAACGGGCAAGTATTCATCAATGGACAACCCTCCACCCAGTATACGTTTAGGATGAATTACTACTGGATGATGGGAGACAACCGGCACAACTCCGAAGACTCCCGGTACTGGGGTTTTGTTCCCGAGGACCATATTGTAGGCAAGGCCATCCTTATCTGGATGAGCTGGGACCACGGCCCCCGCTGGAATAGGATTTTCAAAAGCGTTCAGTAACTTGGTTGAATGAAATCGGTGCATCCCCCACCAATGGTCCACCCTGGGAAAGTTCGCTTCCTTCTTTTTTAGATTTGAAGAAGGGCCATAGGAACTGAGCATACCATTCCTCTTCCATATAATGCTTGATACCAAAGGAAGAAGGATACTTCCTGGAAATAATGCCCGTACCAAATATGATATCCCAGAGGAAAAACATGTTCCCAAAATTCCCCTTGTAGTGCCCAACCCCATCACCGCTTGTATCGGCGTGGTGAGCCTGATGGGTCGCGGGAGTAGAAATCAACCTTTCCAATACCCAGGCCACCGGATGTAAGGCCCTGTATTTATAGAAGGGCTTGTCCCAGGGAATGCTGGAGTGGGCCAAAGTGGTGATAATACCTTTGATCACCCCAACAAACAAAGCCGCATAGCCTAAGCCCAGGTATACCAGGGCGGCCGTGAGATAGATCTGAGAGAAAAAGACCGTGTATATCAGGTTCTGGCGGCTGGCCATGGCCATACCCATATAGGGAGCGCTGTGGTGCGTACGATGAAACCTCCACATAAAGGGCACCTGATGATGCAGGCGGTGATACCAGTATTGAGTCAGGTCGTCGGCCACCGCAATGATGAGAAATCCCCACCAGAAAGGCACCCAGTTAAACACACCCTTCAAACCAGGAAGGGCATGGGGCAATAGCCACAAGGTAAAGTAGGTCAGGAACGGACGTATAACAACCCTGGGCGCTACGAAACAAACGATGTCCAGGATACGCTCGTTTTTCTTCCAGCGGTTTTCGTACAAATGAGCGCCAAACTCCACCAGACCGAGGACCACCATCAAAACAGGAAGTCCCCAGGTACTAAGGTTTTTAAATATGACCTCTATCCAGACGGGGAGGTTATATTCCCATCCCGGAGCAGTACTATGCAACCAGGGCTTTGCGCCCGTCCAGTAAAATACCAGAAACATCAGGGCTACAGGAGTGATATACAATAACAGGCTCACCAGGGCATCCCTGGTAATGTGCAGGCCTTTAATGGAAGATGTCGACATACATAAGGGTTTGTATAGTTAGAGTAAATGGCGTACCAGCCAAAGAGCAAGCAGGAATAGGACTAGTGGTACGATCAGTACCACCAGTCCTACGCCTATCTTTTTGCTAAGGGTATATACATCTTGACGCGTCATAATTTTGCATTAGCGTGAATCCTACGGTGGAATACATCTTCCCAATCTATATATGGATAGATATGGTATTGTTTGGCATCCTGCTCAAACTGAGCCTTGAGTTCAGCCAGCTTCTCCGGATTTTTCTTAGCCAGGTCCACCTGTTCATTGAAATCCGTATTCAGGTTGTACAATTCCCATACGTCCTTATCCCAGTCCCTGACAACGTGGGTCGTATCTTTTGCCTGACCCGTCAGATCCAGGATATCCGGGTGGTGATAGGTCTCAGCCTTCCATCCATCTTTATACACAGAGCGGGCTCCGAATATGTAATAGTATTGCTCCGTATGCCTGGAAGGCGCATCCTTATGGTCAAAACTGTACACCAGGGAAGTACCCTGAAGGGAATCCTGGACAATGCCCCGGATGGAAGCCGGTTGGGGTATATGCAGGAACTCTTCTACGGTTGGCAGGATGTCTATGACGTGTCCATACTGGGTACGTATTCCACCCTTGTCCGTGATGGATTTAGGATAAAACACGATCAAAGGGTTACGGGTTCCGCCTTCTGAGTTGGCGTCCTGCTTCCAGTATTTGAAAGGCGCATTGGCGGCCTGGGCCCAGCCCAAAGGGTAGTTGGTATTGTGCCCTGAAGGGGTACCGATTTCCCCAATGCTGTCCAAGTTACGCTTTACAGCTACATCCTCGGGATCTGCTTTTCCGAACAAACCCTTGTTGATGGTTCCCTCCAGGGTACCTTCTTTGGACGCGCCATTATCTCCTATGATGACCAGTACCAGGGTATTATCGAGTTGGCCGCTTTCCTTTAAATAGGAAATCAGTCTGCCCACCTGATGATCTGCATATGTCAGGTAAGCCGCATAGATTTCCATAAAGCGGGCATACACTTTTTTCTCATCCGGCGTCAGGCTGGTCCAGGCAGCAATATTGGGGTTGCGGGCCGGAAGGGTTGCATTGGCTGGGATAATGCCCAACCGCTTTTGATTGGCAAATACCTTTTCCCTGTATACATCCCAACCCTCATCGAATTTACCTTTATAGATATCCCTCCATTCTTCAGGCACCTGATGGGGAGCATGAGTAGCACCTGGAGCATAATACAAGAAGAAAGGTTTATTGGGAGCGGCTTTATGCTGGGCCTGGATATAGGAAATAGCTTTGTCGGTAATCTGCTCGTTCAGGTTTCTTCCGTCTGGTCTCACATGCGCATTGTCTTCCACCAGATCCGGTTGATATTGATCCGTCTGGGAACCCAGGAACCCGAAATTCCGGTCAAACCCCTTTCCGCTGGGCCAATGGTCGAAGGGGCCAGCATCCGTAGCCTCTTCATCAGGTGTTAGTCCGTACTTGCCTACTGTGAAGGTGTTGTACCCAGCATTCCTCAGTACCTCAGCAATGGTACCATCCTGGGAAGGTATACGTCCATCCCATCCAGGAAAACCTGCCGACATCACGATATGCGAAAAACCACCTTCGTGCACGAAATGGTGATTACGGCCGGTGAGCAGAGCCGAACGCGTCGGCGCACATATGCCTGCCGTATGGAAATTGGTATAGCGTAGACCATTTGCCGCCAGGCTATCAAAAGTAGGCGTGGGGATCAGGCCCCCAAACGTAGAGGTGGCGCCGAATCCAACGTCATCCAGCAATATCAGGACCACGTTGGGCGATCCCGCCGGTGGCTTTACCGGTTGAGGCCACCACTCTTTACTTTCCGCCAGGGTACGGCCTACCGTGCCCCGGTAGGAAGTATCCTGGGCCCGGACCTCCAGAGAGGCCCAGGTTCCAAGGATGATCCCAACTGCAAAGGGAATATGTCTTAGGTTCATTTGGTTGTTATTTTGATTTAAGGAAAAACAAATGCTTTACTTCTTTAAGGCTTTCTGGATCTCGGGTTTGCTGGGTCTCTGACTCCCTGATTCCATTCATCCGGTTCCCAGGCGCCGGCGTGAAGCCTACCATCCAGGGTTTTGCGTCAGGTAAGGGTCTAACTGCAATTCCGTCAGCGGTATAGGGAACAGCGTGTCTTTGGGTGAGGCGCCACCTCCGTTGGCTATTTGTTTGGGACCTACGGCATTCAGGGCATCATAGAGGTAGCTTCCACCCCGGCGCACCAGGTCAAACCAACGATGACCTTCCTGTATGAACTCCTTACGATTCTCCAGGAATACCGAATCCCTGAAATCTGATTGATTCAACCCCACCGTCAGGTCCGGCACACTAGCCCTTTCCCTGACTTGATTGATGGCCAGGTAGGCTTGAGCGGTTGGTCCACCATTGAGCTCGTTGAGCACCTCGGCCTCCAGGAGTAGGATTTCTGCGTAGCGGATGACGGGATAGTTCATCCCGCTTTTTGCCTGATTATTCAGGGGAGACAACGAATAGTCCACAAACTTATTGAAGTAGGGGGTATAAGCCGTTTTATACACGATGGTCTGACCGGTGGCAGCATTATATTGGGTCGTATAGAAGGTTACATTATAACGCTTATCCGTAGGGGAAAACAACTGGGAAACGCTGCTGTCTGCCGGCACGTCAATAGGCCAGGTGGCTGGATTGAAGGCCAAAAAGCTTTCACTCAGGTATTGCTGAGAGTTGAGCGCTCCCAGATTAGATTCGAACTGTACAGAGAAGATATGCTCTATCCCATTTTTGGTAGGCCGCTGGAAAGCATCCTGATAATTGGGGAATAAGCCGTACTTCCCTGAATTGATTACGATCTGCAATTGGGTCCAGGCGTCCGTCCAGTCTTTACGCGTGACATATACCTTAGCCAACAAAGCATGTGCTGCCCCGCTGGTAGCCCTTCCTACATTGGCCCCTGTATAGGATGCAGGCAGGTTAGTAGCATCGTTCAGGTCTGAAATAATCTGGTTATAGATGCTGTCTACCGAAGTGCGGCCTACCAGCAATGCACTTACTTCTACGGTAGTAGGGTCGTGCAATACCAGGGGAACGGCCCCAAAGAGGCGCACCAGGTTGAAGTACAACAAGGCCCTGATGAACTTTGCTTCCCTGATCAACCGGGGCTGTGTAGTGGTATCCGTAAACTGGGAGGCAGGAATATTGGGGATATTATCGATGGCAACATTGGCCCTGCTGATCCCATAATAATGCTGCTCCCAGGTTTTATGTACCCGGTCATTGGAGGATACGTAAGTGGCCGTACCCAGGGCCCTTACGTCCGGATTGGTATTGGAAGGGCTGTATATCTGGTTATCACTTCCGTTCTCGACCAGCAGGTTCAGGTTCCTGCCGTAAATGGGGAAGTCATTGGCCGGATCAGAGTTGAGGGCACTATATGCCGCCGTTACCGCAGCCACTGCATCGGAGGACGTTTTATAAAACTGACTGCTCACGATGGTGGCGCTGGGATTCTCCGATAGTTTATTGCAGGAGGACAGCACCAGCGCTGGTAGTGCTATCCCTAATAAGAGCTTTTTCATATTACAGAGTAAGGTTTATACCAGCCAGGAAAGTCCTGGTAGGAGGATAAATGCCATAGTCGATTCCGGCCTTCGTATTGTCTGTGTCGTAGAAGTTGGCTTCGGGATCGTAGCCCGTATATTTGGTCAAGGTCCACAGGTTCTGCACGGACACATACACCCTGATTTGTTTGGTTTTCACCGTACCCGTTCCGTTGGGGAAGGTATAGCCAAGGGACAGGTTCTTCAACTTGAGGTAAGAGCCATTTTCTATGTAACGATCTGTCACTTGCGGAACCGGAGAATCGGTCGCCCTGGCGACGGTACCATTAGGATTTGAAGGGCTCCAGCGATTCAACAAAGTAGAAGACACGTTCAAAGAAAGGGTGGGTCTTTCCAGCGTCTGCTGAAGGAGGTTGAAGATCTTGTTCCCATAAGAACCCTGGAACAGGAAGGAAAGGTCAAAATGTTTGTACGTAATCGTATTGGAGAACCCATAGGTCCATTTAGGCTGAGAGCTACCCAGATTATGTTTATCGGCAGTAGTGATTTTGCCATCATTGTTCCAGTCTACATACTTCGTGTCCCCTTCCTTCTGAGGCACACCAGCTAGCGTAGGAACACCTTTGGCAATGTCGGAAGCTGTGAGCAGCCCATTGGTGGAATAGCCCCAGAAAGTACCCACGGGCAAGCCCACTGCGACGTTCACGGGAGACACCTGTCCGGTGGGAGCCAGGGGAAAATAGCTACTTACCCCAGGTCCCAGGTTGAGTATTTTATTTTTATTGGTGGCCAGTATAAGCGTTGACTTCCAGGAAAAGTCCTTAGCCCTGATGTTTTCCGTATTGACGGAAAATTCAAATCCTTTGTTGGATACGCTGCCCACATTTTCCAGCTCACTGGCATAGCCCGTATACAAAGGAAGGGGTACATTCAACAAGAGGTCCGTTGTTTTCTTGGTATATACATCAGCCACCACGTTGACCCTGTTATTCCATAATCCGAGGTCAATACCTGCATCATACTGGGTCGTGGTTTCCCATTTCAAGTCGGGATTAGCCAGTTGAACAGGTGCAATACCTGTTACCAGGGTTGAGTTGAAGTAATAGTTACTGGGAGCCAAAGCCGCCAATGAACTGTAAGGGGGTACTTCAGAGTTACCCGTTTGCCCGCCGGTCAGGCGTAGCTTCAGGTTAGAGATGGTATGTTTGGCCCTTTCAAAAAAGGACTCCTGGTTCACATTCCAGCTTAATCCCACAGAAGGGAACAAGCCCCATTTATGGTTGGCGCCAAGCACGGAACTTCCATCGGCACGACCGGAAACGGTGACATTATACTTATGGTTATAGGAGTAGGAAACCCTGGCCAGGTAAGAGTTCAGGGCAGAAGTATGGGCATTGGAGGAACCCAGTACCGGCGTTCCTGCATAACCCAGGTCATTGAAAGATGTCAGGTTATTGGGGAATTTCTCCGCATTGGTCACCACGGACTGATCCTTTTCTGCCTGGGTTGTATACCCCACCAGGGCAGTCAGGAAATGGAGGTCCCTGAAAACATGATCATACGTTACCGTATTCTCATTGACCCAAGTTGTCACCGACGCGTTGCCAATGGAAGCATATCCCGAAGCAGGATAGCCCGCAGAAGTAAAGGTGGGTGCATAGTAGTTCTGTTTGGTATTGATCAGGTCAGCCCCAATGGTAGACTTCAACGTCAGGTCGGGGAAAAGTTTATATTCTGCCGCAAAATTGCCCAAAGTCCTGGTCAGCAGGCTCTGGTTAGTCGTAGCCGTGATGTCCTGGAGCGGATTGGTCGGCGTCGTCAGGTAGGGACTATTGGTATTGTAAGTCCCGTTGGCATTGTAAATGGGGACCACAGGCGTTGTCGTCAACAACGTAGAATAAGCATTACTGAATTGAATGCTCTCATAACTACTGCCCTGGAGTTCATCCTGAATGGAACGGCTTCCAAAGGCATTCACAGACACCTTGAACCGGTCTGTAACGTTGCGTTCATAGTTGATCCTACCTGAATACCGTTTGAAATCAGAAGCCACAATGACCCCATCCTGGTCAAAATAATTGCCAGAGATCAGGTACCTGGATTTATCGTCCCCACCGGAAACGGACAATTCATGGTTTTGTTCCGTAGCTGTCCTTAAGGCTGCGTTCTGCCAGTTGGAACCTGTTCCCAAAGCAGCAATCTGAGCAGCCGTATATGTTTGTGGGACCCCATCGCTGATATTGACATCATTGATCAGCGATCCCCATTGGGAGGCATCCATCAGGTGCAATTGCTTAGACACCTTCTGCGTGCCCACATAAGGACTATAATTTACTTCAGCGCCATTTTTCTTACCCTTGCGGGTCGTGATGATCACTACTCCATTGGCGCCCCTGGAACCATATATAGCAGTAGCTGAAGCATCTTTGAGCACTTCAATAGATTCAATGTCCGAGGGATTGATGGTGGATAAAGCATTCACTGAGGCCCCGGAAGTGGCGCCCGTATTTACATAGTCATTGTCATTATACACAATGAAGCCATCTATCACATACAGAGGCGCATTGCCAAAAGAAATGGAGTTTCCACCCCTTACCCTGATCGTGGCCGTACTCCCAGGTTGCCCATTGCTTTGGGTAACCGATACACCGGAAACCCCACCCTGGAGCAGATTATCGAAGGAGACAGCCGGTTGAGTCAAGAGGTTTTTAGAAACCGTAGCAACCGATCCCGTCAGGTCACTCTTGCGTTGGGTACCATAACCCACGATCAATACTTCACCCAGGGCGCCATTGGTTGAAGTGAGCTGAATATCCACGTGCCCATAGCTCTGGATGTTGACCTCTTTGGTCTTATAACCCGTATAGCTTATGCTGTAGGTAACCGGAACGCGTTGTCCCGTGATAAATTTGAATTCCCCATCCTGATCGGCCACTACCTGGTGGGTGGTGCCAAGGATATGAATAACGGCTCCAGGTAAAGGTTCCTTTGTTTTGTCATCAATGACCCTTCCGACAAGCCGGACATTATTGTTTGGATTGGAAGCTTCGCCCTCCCCCCCGTTGGATTTTACAGGCGAGGAGCCCGCGCCATTTGTAGTTTGACCTCCGCTGGTTTGGCTACCGCCATTTGTGGTTTGACCGCCGCCGTTTGTAGTTTGACCCAGGCTGGACAAGGAGTTAACGCCCAGGCTGGACACTATCAGGCACCAGGGAATAATACTTTTTCGATACCTTTGAAAAAGATGCATGTGAATGATTTTATCGTTCATGTAATTCCGATGAACTTCAGTAGGTGATTGGCGTTACGTTACTGGATTCATCTTCCCGCCGGTAAGGATCGCTCCTTACCGGCCTTTTTTCTTCATTTGTTCGGTTGGAAAACTGGACTGTCAACAACAACAACAACAATCCTTTTCAGAAGGGCAACAATCGGCGGGAACGTCCATGGACTCACGGGCGGCATAATGAATAAAGAGGGGCATGTAGGCCCTCAAAGAGGGAATGACTTTCATAACAGTCTTATTGCAGTTAATCAATAATGGTACAAATTAAAGGTAAAATTATTAGTCTACATAATTAGTAGAGTAATTTTTTTATGAATTGTAGCACGAACCATCGTTCGTCCTTGCAGCACCTACCGAATGTCGTATGCAAGTTCCATCCTTATTGGATGGGTAAAAAGTGCACTCAGACCTGCCTCTATGGATTGGGCAACAAGTGCACTTCGACAGGTGCTCCCGCCGGGCAATGCATAGTCTCAGCATCCACCTGTACGAGGCAATTAGCCTGGGCAAAGGAGCTTAGACGATAAGACTCCTGAGCGACCAGGACACGCACTGATTGGTCATTGTAATTATAAATAGCCTTGAGAAATTGAGTCAATCCCCTAGGCTTGGAAAAGGGTTCCTCCAGTGGGGCTTTAAATACCTGCAAGCCGGTTTGCCTGCCCGTCAGGGCGCACAAAGCAGGTAGGACATATTCATAAAAAGCCACGAGGGTGGAAGCCGGGTTTCCCGGCAAACCGAAAATATATTTTTCGCGGGGGGCCTCCTTTAACCGCCCGAAGAACAATGGTTTGCCGGGCTTCTGCGCTACCCAGTGAAACACCGTTTCTATACCCAGGTTGGCGGCGGCTTGGGCTACATAATCAAAATCCCCCACACTAACCCCTCCAGTGAGTAATACCATATCATTTTCCCTTAGCGCGCGGATCAGGTTCCCTTCGATGACATGGGGGATATCTTTTAGGTGGCTAATGGATAGTTTATTAAATCCGTACTGTTTAAGGCCCGAATGTAATGAGTAGGGATTAGCTTCATATACCTCCCCAGGTTCCAAGGGCAAGCCAGGCTTTTCAGTTCGTTCCCCGTTAGCAGCACACCGCGCCAGATCCCCTGCTTTAATTTCCGCACCTCGTGGTCTTACGTTAATTCCCCTGGCCAGGTGTTCATCGTTGATAAACAATGTCCCCTCTTCTATTCTGACCTTTTCCTGCATGACAACCGTGTCCGCGCCCTCGGGTAAAGCTCCGCCTGTAAAGATGCGCGCGGCCTGCCCTGGCTGCAAAGCAACGCCGGAAGGCCGGCCTGCCGGAATGAACCCCTGGATGATAAGGCCACCGGAAGCACCCAGGCTACCCTGCGGGCTCAGATTGTCCGATACGCCAGGACCATCCGATACGCCCAACTCGTCCTGCGGGCACCTGGTCCCTCTCTCCTGAAAGTCCTGAAAGGATAGGGCGTAGCCATCCATGGATGATTGGTCAAAAGTACCCGTCGGTCCGGATTCAACAGTACCCATAAGCCCGGGTTCAACAGTACTCGCCGACCCTGATCTATATGCGCCCACCGACCTTGATTCAGAAGCACCTGACGGGGCGAGCACCCTATAAACTTTAGCCGTCGCATTGACATCCCCGTGGAGTGGCTCAATTGCATACCGGGCTTCAATGGTTTCCAATATTTCTGGAGTGGTTACTACCTTATTACTGGTCCACCCATTACCCTCAAAGGGCATAAATTCTATAAACCGGACATTCACAGGGACCCGGGTTGTCCAATGAACGAAATCCATCACTTCATCATCATTCACCCCTTTCATCACCACCATATTGACCTTAACATGGTAACCTTTCCCGATGGCTTTGTCAATATTCCCTTTGACCAACCCAAATTGATCCCTCCTGGTGATGGAGGCAAATCGCCAGGCTGTAAGGTATCCAAACTTATATTCAGACCGCAATCCCGCAAAGTCCAGTACCTCCCAGAACTCGTGAAGTCTGGTACCATTAGTGGTCATGGTTAAAGAAACCGGGAGTACAGACAAGCAACGGATGATATCGGCCGCATCTTTTCTTGCCAAAGGTTCTCCTCCTGTCAAACGAATTTTCGTGACCCCTTGCTGGAAAAATACCTTCGCCAGTGTTTCTATCTCGTCCGGTTGCATCAGGCGGGAGGTGGGTGAAAAGGGGTAAACATCCTAGGGCATGCAGTAAAAACAGCGCAGATTACAGTTATCCGTGAGCGATATCCTCAAATAGTCTTGGGTCCTGTGGTAGCCGTCTTGGAGCATCCCTAAAAATACAACTCCCTGAAGTAACAATTATATAACCCCGAATATTTGCCTTCCCGGAGACTTATATGGTGATTTGTTAAAATACCTCGAACACATGTCCATGATTTTTGCCTTGATACGGCTCCCGTACATCGGGGACGTAAATCTCAGCACACCCATCACGATCATCTTCATCCTTTGCCTTGTGGCGGTAGTAGGCTTTGAGTTCGTGAACGGATTTCACGACACGGCCAACGCCGTGGCCACGGTGATCTATACCAGGGCCCTAAAACCCATGGTCGCAGTTCCCTGGTCGGGCGCCTTCAACTTCCTGGGTGTACTAGCCGGGGGTGTTGCGGTGGCCATGGGCATCCTCAAATTATTACCCCTCAACGAAATCATGTCCCTCCCTGTAACAGTAGGAGCGTGTTTTGTTCTGGCCGTACTACTGGCTTCCATTGTCTGGAACCTGGGCACCTGGTACCTGGGCATTCCCTGTTCCAGCTCCCATACCCTGATCGGCGCTATGATCGGAGCGGGGCTGGCCTTTACCCTATACTACGGAGGGCCGGGCGTAAACTGGAGCAAAGCAGGCGAAATAGGCATGTCCCTGATCCTGTCCCCCCTGTTTGGGTTCTTCGCGGCAGTTTTGCTCATGTTTTTCCTTAAAAATGTATTGAAAGCCAACTCCCTTTTTCACGTACCCCAGGGAGAGGACGATAAACCGCCCATACTGATCCGTTTGCTGCTGATTACCACCTGTACGCTGGTGAGCTTTTTCCACGGCAGTAACGACGGACAGAAAGGGGTAGGATTGCTGATGCTGATCCTGATAGCCTTTTTGCCGGCCAGCTTTGCCATTGACCGTACGGTGAGCGATACTACGCTGCTGACTTACGTAAACAATTCAGAGCAAGTCATCCAAAGGACCCTCAGCGCCCATCCCGGAGACGCTACTTTTATGTCCCTGGATTCTTCTATGACTAATCTTCGCACGCAGATCGAACACAAATCCGAAGCAGGCAACACCGCTGTTTTTGGTATCAGGAAACAGATTCAGAAGGTAGCCAAACAAACGGCTGCGGCTATTGCAGCCCCCAACAGCCCCTTAAGCGCTGAGGATAAAGCCACCCTTTCCAAGTCTGGAAAGGATTTGAATAAAACCACGGAATACGCACCTATCTGGGCAATAGCCACCATCTCCTTATCCCTGGGTATTGGTACCATGATTGGATGGAAACGCATAGTGGTGACCATCGGTGAGAAAATAGGTAAGGAACACCTCAACTACGCTCAGGGCGCCACTGCCGAAATCGTGGCTGCGTCCACCATCGGATTGAGCACCTGGTTTGGTCTTCCAGTGAGCACTACCCACGTGTTGTCCAGCGGTATTGCCGGGGCCATGGTTGCCTCCAAAGGATCAGGCAACCTCAACAACGGCACCCTGCGCAATATTGCCATGGCCTGGATACTGACCCTACCTATTTCCCTGGGTCTGGCGTTTGGCCTGTTTGCTTTATTTCACCTATTTGTATAATTTATAGAATATTCTTCTCATCCAACAAAATGGATCATACATGAAAAAGATCTTAGTCGCTACCGATTTTTCCTCCTGCGCGGCAAACGCCATGGAATATGCCATGGAACTTGCCAAATTGCTCGAATGGGAAATCTGTGTCATACATGCCATCGGGGTGCTGGAAGGGGTTAACAACAATACCTATAGTGCGCTATATATCAGTGATTACCAAAATCACAAAAAGGAAGCCCTGGATGCCTGGGCTGCCACATTCCGTACCAGGGATGGATTCAAAAAAATCCCCATTACCACCGTATGTGAGGTTGGTTCTGTCTCCTCCGTACTGGGTAAGTACATAGACAACAATCCGGTTGAATTACTGGTCATGGGAAATATGGGCTCTACAGGTATCATCGGGCTGTTTGGTTCCAACGTAAGCTCCATGATTGAAAAGACAAAGACACCCATTTTAATTCTTCCTTTAGAAAGCAAATTCACCTACACGCCTACCCTTACACTGGCTACGGACTTCTCGACCAAACTTTCTCCCGAAGACACTACCGTGCTGGGCGATTTAGCCCAGGCTTTCAGGTCACCTACCGTTACGGTATTAAACGTTATAGAAGGCTCCGATTGGAATACAAAACCAGAAGGGGAAGCCGCGCTGAGGAGTGCTATCCCAGGTGTTGATTTAGATTTCCATTACATCAGCGAGGAAAATACCATCGAGGGAATCATGAATTTCGTGGTCAGCAATGAAATCGACATCCTGTGCCTGGTAAAACATCACCATAACGTGGTCTACAGGTTATTTAACAGGAGCACGGTTAACCAGGTGATGAATCGCTCCGTGAAAGCGATATTGGTATTGCACGAGTAGTGCTGCCAGGTCGCGCAGGATAGCCGCTGCATGAGTCGCGGGCCGCGCAGCCTACTGGCCCATCCGCTTATTCATAATGATCTGCAACTGCTTTGCTACTTCCCGGTCATTTGGATGTTCCAGGAATGTTTTATGGTCACCAGGCAAATTCCAGATATGCAAACGATGGGGCGCAAAGGCGCCCCATCCTAAATATTGGGGGTCTGCAATAAAATAAATGCGGGTCCTGACCCTGAACAGATCAACATCTCCGTCAAAGTCGAAGACAACTTTATAATTTTCCCTGGCTGTGTGCAGGGCATTTTTCACCGGTTTTGAGATCCAGTCATTTTCCGGACCTTCTTCTATTTCCCAATCTTCGAGTACAGGCAAGCCCACAAACCTGCGGAACCGTTTGCGGATCGTGTACCATT
Source organism: Beijerinckiaceae bacterium (assembly GCA_903970475.1). Classification (GTDB taxonomy): domain Bacteria; phylum Bacteroidota; class Bacteroidia; order Chitinophagales; family Chitinophagaceae; genus Dinghuibacter. Next base: position 62,430 of record CAJCIQ010000163.1, read on the forward strand.
GATAATCCACGGTGAGCTTGGGTTGGCGTATGAGTGAATTAAATATGAATGCCACCTTTTTGGGCTGGCGCATAATTTTAGCCAGTATCCTTTTGGCTCCTGAAACATCGGGCGCCACATCCCCTGCATAAGTATCCATCAGCACGAGCATATTCACAGGTTTACCCAGGGCTCTTAGTTGTCTGGCCATTTCATAAGCAATAATTCCGCCCAAAGAATAACCAGCCAAATAGAATGGGCCATCGGGGTTTTGTTCCAGGATTTCCGATATATACTGGGCTGCTACTTCTTCAATGCTATTGGGTGGATCCATGTCTCCATCTATCCCCCTGGCCTGTATGCCAAATACAGGCTGGTCTGCATCCATATACTCCGCCAGCGAATGAAATATCATGACCGTCAAACCAATACCATGCACCACATACAGGGGGGCTTTGTTCCCTTGAGGTTTTATAGGTACCAGGGCTTTTGCGTAGGTCCTTCCTTCATGCGTATCCAGAATCCTGCCCATCTTTTCGATGGTAGGCGCCTGAAATAGCGCAGCCATGGGTAGCCGGAATCCTGTCCTTTTTTCCAGGGTCACCATCATGCGGACGGCAATCAAAGAATGACCGCCCAAGGCAAAGAAGTCCTCGTCTACCCCAATATCCTGTTGACCTAAAACTTCCTTCCAAATATCGGATAGCAGTCTTTCGTTATCTGTAACCGGCGCCCGTTTACCACCGGATACCGTAGCATACTCCGGCATGGGCAATGCCTTCCGGTCTGTTTTACCGGTAGGGGTTCTGGGCATCCGGTCCACAAAAACGTACGCAGAAGGGACCATGTAGGCAGGTAGGTGTTTGTTCAATGTATCCTGCCAACGCCTGCCTAAGAGAGGTTGCTCCTGTGGGGAAACCATATGCTCTGGAACTACATAAGCTACTAATCGTTGGTCATCTGGCCTGTCTTCCCTGAGCAGAACCACCACTTCCTTGATACCACCCAACCTTATGAGGTTATATTCGATTTCCCCCGGCTCTATTCTGTGTCCCCTGAACTTAAATTGCTGATCTGCCCTGCCCATAAATTGGAGGTTGCCATCAGCCATGATCATTCCTAAATCTCCTGACCGATACATCCTTGCACCGGGAATAGGGGAGAATGGATCAGGCAAAAACCGTTGAGCCGTTAGCTCCTCTCTCTGTATATATCCTTTGGTAACCCCATCTCCACCGATCACAATTTCTCCTATATTCCCATCGGCCACGGGTTGGAATAAATCATCCAGAATATAGATCTGCGTATTGGCTACGGGGCCGCCCAAAGAAATGGGTTCATCTTCAAAAATCTGGGTAGCTGTTGAATAAACGGTCGTTTCAGTCGGGCCATACATGTTGTATAACCCCAGGCATCTGGGTAATAAACGATCTGCCACATCTTTGGGTAATGCTTCCCCTGCGCTGATGAACTTGGCATCCAGCTTGTCTGTCCACTCCCCATCCAGGATCAGCTTCCAGGTAGAAGCGGAGGTTTGGATATAGGTCACTTTCTCCCTTCTGGCTAATTCCAGGATTTCCCTCCCATCTCTCCGGGTATATCCATCGGCCAATATGATCTGTGCTCCTGTAATCAGGGGAAGGAAAATTTCCACTGCCGCCATATCGAAAGCTATGGTGGTAATGGCCAGCATCCTGTCTTCAGGACCGAATCCAGGAAATGCCTGGAGGCTGAACAACAAGTTAACCATATTGCGATGGGTGACCATTACCCCTTTAGGCTTGCCGGTGGAACCAGAAGTATACAGGACAAAAGCCACCTCATCGGCATCGGTGTCCCAATCGGGATCCTGGGTAGGAAGGTCCAAACCGGCATCCAGAATATCTTCCAGGCAGATGATATTTCCGGCGGACAGGCCATCCCCGTTACCGATCAGGCTAAAGGTTTCCTTGTATTTATGGGATGTCAGCAGCAGCGGTGCACCACAGTCTTCCAACATGAAGGCGACCCGCTCTTTTGGGTACTCAATATCAATGGGGAGATATGCCGCCCCAGTCTTAAGGATTCCTAATAAAGCCACCACCATATCACATGTCCTGTCAACAGCCAGGGCAATGATCTTTCCTTGTACCGAATGGGTGCGTTCCAGGTAATTTGCCAGCTGATTCGCACGCTCATTGAGCAGCTGATAGGATAATTGACTATCACCAACCTTTACTGCTACCTTTCCTTTGCATTCGGGTACTATAGATGCTACAAGAGCGTGTACGGAAGTATGCTTAGGATAATCCAGAATGATCGGATCCATGGATCTGCTACGGTCAAACATTAGATATATTCAGCATATGAATAGACAATCTATTCGCTACTAAAATATACCATTAAATTATCTTAATGAGCAATTCCATCAATTTCTTGCGCCTGAGAAAGCTTCCAAATATGACTACACTACACATCAAATCTAAACTAATGTATAGCGCACACGTTTGTAAGGACAAAGGTGTTTCTCCCCGCTCAATTACCCAGCAATCGGGCGCTAGTTTATAACCGCTCGAATTCAACAACTGAATAACGGAAGAATCCCGGAAGCGCCCATTCACTTTTCCACTAAGGGTATAGGTTCCTGGCTGAAAATAAGAACCCGTATCCAGGGCCGCCTTGGATACATGCCGGTCAATGACGACCAGTCGACTAATCAATCCTTTGCCGGTGCTGTCTTTTAATTGGGAAAGCGCTGTAGTACTATATACTGGATAGGTAATGGCGTGGAGAGTGTGTACATTTCCCCTGATGGTCTCCACGTAATCCTTGGTAAAGGGTCTTGCCAGTGTTAGGGTCACAAACCGGGGAACCTCTTCCGGTTTCAGGGCCATGAATTGATCCATGGTCAGCACGGGCGCTTTGGTGCCGGATATATCGTAGGACAAATCGGGAACAAGCCACCAACCCAACAGGGTGGCGCCGCCTAAAAGTACGGTAAAACGAAACGGGAGGGCAACTCGTTGCAATGCCAATAAGGCATAGATTACGGATTTCATAGATACGGATATAATAGGACACTCCTAAAATACACTGAAAAATCGTGACATACAAGTTTTCCCTAATATTGCGCATGAACAGTCGGATTCCCTTGAGCGTTTTAGTCCTGTCCCTTAGCTTAGTCATGCGTTGCCAGGCCCAGCATAATCCCATCGTACAGGGTTGGTATGCTGACCCTGAAGGCATTAAATACGGGGATATTTACTGGGTGTTTCCTACCTATTCTGCTGCTTATAACGATCAGGTTTTCTTTGACGGCTTTTCTTCAAAAGACCTGGTACACTGGGAAAAACACCATGATGTATTGGATACAGCTTCCGTGAAGTGGGCCAAAAGAGCACTTTGGGCACCCGCTGTGCTTCAAAAGGACGGGAAATATTACTTCTTTTTTGCGGCCAATGATGTGCATCCAGGTGAAATTGGCGGAATAGGCGTAGCCGTGGCCGATAAACCGGAAGGCCCTTACCGGGATCTGCTGGGTAAGCCCCTGGTTCAAGATATTGTATCCGGAGCCCAGCCCATAGATCCCTATGTATTCAGGGATAATGACGGTGCTTATTATATGTTTTACGGAGGTTGGGGCCACTGTAATGTAGTCCGGCTAAAAGAGGACTTTAGTGGGATCTTACCTTTGCCTGACGGCTCTATGTATAAGGAAATAACCCCCAAAGGTTATGTAGAAGGACCTTATATGCTTTATCGGAATGGCTATTACTACTTTATGTGGTCTGAAGGTGGGTGGGGAGGCCCGGATTATAAGGTGGCTTATGCCATGTCCAAATCACCCCTTGGGCCCTTTGTAAGACTGGCAACCGTATTGGAACAAGATCCCAAAATAGCTACCGGAGCTGGACATCATTCTGTCATCCATTCTGTTTCAGACGATAAATACTATATCGTTTATCATCGTCGCCCCTTAGGGGAGACCGAGGCCAACCACCGGGTGGTTTGCATCGATGAAATGCATTTTGACAAAGACGGGCATATTGAGCAGGTGGTGATGACGCCCTGAGAAGGAAATCCGGCTCAATGCTGCATCCCCGGGCTCCTCAGGGTATTCTTACATATTTTAGCACCACAATTCCACATACAAACGGTATGGCCGTTCCCAAATACAATCGCTGCTGTTCTTGCAGCGTTTGAAAAATGGCCATCCCGTTTCCTATGGCAACCGGGTTAATGAACAAATGATACTCGTCTATCAGGTTTAGGCGGATCAGGTTAGATACAAATTCAGCTCCCCCATAGACGATCATATCTTTTCCCCTCTGACGCTTCAGTGCATAAACGACTTCCTCCAAATCCCCATCCGCAAGGGTCGTATTTCCCCATTGGGCGGTTTTAATGGCTTTGGAAAACACCACCTTAGGTGTGTCCACCATTTTCTTTGCAAATGCATCCGCCCTTGCAGGATCTTTCAGCCTGGCTTCCCAGGAGGGTATAAAGTCCTGAGCCAAAGCCCTCCCCAGTAAGATGCAATCCACATTCTCGGTAATATCCTGGATATAGCGCTGTACGCCCTGGTCTATAGGAAAGGTCATCCAGTCCAGTTCTCCTTGAGCGCCAGCCACAAATCCATCCAAGGTCATTTGAACCTGAAGCTTAAGCTTTCTAAGCATACCTGCACTTTGTAGCACAAAATTGGTAGCTATTCCTATCGGAATAGCGGTATTGATCCGACAAAAAAGAGGAGAACTGCGCCAGGATCGCGTCCTACCCAGGATCGGTGCACTTGGAAGACCATTATTTGAAATTCGTAAGTTTTAGTTTGATAGGGGCAATCGTCGGAAAAATGATTATCCGACCTTTATGTTCTCAAATCGTTTTTAACATGAAATATCGTTCACTAGCAAACACTTCAGTCCAGCTTTCCGCCATAGGCCTGGGCTGCATGGGCATGAGCTTCGCCTATGGCACCCCTGATGATCAAGAATCCATAGCCACTTTGGAAGAATCCCTGGAACTGGGCATCAACTTCTGGGACACCGCCAACGTATACGGGGTCGGGCAAAATGAAGAGTTGCTATCGCGTGTTTTGCGTAAGCATCGACAGAAAATTTTCCTGGCCACCAAATTCGGGATTGTGTTGGATGCAGACAAGAAACCAGCGGGCATGAACAATGATCCCAAGTATATCCGCATTGCCCTGGAAGAGAGCCTGACCCGGCTCCAAACGGATGTAATAGACCTGTACTATGTGCACAGGGTAGATCCTAAATTCCAGATCGAGGATACCGTTGGCGTATTGTCAGACCTGATAAAGGAAGGAAAAATCAGGCATATAGGTCTCTCGGAAGTTAGCGCGGTTACGCTGAGGAGGGCATCAAAGGTTCATCCCATCAGCGCCCTGCAAAGCGAGTATTCCTTACTCACCAGGGGTGTGGAGGCTGAAATCCTACCCACCTGCCGGGAGCTCAACATTACCTTTATACCCTTTAGCCCGCTGGCGCGGGGTCTGATGACCAATACCCTTGACCTGAAGACCCTGGCAGACAATGATTTTCGCAAAACGCTACCCAGGTACCAGGGAGATCATGCGAAGAACAATCTGGAACTGGCTCAGGCCTTTGCAGAACTGGCAGCGCAGAAAAATTGCACCCCTTCTCAATTGGCTTTAGCCTGGGTATTAGCCCAGGGAGACGACATCATTCCCATACCCGGAACCAAAAGGCGTACCTATCTGAGGGAAAATGCAGGAGCCGTAGACGTAGTGCTGACCCCAGCGGACCTAACGGCCATTGATCAGGTTATTGCCAGGTATCCCAATATTGGCGAACGCTACAATGAAACCAGCAACCGTTTGGTGAATAAGGATTAAAAGATTTTCATTTGGCTCCTTCTAGTCCAAGTGCTTCTCGTCAACTGGGGTTAAAGGGATATTTTTACTCCATGAAATCAGTTTGCATCCTTGTAAGTCTATTATTACTGTATGCTGGCGGTCTCCGCGCGACACCGGATAATGGACTTCTCCGCGCGACACCGGATAATGGGCACACTTCCGATGAAACCGTCCAGGGTTATATCGTCACCCCCCGCGGGGACACGGAGATGGTTCAGATTTGTATACCCAAAGACTTTGGTCAATTCAATGAGGTAGCCCTGTTTTCCAAAGTCACCATCCTGGATAGTGGAGGTAAGAAGGTGAAGTATACCCCTAAAGATTTATCAGGATATGGTTTTGTTTATCAAAACAAAGCCTACGTCTATGTATCCAGGCAAATTGATGACGAAGGCACTACCAAGTTCCTGTGGCCCATGAATCAGGGAGATAAAGTCAATGAATATTACTATTATGACTACAACACCGCTGATTTGCAAAAAGGTTCTATGGGAGCCGGCAACGGTGTATATGTGCTGGAGGATCCGGTAAGCAAAGACATCGTTGCCCTTACCAAAGGAGGCTCCGTGATTAATTCCTTCAAGGCCCAGCTGCGGAAATTCTTTGAAAACGACAAGCAAATGCTGGCCCTGGTCAATAAGGACGTAAAAGAATTCAAAGACATTCCCGCTTTCGTCAGGGACGCTAATCGATAAGAAAAGGCCCAGCCATATTACGGCCGGGCCTTTTTACCTTATATACCCGTCTAGACCCTATCTATCCATTTGGATCGCCGCATTGCGGGGATCTGGCTTATTAGAGAGTTCGTACTCCTTTGGAGGCGTCATGGAAGCCAGGTACTTTACAAAGTAGTCCCAACGCCTGCGCGCCATGTAGTTGGAGTAAGGCCCATATCCATGTGGACTATTGGGGAAGATCACCAGGTCAAAATCCTTATTGGCTTTGATCAGGGCGTCTACCACCAGCAGCGTGTTGGAAGGAGGCACATTATTGTCCATGAAACCATGAGCCAGCATCAGGTGCCCCTTTAAGTTTTTGGCGTAATTCTCATTGGCCTGGGCATTATAGTCTGAGTTAGCCGCTAACCCATCATAACGTTCACCCCAATCATCCTCATAGTTTCGGTTGTCGTGGTTACCAGATTCAGCAATACCCACCTTGAAGAAATCAGGGAAACGGAACATCGCATCAGCAGTGGCAAATCCTCCACCAGAATGCCCCCATATACCCACCTTCGTAGTATCAATAAAAGAAAAACGCCCTGAAAGCTGACGAATACCCGCTATCTGGTCAGGTAGGGTATTGATGGCCATGTTGCCGTAAGACATATCGTGGAAGCTCTTGGAGCGTAAAGGATTGCTCGTCCCTTCAATGGCCACCACAACAAAGCCCAGTTCAGCCAAAGCCTGGTTGTCTCCCCTCGATGCAGCGAAGCCCCAGTTACCACCTATGCTGCCTCCCTGAGGACCAGGGTAGATATAATCGATGATGGGATACTTTTTCGTAGAATCCATATGGGTAGGCGTGAACATCAGCCCATATATATCCGTAGTCCCGTCCCCGGCCTTCACAGAAAAGGACGTCGGCGGTTTCCAGCCTGAAGCTACCAGGCGGGAAATATCTGCTTTCTCGACATTGGTCAACAACTTTCCGTTCATATCCCGGAGTACGGTTACTGGGGGAACATCGGGTTTTGAATAGGTGTCCACAAAACATGTTTTACCCGGAGCAATAACAACTTGGTGGTTGCCAGGTTCCGGGGTCAGGAGGGTCAGGTGGCTTCCATCAAATCCAATCCGGTACAATTGAGCGAAATAAGGATTTTCAACCTGGTTACCAACCGCGATGAAATAGATTTGACGCTTCTTTTCGTCCACCTCTACCATACGCGTCACCACCCAGTTACCCTTGGTAATCTGGTTTTTTAATTTACCCGTACTGGCGTCATATAGGTATAAGTGTCCCCAATTATCCCTCTCGGAGAACCAGATGATTTCCTTTGAAGCGGCCAGGTATTTCCAGTTGATGGATCCCCATCCGGATTCGTATTGCGTAGGCACCGTCTCGGTGAATACTTCCTGAACGGCGCCTGTAGCGGCGTCCGCAATTCTTACCTTTTCGATTTTATGGTCCCTGGACGTGCTGACAAAAGCCAACTGAGTTCCATCAGGACTCCAATCCACATCATCGAAGGTGCCGCTGCTGGAAATATCGTCACTCAGGGTTGCCCTGTGGGGATCAGGATCGACCTGAATATTGATCACCTTTGGCGTATCCACATTAATGATAACCCTTTGAATAGTAGGAATGATCTTGTCACCAGGGAAGGGATACTTCCAGGTTTTCAATTCCGGTTTACCCACATTGGTGGTCACCAGGTACATATCGCTTACCCCACGTTGATCCTGGCGGAAGGTGGCAATTTTTTTGGAATCGGGAGACCACCTGAGGACAGGACCGTCACCGGTTTTCCAACCAGCATTATCGGTTGCATAGCCCAGATCCTTGACACCATCATTGGTAAGTTGGGTGACTTCCTTGGTCTGGGTGTTCCTTACCCAGAGGTTATAATCTTTAATGTAAACCTCTTTGGTACCATCAGGAGAAATAACGACCTCCTGGCCTACCCTCCTGCGTGGGCCCTCCCCCCATGGCCTGTTGGCTGAATCTGTGTTTTCGGTCACCTCGTAGGTCTGCAAATCACATTTCCATCGTTTATGCTCTACTTCGAATCGAACGTATTTCCCGTCGGGCGAGAAACTGATGGTTTGAAAAGGGAGCATCAGCCCTTCATACGTCTTGCCCGTTGCCGCAGACAGCGCAGCGGCCAATTTTCCATGGTCAAAACAAGCAGATAAGGTCTTTTTTACTGGGTCCACCAGGATAAATTCATACCCATGGGCATTCATATCCCGGAACCAGAAACGGTCTCCGGAAATCCAATTGGGCACTACACTGCCATGGTCTACTAAGGCGCCCGTATTCCAGCTCATCATGGAAGCTGCCCGATCGTAATCGGCCGCAGAAAGTTGGGTGGTTTGCTGGGAAAAAGCGCTGAGGGCGGCGGCAAGCGCGCCGGTTGCAAGTAAGATTTTCTTCATATTCATGTCGATGGCGCTAAATGTACAGAACTCACACCTATTGACAAAGCGATCTAGCTCATATGTGAACAGCGGTTGTTATGAAAACGGACACCCCAGTAGGCAATACATAATATAAAATATTGATAATCAGTAATATATATGGATGGCATTAATTTGGCAGGAGCTTTTTCATCCTAAAGGGTGTTCTATGCTAAAAAATTATCTGTTGCTGGCCTTCAAACACATGGCCAAACAAAAGGTCTTCTCCCTGATCAACATTCTGGGCTTGACCGTAGGCATTACCTGCTGTCTAATGATCTTTCTCTATATCCAGCACGAAAAGAGCTATGATAAATTCCATAAGGATGGAGACCGTATCTACAGAGTGGTCAGGCAAGCCGACATCAACGGTAACCATTCCCAGGAAGACATAGGATACCTATCCGGTCCATACTCCATAGCTTTAAAGAACGACTATCCCAATTTCATTGATAGAGCCGTCAGGGTTATGCCTGACAATGACCTTTTTGCCTATGGTAACCAAGCCTTCAATGAACAAAGGGTTTATATAACCGACACCGATTTCTTTCAGTTGTTCAACTTCAACCTCATCAAAGGAGATCCGGCCCTGGTCCTGAAAAATCCGCATAGCATCGTACTGACCGAATCTTCGGCAAAGAAATACTTTGGAAATCAAGATCCCATTGGAAAAGTCCTGAAGATGAACCAGGAAATGCCCCTGGAGGTAACAGGTATTTGCAAGGACGTCCCCACCAATTCCCATATGGTGTTCGATATGGTCATTCCCATCAACAATTTCGGATATTTTGACTCCACCTTCATGTTCCCCAACAACGGCCTCTTTGTTTACCTCAAACTCAAGCCTCACATTGATCCCAGTCAACTGACCGCCCAATTCCCTCATTTTATGAATAAATACATGGGGAAATGGCTCGTCAATACCGGGTTAAAAGTAAGTCTGGGCATGGAAAAGCTTGATGACATCTACTTTCAGCACCTTACCTACGACCAGGTAAAGCACGGTGATAAGACAGTGGTGTATATCTTCATGTCCATTGCCATCCTGATCCTATCCATAGCCTGCATCAATTTCATGAACCTGGCCACCGCCAGGATCAATGATCGCTCCAAGGAAGTGGGTCTACGCAAAGTATTAGGCGCCGTTAGAAAGCAATTGATCGGACAGTTCATCTTCGAATCTTTCTTGTACGCAACCCTGAGTTCCATGTTGGCCCTGGTATTCCTTCAAGTATTTATGCCTGCCTACAATGGGCTTGTCGGCTATGTGTCCGACCCCTTCTGGACCAATGGCTCCGTATACCTTTTTTTAGGGGCCATCATCCTGATTATTGGCTTCCTCGCAGGTTTGTACCCAGCACTGGTGCTGTCTTCCCTGTCGCCGATCGAAACCCTGAAGGGGAAATTCAAGGTCGGCAAAAACGGCTCCTTCTTCCGCAAGGTATTGGTTGTATTCCAGTTCAGCATTTCCGTATTACTGATTATCTGCATCACAGTCATCATGTGCCAGATGCGGTATGTACAGAAAACTGACCTTGGCTTCAATAAGGAACAATCTCTCGTGGTTAAGCTGGATAACCATGCCATCCAGGACAAAAGGGTTTTGTTTAAACACGAAGTAGAAAATGACCCTTCGGTGATCAGTTCCTCTTTTATGGCAGGTGAACCCGGTGGGTTTCATGACGATTACACCTTTGAAGTAGAATCCAAGCCCGACCAAAAAGTCATGTCCAATACGGAGTTTTCCGACTTTCAATTTACCAAAACCCTGGGCCTGAAAATCATTGCAGGCAGGGACTTTTCAACTCAATTCACTACGGATTCTACAGATGCTGTGTTAATCAACCGCACCGCCGCCCAAAAGGTGATGGGACTTACCCCAGACCAAGCCGTTGGAAAATGGATACAATCCACCATAAGGGATGACAAACGTCGCCGTGTGGTGGGCGTGGTAGAAGATTATCATTTTGAATCCCTGAGAAAAGAAATAGGCCCCATCGTAATCTCCACCTATAAGGATTGGAGGGTAGCCGTTATCCGCCTCAAACCAGGCAACCCCCAGGAAGCCATTGAAAGGATTCAAAAGATTTATGCAGAAGCGGCCCCAGGCTATCCCTTCGAATACAATTTCCTGGATACCTCCTTCAACGATCACTATAAGGACGATCTGCGCCAAGGACGTATCCTCACCTTATTTTCTGCCCTCGCCATTTTCATAGCCTGTTTGGGCCTCTTTGGACTGGCTTCCTATACCGCCATGAAACGCACCAAAGAAATCGGGGTCAGAAAGGTCCTGGGCTCCTCCGTTCAAAGCGTCGTTATCCTATTGAGCAAAGACCTGTTGAGGCCTGTGCTACTGGCCACCTTATTGGCTATCCCCATTTCCTGGTATGTGATGAGTCAATGGCTCAATGGGTTCGCCTACAGGATAACTTTGCAGTGGTGGATGTTTGCGGGTGCAGCCCTGGTGGCCATCAGCATCGCTTTGCTGACGGTAAGCTCTCAGGCCTTCAAAGCGGCCCTGACCAATCCAGTGAAGAGCCTGCGCAGCGAATAGCCACACGCTCACTCAGTTTGCGCAAATACATTCGGCGCTCACTCAAGGCGCTCATAATGCTTCCTGTGAAGCTCATACCCCCTCACACGTGTAGCCTACCCCGGATTAGGCCAATTAAATATTAATTTATATATTGTAGAAGAATTTAATCCAACCCTCTAAAAACCTTAGTTCATGTCTTTAATCCTGTTCACACTCTGGATAGTGGTCGTACTGTGCAATGTCTACGTAGGATATCTTCAAATCCAATTATTTCAAAAAGGTCTGGTGCATGCCCAGTGGAAGTTGGGAACCGGTCTGTTGGACGCGGCCCTCAGGGAAGCCACTGACCAGAAAGACATTCAATTGATCAGAAGAGGGAAAATGATTTACCGGATATCCCTCATGGTTTTCATTCCTTTTATCATTCTGGCGCTATGGCATATATACAGGTAGGTTAGAATAATCCGAGGTTGATCCGTATACCTGCCGTTACATTGAGGAAATAAATCCGTCCGATCATACCGATGTCATCATTATCGGTGTTCGGATAGTCATTATCATAGACAATGTATTTATACTGAAGCGGTGCAAGGGTCGTTTGTGAATAAGTATACCTGAACCCCAGCCCAGCAAACCACTCCCAATGAAGCCCCCAGTGTTCCCTCCTTTCTTGGCCAATGACCACATTGGCTACATATACATGACGGATCATCGGCACCTCCGTCAGGTACATTGGTCGGGTAATCAGGTTAATACTATCATCGAATTGATAGCGTTTGTATTTCCACATTACCTCCACGGAAAAGTAGGTAGTTGACCATGTTTTTCCATGCAGTTCCGGTGTAAAATTCCATTGTATGCCAGGTTTAAGCAAATATCCGTTGACCTGATCGTCCACGTTAAAGGGCATATGTATGTACCATCCCCCTTCACACCGAAGGTAGAGGTGATGATATACTTTCCATTTGATTCCCGGCCTAAGCGATGTTCCATCATAACCATCAATAATCCCCAGCGGGGCCCACGTTAAAATAAGCCGATGTGAACTCGGGGTATCAAGGTATTTGGGAATAGCTATGGAATCTGACTGAGCCCGGAGGAAGCCGGACCAACCCAACAAAAGGAAGAAGCAGAAACCGGACGATGGATTCATGAGGGCAGATTGCTTTCTTAATATACTTCATATTTCGGTTACCAGGGTAAAATGGTAAATCTTGTTTTGCATAAACGCCCTTAATACCGCCTGAAAAATGGGGAAAGGCGCCCTTTTATCTCCCTTGATCCAAATATGATCCCAGGTCTCTGGATGCGCCTTCACCCAGGAACCCAAATCCCGTATGGATATTTCTTCAGACCCGACAAACACCTTCCCCTCCTGGTTAAAATTGACAGTCAGTATATCATTAGGTGGAACATCGACTCCTCCGGTGACCGTGCTGGGTGCTTCAATAGCCATTGGTTCTATCGGCTTGAACTTCGCTGCCAGCAGGAAAAAAGTAATCAGCAGGAAGACCACATCCATCATGGCACTAAGATCTACGGTAAGGGCGGTTCTTGGGTATTTCAGGTAAGTCATACCTATAAGATGCAAAAAATCTGATTTTCCATAACCCGCACGCAAATTTATTCATAAGCCACCTTCACCCTGAAGCGCAACGTTCACCTAAGAAATCAGTATTTTTATTCGTAATCATAACCGCTTATGTCTTTCTTTGAAAGCCGCCTCTGGAGGCAAATTCTTGGACCCATCACCATTTCGCTAGCCTTTGGCATGATCATGAGAATGCTTTTCGGAGGCTTTGAAAGGTCCATTTTTCTAAATCTCCTGACGGTCATGAGCGTTAGTTTTTTAGTACTGGTCCCCTATGGTATCGGATACCTGAGCATCTGGTTTCAAAAAGAACGCCTCATAAAAGACAAGGCCTTTTGCGCCCTATTCCCCTGGGTTCCGGTCGCGGCTCTGCTGATCATCACGATCTGTATTAAACTAGAGGGATGGATATGTTGGATCATGGCGTTGCCAATTTTCATGTTTTTCTCTACCATCGGCGGGTTGATTGCCAGACGTCACCGCCTGAAAGGTTTTAAGAAAAAACCCTACGTTTTCATCACGGTCTTATTACCCTTATTCATTGCCCCTATAGAGCATTTCATACACCATATTCCAGGTGTTTACAAGGCCAATACCTCCATCATCATTGAAGCACCGGCAGAAAGCATTTGGAACAACCTGACCCAGGTACGCTATATTCCAGAAACTGCCTTAAAAACATCCCTTACCTCCATCATGGGCTTCCCCCGTCCCATCAGAGCGGAGTTGAATTACGAGGGCGTGGGCGCCACCAGGGCGGCCATATTCGATAAGGGATTGGTGTTTCAGGAAAAAGTTCTGGCATACCAGCCTTTGAAAAAAATGGTATTTTCCATACATGCCAATCCTTACGATATTCCTTCCACTACCATGGATAAACACGTAGTAGTCGGTGGAGACTATTTCGATGTGCTCACCGGCACCTATGAATTGGAGCCTCTGGGACAGGGCAAATACCGCCTGCATTTATACAGCCAGTTTGTACTAAAAACCGATTTTAATTTTTATGCGAGCTGGTGGGCCAGGTGGATCATGGAGGATATTCAAAATAACATCCTCCACGTCATCCGGGAAAGGGCGGAAGCCCAGTGAGTCATCCCCGCGTGCGGCTAAGGGATGATCATATGCGGCACAAAACGGCTCAAATTATCCGTCACCAGTGCATCCGATTCACGGATACCCATACCCGCAGGCTCCTGCCCGATGACCCAGCTTCCGATCAAAGGGTAGTGCCCCCCGAAGGAAGGCAGTTCAAACAAGCCCTGGTAAATAAAACCCTCCTCCCCATATTCGCCTTCTGTATGCAAGAGCGCTTGCCCATCCCGCACCAAGTCTATATTGGCGCCCTCCCTGGAGAGCAACGGTTTGCGGGCGAAACTCGCCAAACGCCCAGGCGCAAAATAAGCAGGCAACAAAAGCGGATGGTCCGGAAACAACTCCCATAAGATAGGTAATATGGCCTTATTGGATAAGATCATCTTCCAGGCCGGTTCAATGATCTTGGCCCGGGCGCGATCCACCGGGATATGATGGCCAAAAGGCTCGTGCACCATCCATTCCCAAGGATAGAGCTTAAAGAGGTTAGCAATGGGTTCCTCATCAAGATCCACAAAAACCTCGCGCATCCCATCCCATCCAATTTCAGGAATGAACAAGCGCTTTGTGTCTAACCCAGCCTGCAACGCACAATCCCTGAGGTATTCACAATTGGTCAGGTCCTCTGCGCTACCGGGGACACAACCGAAATATAAAGCCCCAGGGTTAAGGTAATCCTTGAGGTGAGCCCAATAAGCAATGAGCTTTTCATGGATACTATTGAACTGATCGTTTTCAGGAGCCACTTCCTGCAACCAGAACCACTGCACTACCCCCGCCTCAAATAGGCTGGTCGGCGTATCGGCATTAAACTCCAGCATCTTTAACTGCCCCTCTTTATAGCACAAATCAAATCTCCCGTAAATGGAAGGTTGATCCTGTTCCCAGGTACTTTCCAGATACGGTACCACCCAGGAGGGTATATGAAAAACATCATACAACCCTTTATCCATCACGTGCTGCACCGCCTTCAGGCACATTTCCCAAAGTTCAGCCGTGGCCCCCTCTATATGAAGGACTTCCTCCATGGTAAACACATAATAGGCCCCTTCATCCCAGTAAGTTGTTTCGGCCGTATGAAACCCAAAACCCAGGTTCTCCACCTTTTGCTGCCAATCGGGACGGGGTTGTACAGTAAGCCTGCGCATATTTAAGCATTGACGCTTTTAGCCGAAGTCCCAAATCCCTCCCTGAGCACCACCGTATGGGAAGTAAGGGAAAGCTGTTTTCTGTACCCTCTGCCAATAGGATAAAAAGGATGAGCAGGCGCATAAGTGAGAATGGTGGCAGGCGTATAATAATACGTTTCCGGATAATAAGCATAAGGAGGGTTAGCCGCACATGGATAAAGCCCCGTCACCGGATAATCATCCCAGGGTATCGCGTTATTGGTAAGCGTAGAGTCCGGCAATTCATTATTCCAGGGATGATTGGGAATAATAGTCCTGCTACAGGAGGAAAGCGCCGCAGTGAGTAAAACCAGGTTGATGGCATGTGACTTTTTCATGGTGTTACACTTTAACGTAAACCGAAAGATAGATCCAGCGTAAAGGCGTTTCCACCCAAATCTGTTCCACCATTATTTTCATAATTGATGCAGTGATATTTAAGCACCAGCCCTAAGGCATTGTCCGCCCTTCGGCCAAACAAATACTTCAGGTGCAACCCAAAATTGACATCAAAGGAGCCCTGATTCAAAGAGCCCCAATGAGCCCCTTCTCCGCTATTGGAAAATCCGCTAGCCACGCTAAAATAGTCATAGCCAATTGCCCCGATAACCCCAACGTCCCAATGACGGGCGTGGACCAGGTAACGCGTATAATCGAAGCCAATATATCCCCCGTCATAATAATTGCTATTGTAGAGTGTATCATTGCGAACGAAAGAATAGGTCTGAGGGGTTGGATGCAGGAAACGGAAAGCCCATACCACATCATACTCATTGAGCTTGGTCCGCTTCCCGATAGAGATACCAATGCTGGGATGATTTCCTAAGGCTTTTAAATTTCCAGTAGGAATCCACATGCCCGTCAGGACAGCCACTGTCCAGACAGATTCAGTTTCATTCCTTTGAGTCGTTTGGCAATTCACCCGCTCCGAATCTATACGTGCATCCAGGACATACAGATCATTAAAAGTGCCAGGGCTCTTAGCCAAAACAGTTTGCGGGTTACTGATATGACCGGAAAACACCATGCAGAAAAATTTCTGGGTAGGGCTCAGGTTAGACCGACTCAGCAGCAACGACGCCCACCCCTTAGCCCATAACAAAAGGCTACGTGCGTCCGGAGTGGCATCATAAAACGTGCGATTTTTAAGTTTAATATAATATCGGAAGTTATCCCCCGACAGTCTTATTAACTCCTTGGCATACTGGTCTGAGAGGTAGGAATAGTTGGGAGGAAGATTCCAGGCAGAAAAACTCCCTGTTTCAATGTCCAGCAACGTGCTCAAACAAAAGATCAGTTCCGGATCAGCGTATTCTGAGACGCTCCAATGAGAAATATAATTCCGCATCTGCACCCAGGAACCTTCCTGAGCCAAACGGGGTAACAATTGCGGGGCTTCCCGTATGTATCTGATCTCACCCGAATAATGATTATAAGCGGAAGAAGTTCCAGACTGTTGAGCAACCAGGCTCAACGTAAAAGACGTGCAACAGCAGGTCAGGATGGCTTTATGAAACAAAGGTAGCATAAGTCGAGATATATGGTCAGCAGGATAAACCAGCGTCGTTAGTACCGCCTCACTATAAAAGTAATACTGACTTTACCTGACTCGTATGCCATTAGCAGAATTTAACAGTTAGGATTCATTAATCTCTATTAGGCTCCCTAGACCTTAGCCATCCATAGATCAAAATAACCACTGGCAGTATTTGACAGAACATTACCAGCAAAGCTACCCCGGCAATCGTTACTTCATCATATTGGTACTGTTCGAAAGTATGCCAATTACTCACGTCGGGGGAGTGGGATTTGGATCCGGGCATTCGCGCAGCCATGGCGATAAGCAAAACGAAACCAAAGGTTACCCAAAAGTGGATCAGCCCCAACCTTTGGATCAAAGGATATTTCATCCAGGCGCGCATGGCCAGGTATAATAATCCTACCGTCCCCAGATACAGGGCAACGCCCATCCATACCAGGCCTGTGGATACCACAAACATAGTATCGTGCAAATGAAAGTCAATAGAGCCCCACTGGAACAGGTTGGATATCGCACCCAGCGCAAAAACAATTGCGCCTATCAATAAAAAAAGACAATCCGGATCCCGAAGAAGTGATCGTTTCATGCTATGCTTTATCCCTAATCCACAGGGTACCCCAAATCCCGTAGTATTCGATCTGCTTCCTGAGGTTTGGAAGTCCCGATCAGGATCTGTTTTCCCTTTTTCAAGAAAATAGAAATACCCTCTGAACCCTTGATGGTGTATGCCCATCCCTTTCTACCCAACCGTATACCCCAACCCCCGTAATCTTTTAAAGGGCTATACTTTCCCACCGTGACGGATTGAATATCCGACTTCTTAATGTATTTGAACTTCATATGGAAGGGGAAAAAACGATACCCAATACTATCAGGAGACACGGTAGTACTCAATTTCATTAGCCGGAAAGGAAGTGTGACACATAGGACTATTAAGACTGGCCAAATGGCGTTCCATAAGCCGGCCTTAATTTCAAATAATACGAGCAGTAAGAATGCCACTGCAATGACGGTTACCAGGGCAAGTATTACCCTTAACCAAATCTGCGTAAACTTTTGCTCTTCAAAGAAGGAGGTCATACGATGGTGTTGGTGTTTTACACTACAAATTACACAAATTATAAGCGCACGATCTTAAAATTTAACGTTTGGCCTTCACCCAATACCTGAATCAGGTATACACCTCTGGAATAATTGCTCAGGTCAATGGCGGATGTATGATTGCCCAAATCCATTTGCGTGACGTTTTGAGAAAGTACACGGCCCATCATATCCATAACCCGGATGGTTACATTTGACGGCAAATTGAGGTAATAAAATACATTTACCCTACCCGAAGTCGGGTTGGGATAACCCCCGCTTGCGGAAGCAGCAGAAGCAAGCCTTGGCGCCTGAAGCTGAGTAGTTGTGTTCAGCGTAGGAGTGGGATATGCAATGTGCATGATATTTAACGGATCGATGAAAGGGCTTTGGCTATGCGTTCCCAATACGTAAAAACTCGTGAGGTCGACTTCTGTATTGGACCAGCCATCATCGCTGAGTAAAATAGGATAATTGAAGGAGGATGCATTCCAGCTATCCGAAGTTTCCAGGATTTTTATCCTGGCTGACCAGTTGATAAGATCTGGCGAATAACGGATGGCCAGGTGGTGTCTGGGCTGCTGCACCCCATTGTTATTAGTAATATCCTTATAGTCTACGTATTCCTCCAGCCCTATAAAATAATCCTGCCCCTTTACCTGGGCCGCCGTAAACCGGTAGGCCTCCGTACCACCGTTAAGCTCATCGGGTAGTATATCTGTGGCCTTAGGCCCTTGAGTGCGCACATAATCCAGCATGTTTTCTTTTGTTAATCCAGCAGGAAGACTGGGCAACCATTCGACGTTCCCCGCCGTGTCCTTATAATAGACCTGATACTGGGTAGGATCCAAATCGCTTTCCAGGGACACCCTTACCAGCTTAATTCCCCTCCTCCTACCTTCTTCATTTAGGGTAGTACCCCTTAAAGGTCCCTTATCCCATATGAAAACATAGATGTACCCATTATATACTATAGAGGAGGGCTGCAACAATCCATCCGTTATTTGGGTTACGCCATTAGCACCAACAAACCCGTTAGACGGCCACAGGATTGGGCCCAGGTCATTGGAATATCCCTGCTGTCCCCAGTTGTTCCTTGAATTATCAGGCGTCCAAACTGCCGAAACCATGGCAAAATACCCCTGATAGGGATTATTGCAATTTATAGGGACGTTGGGATCAATAGTGTTGGCCGACCCATTGCATTCGTTCCTGTTTTCATTGTGACAAAATCCAATATCTATGGTTCCTGCATAGGGGTTCTGCAAGTGGTGGGCTGAGTAAATACCCGAGTAATTGCGCTTCCAAGGGTCTTGTGCAACGGGACCCGTCGCAAAATAGCCGCCTTTTCCCGCGCAGTTGATGGCTTCTTTGGGCGTGATGGCTTCGGGTACGCTATAGGTCACCGTACTGATCCCATTATGCGCGAAATAAGTATGCCATCCCCCACCTATAGTCCAGGGAGGTATCTCCATGGATATGGTATTGGCACCGGCATAAAACTTGACGGCATCCACTTCGCCCAACACCAGGCTATCAAACTGAGGTGGATAGGTTGAATACTGCGCCAAGGATACAATAGAAAAAGCAGCAGAGCAGGCAAGCAAAAAAAGCCCTTTCATGTCTCAAGCAATTGAAAAGTTTAGACCATATATCCGTTGTGATAAATTACTCAAAACCAGCACACGTCCCCATTTCTTCCAGGTCATTTTTAGGTTAATAACACTTCATTAAAAATAATCTGAGGTCAGGTATACCCATTTTTAACGTCTCTTCCTTAAGCCTTAGTTCCCTAGCCCCCATCATATACGAAAATTCCGGACGTCGGGCGGGGGCTCACCTAGTGGTAGACCACCCCAGCCTTCATTACGAAGCTAACGTGTTGCATAACGCGTATATCCTGGGTGGGGTCCCCATCTACAGCAATAATATCGGCCCACTTCCCCTTTGTAATACTACCGGCTTGGTCAGAGATACCCAATAAATCGGCCGCATTTACCGTGGCCGCTCGCAGGGCTTCCATGGAGGGCATACCCGCTTCCACCATATATTGGAATTCGAGGGCGTTTTTCCCATGTTGATATACCCCCGCATCGGTACCAAAGGCAATCTTTACCCCCGCCTTATAAGATCTGGCAAAACTTTGCTGGATCTGGGTACCTACCACTATGGCCTTGCGGGCAATGACCGGGGGAAAGAACCCGGACACCTTTGCTGAATCCGCTACAGATTTACCTGCTATGATGGTGGGAACCAGATAAGTTCCATGCTGGATGGCCAACTGCCTGTCCTCATCATTCATAAACGTGCCATGTTCTATAGAGGCAACCCCACCGAGGATGGCCCTACGGATACCTTCTGCTCCATGGGCGTGGCAGGCAACCTTCAATCCATAATCTTTAGCCGTTTCTACGACCGCTTTTATTTCATCAATGGTAAACTCGGCCCCGGTTCCGTTTTCACTCAAGTCCAGCACCCCACCGGTGGAAGCAATCTTAATCACGTCTGACCCGCGCTTAACCTGTAACCTAACTGCTTTGACCAATTCATCCCTACCATCGGCTATGCCGTCATCCGGCCCCATCTTATGGTCAAACACGTCATCCCTGAATCCATCAGAAGGATCCATATGTCCCCCGCTGGCAGAAATGGCCCTACCGGCAGTATAAATCCTTGGACCGGCTACCCAACCCCTGGCCACTGCTTTTCTCAAAGAAATATTAACCCCGGTACCTCCCAAATCCCTTACGGTCGTAAAGCCGGCCAAGAGGGTAATTTTGGCAAATACGGATGCCCTGAAGGCAATATCCGCATCCGTCATGGTAAACCCATCCAACATTGAGGTCCTGTTATAAATCGCTTCCAGGTGCACATGGCAATCCATCAACCCAGGCAAAACAGTCTTATCCTTTAAAGAGATCAATGTATCCCCGGCTCCTCCGGTCACATACCCTTCCTTAACATCCACAATAGTGGTACCCGCTACTACAATGGTCATCCGAGGTCGGAC
>CAJCIQ010000164.1 GCA_903970475.1 Beijerinckiaceae bacterium
GCGTGCCCTATTACCAGAAAACCTGGGATGAGGCTGGAATACGGCCCCAGGATATACATTCCGTCACGGACCTGCCGCTGCTTCCTTTTACTAAAAAATCAACGCTAAGGGATCATTACCCATTTGGATGGTTTACCATGCCTGTTGCTCAGGTCGCCAGGCTGCATTGTTCCAGTGGCGCCACCGGCAAACCCACGGTGGTAGGGTACACCTTGAAGGATCTGGCCATCTTTGCAGAAGTGGTGGCCCGTTCCTTGGCCGCTGCTGGTTGTACCCCTGGAATGACCCTTCAAAATGCCTATGGATATGGATTATTCACGGGTGGTTTGGGATTACATTATGGAGCAGAAAAATTGGGCATGACTGTTATTCCTATATCGGGAGGCAATACCGAAAGGCAACGATTACTCCTGGAAGACTTCCAAAGTGATGCCCTCTGTTGCACGCCTTCTTATGCCCTGACCATTGGAGAGGAAATGTCCAAAAGAGGAGGGGACCTCAGCCGGTTTAACCTCAAATACGCCGTTTTAGGGGCAGAGCCCTGGACAGAACATGTAAGGGCTGCGGTTGAAAAGGACCTGGGTGTGCGAGCCACCAATATTTACGGGCTATCGGAAATCATAGGACCTGGCGTATCCCAGGAAGACGTGGAAGAAAGGGGAAGCGGCAGCTATATATGGGAAGATCATTTTTATCCCGAGGTGGTGGATAAAGACAGTGGAGCACCAGTGGGAGAGGGACAGCCTGGTGTACTGGTCATAACGACCCTGACCAAGGCCTGGCCCAGGCTATAGAAGGCCGCCTTAAATCAGATACGGACCTGACGATGGCCGTGGAACGCTGTAGCTCAGGGACTATTCCCCTCAGTGAAGGCGGAAAATTGAACCGGATATTGGACTTAAGAAAATAAATCTTGATAAGCGGATAAAACATGGAACCAAACTCGTCTCTCCCGACCTTGACCCCTCATGAAGTACTCACCCTGATGTTGAGCAGGGACAAGTTCACCCAATGGCTGGGCCTTCAAATCGATGAACAGGACATTGGCTATTGTAAATTACACTATACCATCACCGAACATATGCTCAACGGATTTGGGAATGTCCATGGAGGCATTCTATTTTCTGCTGCTGATTCGGCCTTTGCTTTTGCCTGCAACGCCCATGGACGCCAAACGGTAGCCCTGGATGTCAGTATTTCCTTCACCCGGCCGGCCAGGGTGGGAGAGGTGATGACTGTAGAAGCCAAAGAAGTGCACCTGGGTTATAAAATTGGCGTATACGATATCCGAACGACGAATCAGCAGGGAGAACTGGTTTCCCTTTTTAAAGGCACCGCCTACCGAACTTCAAAGGCAGTCGAATAAACGATTTTGCCCTTACTTTTGCCCTTATGGCCTATAGCCCTCCCGAACTCAGAACCGTTCACGTAACCAGATACGTTACACCCTTAAAAGAAGGTGGTTCCCTGCCCGCCATAGCGGAAGCCGACGATGGATTTTTGTATGTCATTAAATTCAGAGGCAGCGGCCAGGGACCAAAATCACTGATTGCCGAGTTATTGGGCGGGGAAATTGCCCGCACCCTGGGGCTACGGGTACCGGAACAGGTATTTGCGGAACTGGACCCTGCTTTCGGGCGTACAGAACCCGATGAAGAAATACAGGACCTGCTAAAAGCCAGCGTTGGCCTGAATATGGGTTTACATTACCTCTCCGGCTCCATCACATTTGACCCTACCGTCATCCGTATAGACGACTTGCTGGCCTCCCAGATTGTGTGGCTGGACGCCTATATTACCAATGTGGACAGGACCTGCCGCAATACCAATATGCTGTGGTGGAACCGGCAGCTATGGTTGATTGACCATGGAGCCGCCTTGTTTTTCCATCATTCCTGGTTAGACTGGGAGCAAAAAGCGCTTTCTCCCTTTACACATATAAAGGATCATGTACTCCTGCCTTGGGCTTCGAGGCTGGAAGAGGTAGAGGCGCAATTCAAGCCCCTGTTGCAGGATGGAAGATTAAAAGACATTGTTGCCTTGCTGCCCTCCGACTGGTTATTGATGGATTCCCCCTTCAGCACAGACCAGGAACATAGGGATGCCTACCTTACCTTTTTAGAACGCCGGATTGAACATTCTTCTGTTTTCGTAAACGCCGCCCAAGATGCAAGAAAAGCACTTATTTGAATACGCCGTCATCCGGGTCGTTCCAAAAATAGAAAGGGAAGAGTTCCTCAATGTAGGCGTGATTCTTTTTTGCAAAGGGTTGCGTTACCTGGGTAGTATGGTTCACTTAGAAGAAAGCCGCCTACAGGCCTTTAATGCAGATCTGGATCTGGAAGAAATCCGGGCCTACCTGAATGCCTTTGACCGGATCGGTAAAGGGGATGGGCCCATAGGGAAACTAACCCTGCCAGAGCGCTTCCGCTGGTTAACGGCTACCAGAAGCACCATAGTCCAGACTTCCAGGGTTCATCCTGGATTTACCGCGAATCCTTCGGACACCTTAGCGCAATTGCATCAGCAATTGGTATTATAGGCCCTACAGGGAAATGGCGAATGTGCCGTTGGTTATGTTGACCAAGGAATCCGAATTAGGCGGAGACAACGTTCCTGAGAAATTACCAGACATGGTTTTGCCGTCATTTTTGGTAATGATCAGGGAAATAGAAGCATTCCCATCAAAAGAATTCGAATACATCTTATTAGCCGTAACATCGGAAATGATGACCTGAGGCGAATAATTACCAAAATAATCGGTGACCGGCAAACCCACGAAACCCATATTCATATTGAATAAGCAGTTGTCATTGCTCGTGGAACGGATGGCTGTTCCAGCAATCATTAAATAGGAGTCATCGGCCCCATCACTGCGGGTTGTATCTACACTCATATTTTTGAGGTAGACCGAATCACCATTATAATCGAATTGCAAGTAGGAAGTGGCCGGCTGAGTAATGTCGGGGGAGCTACTCTTTTTAGCGCAGGCCGATAGCAGGATCAAACCTGCCAGCACGGTAGTGAAAGCTAACGGTTTCATAAAGAGGATATGGATATAAAAATAAATGTAAGAAAAAAAATGGGTAATTTTTATGGAATTCTTCAAAAACGGCATCTTACTGAGTATCACCTACCAACGAAGAAGTCGCATACGCCATGCAAAGCATACACAGAGCTACCATCGTCGGAGGCAACTCCGGCGGTGAGGCTCATCCTGTCCATTCGTACCCTCTTGGAAACGGTTTACCTGCCGCCTTCCCACCAGTGCTATGCCACTTCTCATATGGGTAAGGTTTCCTCAACATAATTGTTATCTTACCAGGCCAAAAAACACCAAATGGAATTCACGAAGACCTACACTGTAAAAGAAGAACATATAGACATACAAGGCATCATGGATGGATTATACTATCCCTTCTACATGGAATGGTGCAGACACGCTTTCATAAAAGAAGCATTGGGTTTTGACTTTGAAGAAGAAGCCAGGAATGGGGTCTATATGGTACTGTCTGGTTACGAAATCAAATTCGTCCGATCCCTTAAGAAAGGAGATGAATTCCAGGTGACCTGTGCCGTATTTAAAGATCCCCAAGGACTCCCCAAACTCCACTTCAAACAATCCATTCTTTGCAACGGCAAGCTGATGACCAGCGCGGTATTCAATGGCACCTGCATCCCCGCTAAAGGGGGAAGACCTTACTTGCCGGAAGGCATTTTAAAGGAGGGTACACCAACGTTGGCATAAAGAGCGCGAAATTCCCTACATTCATAGTACTAACATTGTACTATGCCATCAGATTCCACCAATGTAGCCACCCGTGGGCAGGCCCAACACACTTATGACGCCATTGTCATAGGTTCCGGTATCTCCGGAGGATGGGCCGCCAAAGAACTAACGGAACAAGGCCTGAAGACCCTTATGTTGGAAAGGGGCGGCCCATACGAACATATCAAGGATTATAAGACGGCCAACCTTAATCCCTGGGATTTTCCTCATAGGGGTGCGTTGACCCAGGCCCAAAAGAAAGAAAGGCCACTGGTCACCCAAAGTTGGGTTTCCAGCGAGTCTTCCATTGATGCCTGGGCTGATGAAAAGGACTGCCCTTACACGCAAATCCAGCCCTTCAATTGGTGGAGGGCTTATAGGATGGGAGGAAGATCCATTCTATGGGGCAGGCAAAGCTACCGTTGGAGCGATTTTGATTTTGGCGCCAATGCCAAGGATGGTTGGGCGATTGATTGGCCTGTCCGGTACAAAGACCTGGCCCCCTGGTATGACCATGTGGAAAGTTTTGCGGGCATCAATGGCTCACTGGAAGGCCTTCCCCAATTACCGGATGGACAGTTCCAGCCACCTATGGAGATGAACTGCGTGGAAAAAGACATAGCCGCCAGAATCAAAGAAAAGATGAAGCGGCATATGATTATTGGACGCTCGGCCAACCTGACGGCGCCTAAGCCTGGCCGGACTCAATGTCAATACCGCAACCGCTGCGGAGAAGGTTGCCCTTTTGGCGCCTACTTCAGCACCCAGTCATCCACCTTGCCTGCCGCCAAGGCAACGGGCAACCTAACCATCAGGCCTTATTCCATCGTAACTAAAATCCTCTACGATAAGGATACCAAAAAAGCAAAGGGTGTAGAGATACTAGACGCTGAAACCAATCAAACCTCAGCGTATTACGCAAAAATCGTCTTCTTAAATGCCTCGGCCTTGAACAGTGCCTGGGTGCTCATGAACTCCGCTACGGATATATGGCCAGGGGGGCTGGGTAGTAGTTCTGGTGAGTTAGGGCATAATATCATGGATCATCACTATAATGTCGGTGCTTCCGGCATGATGGAAGGATATGAAGACAAGTACATCTATGGGCGCAGGGCTAATGGTGTATATATCGTTCGTTTTGCCAACTTGTTTGGAGATAAAAGAAATTACCTCCGTGGCTTCGGATACCAAGGCGGAGCCGGTAGGGAAGGGTGGAGCAGAAATGTAGCGGAACTCAGCATTGGCGGAGATTTCAAAGAAGCCATTACCGAACCAGGCGCCTGGTCTGTGGGTATCACCGGATTCGGGGAGATCCTGCCCTATCATGAAAACCGGATATTCCTGGATCCAGTCGTTAAAGATAAATGGGGATTACCCGTACTGTCCATGGATGCCATCATCAGGAATAACGAACTAAAGATGCGCAAGGACATGCAGTCAGAAGCGGTGGCCATGTTGGAAGCAGGAGGCGTTACTCAGGTGCATTCCTGGGATAACGGGCACCATATCGGAGACGGTATCCATGAAATGGGATCAGCCCGCATGGGTAAAGATCCTAAAACCGCTGTCTTGAATGCACATAACCAGGTCTGGGATGCACTCAATGTATTTGTGACGGATGGGGCCTGCATGACCTCATCGGCTTGTCAGAATCCATCCCTCACTTATATGGCCCTGACGGCCAGGGCGGCCAATTTCGCTGTGGAAGAATTAAAGAAAGGCAACATATAAATCCGACGCCAAATTCCCGAACGGAAACGCCCTCTACGAATATCGCAGAGGGCGTATATGTTAAAGGACATCGAAGCGCTTATGGCGCTTTCCAAAGGTTGTTATCCCTGTTCTCATCGGGCAAACGATGGTCCGGATCGAGTTCAACGGAAGTCACTTTGTCCGTGGTTGCCACCTTGAAAGTCCATTCTCCGGCCCTGCGCCATATGTCCACAGGAAGTTTGAGGTTAAAGACCTTACCGGAACCATCCGTTACCTTTACAAACACCGGCATAGCCAGTTCCCCCAAGTTTTCAATGGTGATCAAAGAGCCTTTGGTGCTGTCTCCACGGACATATTTCACTTCTTTTATACCCTGATCCAGTTTCCCCGTGGTATAGAACCATTCATACCAGAACCAGTTCAGGTCCTCACCAGTGGCGGAATTGATGGTGCGGAAGAAATCATCCGGTTGAGGATGCTTCATGGCCCAGCGATGCACATAGAGATGAAAAGCATAGTCAAACCGGTTAGAATCCAGGATGACATTTCTCAGCAGGTTCAAACCATAAGCCGTTTTAAAGTAATAGGCGCCATATCCATCGTTGTCCAGATTCATGGTTTCCGGAGGCGTCATCAGTGGATTGCGTTCCAGCTTCCAGAAATTAACGACAAACTCAGGCTTCATCCTTTTGTTCACGTATTCTCCATCGTTGAAGTTAGCAGTGGAGTATTCATTGATAAAAGTATTCAAGCCCTCGTCCATCCACATGAATCGGCGTTCATTGGACCCGACGATCATGGGGAACCAGTTGTGACCGATTTCGTGGGTAACGTCCCCCCAAAGGTTTCCTTTGGTAAGATCGGATTTACAGAAGATGATGGCAGGGTATTCCATACCCAGGGCCACGCCCGCAACACTCACCGCTGAGTTCCAGGGATATTCGATGTATTTGCCAGAATATAATTCTATGCTGCGTTTGAGGTATTCCGTAGAACGACCATAACGGTCTTTACCTGCACTTTCCACCGGATAAGCACTCAAGGCAATACAAGGACGGCCAGAAGGCAGGTTTACCTTGGCGCCATCAATGATAAAGGCTTTGGAGGCAGCCCAGGCTACGTCCCTGGTATTTTGCATGGTATAGTGCCAGGTCAGGGTACCGTTGGATTTGGGACGCATGGAAGGATTTCCAATCTCACTTTCCTTGACGATATCCACGGTTTCGTTGCTGGACTTTGCTTTGTTCAGGCGGTCTATTTCGGTTTGTGTAAGCACTTCCATAGGGTTTTGTAAATCACCGGAAGCGACCACATACATATCGGCTGGGGCCGTCAGGTAATAATCGAAATCACCATAGTCGCAATAAAACTCACCCAAGCCCATATAGGGAAGCGTATTCCAGGAATCTACATCATCATACACACACATGCGGGGATACCATTGAGCCAACTCGTACACCACTCCGTTTTTGGTATTGAGCCTACCCATACGGTCTGCACCATATAGCGGAATGGCAAAGTGATACTTAACCGTAACGGTGATCTGGTCACCGTTGGGTTTCACATTGGATTGGAGTCTGACTTGCATGCGGGTATCGGTGATAATGGGATCGACCGAATAGGTTTGTCCCCCGTAAGTCACCTGCACGGATTCTATATGATATCCTCCTTTAGCAAATCCTTTTACATCGAATCGATCTCCGGAAATGGGGGTAGTAGCTGCACCCCTGGATCCCGGGTCAAACAGGTTCTGGTCCAACTGCAACCAGAGGAA
This sequence comes from Beijerinckiaceae bacterium, assembly GCA_903970475.1. Taxonomy (GTDB): domain Bacteria; phylum Bacteroidota; class Bacteroidia; order Chitinophagales; family Chitinophagaceae; genus Dinghuibacter. The sequence goes on from CAJCIQ010000164.1 coordinate 7,257, forward strand.
CTCCAGGCTGTCCGGACTATTATTGGTGTAGTGAATGGCCACCTCTCCCTGCACGGAAGTGTCTGGTTCATTCAGTGTTGCATGGATCGTGTAATCGACCCTATTTTGCCAATATTTGGGGCCAGGGGCTCCACTAGCGCTGCGGTATTCGTTACCATTGGAAGTGAAAAACAGGGGGCTGAACACTTGTTGCCTGTCGTACCTGGAGGGACTGGTCTGGGCCATAGTTCCTACCGGTGTGCAGGCCATCAACATAAGCCCGCCAAACACATAACGTTTCAAATACTTCATAGATATGTTTAAAATATTTATCAGGTCTTCACCTAAGCGTAAGGACGAAGATAGGGTTTTAAAAAAAAGGCTTACATTTCTGGCATGAAAATCCAATCCCTCATACTCGGTGGCGTCCTGACCCTGATGGCAGGCATTTGTGCCCATGCCCAAATGGCTCAAGATTTTCCGGATTACCGGCCCAAAAAGGATAATTTCTCCAAAGTTGCCGAAAAGGACATCCATGACGACCTGATTTATTTCACACTAGCCGGCCTTGACTTTCGCGTGGGTAGGAATGCAGCGCCCAGTATGCCTTTAACCGGTTATGGCAGTGACTATATTCAGTTTTCAGACCAGGATGGGGGTAAGGTGATCATCAAAAGCGGCACGTTTACACCGGCAAAACATAAATTATATTATATAGAAAAACACCTGATTCGCATAGACGGTCGTCCTTATTTTGGCAATTATGGCCTGGTTCCTTCTACTACGATACAGTCTGTAACCTATATACATGGAAAAGACACCGTTCAGGTTCCGGCCACTGCTTTTTCCGATCTATATGAACCCGTCTTTACTTATGGGAGCGGGAACAATACCCAAACCCACGACGGTGTTTTTTTCTCAGCCGATAAGCATACGGTATATATTTACATGCTCAATAAAGAAGCCAACAATGGCTACTATGAAGTGACCTGGGTCATCCGGGATGGTAAATTCCTCAGAAGGGTTGTGGACAACAACATATAAAAGCATCCTGCACCTATGCCTTACAATGAATCGCTGGCCAACCGGGTCCGGGAAATGCTGGCCACCAAAGTAGATGATATAGACGAACGCGTCATGTTTGGGGGGCTCACTTTTATGGTGGACGACAAAATATGTGTGGGTGTCAAGTCAGACCGGGTGCTATTCAGGATAGATCCAGCCCTTCATGATCAGGAATCTTTACATGATGGTGTAGTGCCCATGGACCACTCCGGAAAGCGCATGAAAGGGTTCCTGTTTGTGGATGAAAGCATGCTGGATACCCAAAGCAAACTCCGGCGATGGATAGACCTGGCCCTGGAATATAATCCCCTGGCCCAGGCTGCGCCTAAAAAGAAAAAAGCTCCCCGGAAACCTTCCTAGCGCAGTTATCCATATGGCTAGTGCAGCTCTTCGAACTGCCCCGTTTGCTTGTTCTTACGCACGTTATCCCAGTTAAAATAACGTCCGTTCATGCAAACGTAAACACCCGGAGGCAGGACCTGTACAAAAGCCAGCGCACTCCCCAGGTTAAAGAATCCGTCAGAAGATCCAAATTTATAGGGAATCATGGCGCCGGTAAGGACTATCGTTTTGTCGGGAACTTTTTCGGCTAATACCCTGGCAGTAACGGACATCGTATCCGTTCCATGGGTGATGACAATCTTTTCTTCATCTGAATTACGGCATTGATGAACGATCAAGTCCCTGTCCTCATTGGTCATGTGAAGGCTGTCGATCATCATGAGGGTCCTAACCGTTACGTCCAGGGTGGAGCGGCTTCGTACCAACATTTCAGGTAAATGGGTTTCCTTAAAAAATAATTCCCCGGTCAGTTCGTTGTATTCTTTATCGAAGGTGCCCCCGGTAACGAAGATGCGGATGGTCATAGTCAATAGATGAGGGCCTCAAAGGTAATCCTTTTCTCTATTGCTTAAAAGGTGCATCCTTGAAGGTCTTTTTGAAGGTCAGCCACTCGGGAATACAAACATGGGCCACATAGGGATTACTCGCATGGTAATAGATATACTCCTGGTGTGCATCTTCAGCAGGGTAAAATTTCGTGAAGGGGACAACCTGGGTTACGATGGGATCTGCATATACCTTGGCGTCCGTGAGTCTTTTAATTTCTGCTTCTATGATCTGCTTCTCGGCAGGCGTTCTATAAAAAGCAATGGACCTATACTGGGTCCCTACGTCATTGCCTTGACGGTCCGGCGTTGTTGGATCCTGACTGGCAAAAAAAGCTTTTACGAGGGTGGCGTAGGTAATTTTACTGGAATCATAGAACACGTCTACAGACTCTGCATATCCCGTCGTGCCCGTTTCAACATCTTCATAACTCGGATATTTGGTCGTACCCCCAGCATATCCGGAGACCGCATCCCTGACACCTACCAGGCTTTGAAAGATCAATTCTGAGTGCCAGAAGCAGCCTTCAGCGAAAGTGGCCACTTGCTCACCAGGCACCTTGTGCTTGTTGCCTTTGGGGATTTTAAGGCCTGCATCCTGAGCACAGGAAGTCCCCATCGTAATCAATATCAGGACAAGCCAAAGGCCAGCCATTTGTATCCATTTCATGACAAGTGGTTTAACGGTTTAATTCGCTTTAGTCGGCGGAGCTCCACCTTCCGGAACGAATATGAGGGCAGCAGAGTTGATGCAATAACGTTTGTGCGTAGGAGCCGGCCCGTCGTCAAAAACATGTCCGAGATGTGAGCCGGACTTACTATCCACAATTTCCAGGCGCTCCATTCCATCACTGTAATCCCTGACAAGATATACCGCATCCGGCGTTACAGGCGCAAAGAAGCTGGGCCATCCTGTATGGGAATCAAATTTGGTATCAGAGCTAAAAACAGGTTGAAGAGAAGCGGCAGAATAGTAGGTGCCTTTTTCAAAGAAGTGATCGAAGGTACCCGTACCAGGGTATTCCGTTCCTTTTTCCCTTAATATGTGGTATTGCTCAGGGGTAAGAAGGGTCTTCCATTCTGCATCCGAATGTTGGATGGGAAAAGCTGTTTTCCTTTTAGCCAGAGGAGGATCCGGATACTTTGTCTTCTGGCCCCAAACGGTGAAGCTGCAAAGCACCAGGACCAAGGTTATCCAGTTTGAAAACGACCGTTCCATTTGACAAATATTATCTATTGGAAATACGTATAAGGGTAAGGAGGGGAAGCCTTGCCAATGTTAAAATATAGCCAAGGTGCATTAATCCCTGAAGATGAATTTAAGTCTTTTTATGTACCTTTTCTACATAAAAAACCATAATTATCATGCGCTGTCCTAAACACCTATTATTACTTGGAGCTGTTTTGACGTTCAGTATTTCCACTTTCGCCCAGACCAAATTCAAAATCAGCGTATACACATCAGACGCCAGTACCCTGCAAACGACTGCTACGATCATAGAGGGACCCAGGGGCATTCTTTTGGTGGATGCCGGTTTTACCCAAACCGACGCAGCTAAGATACTAGAGAAGATTAAGGCTACGGGTAAACCCCTGAAAATCATATTCATCACTAGTTCTGAACCAGAGCATTACTTCGGACTCAATACCCTTAAGGCCGCATTTCCACATGCCCTCGTTTGGGCAAATGGCCAAACCATCAATGGCATGCTGGCCACATTTTCCGATCAGGTAAAAATGTGGAAACCGATTTTAGGAGATAAAGAAGTACCGGATCATATGATCACCCCATTTGGTGTTCCCAGCCCTATCCAAATGGATAATGAAGAAATTCAGGTCCTTGGGCCTTATCAGGGACCCGTAGAGGGTTGTGGAGGGTTATTCATTCCGGGCAATAAGACCCTGATTGCCGGAGACCTGATTTTCAACAACGTGCACGCATTTACGGCTACGACCAATCCAGACCAGCGTAAAGCATGGTTAGATGCTTTGGATAAATTGAAAAAACTACAGCCTATCATGGTCATCGCAGGCCATAAAGATCCGAACGCACCAGACGAGATCGCGGCTATTGATCAAACCATGCAGTACCTGAGGGTATATGATAAAGCACTGAAGCAAGCCCATAGCGCTGACGAGTTGATCTATATCATGGATGATCAGGTGCCTGACCTTAAAGGCTTAGATACGGCACTTAAAGTAGCAGCGGCCAAAGCTTTCCCTGAAAAGAACTAAAACCCGATGGCTACCCCCAGCCCCAGACAGAGGATGGTATAGCAGATAAGCAGTAAAGCGGGCTTCCAGATAAAGTTCCACCAGGTGCTATAGCTGATGCCCGCTACAGCCAATACCCCCATCAGTGCTCCATTGGTGGGGGTAAATAGTTCTGATAAGCCCGCCCCATATTGGAAGGCCAATATCATTACCTGCCTGGACATGCCCGTAAGATCCGCCAATGGCGTCAATATGGGAATGGTCAGTTGTGCCTGGCCTGAGGTACTGGATACCGGAAGATGTACTAAGATATGGGCTATCAGCATACCTGAAGCAGAGAGGAAGACAGGCAGGTGCTGTAGCGGCGTAAACAGTCCATGGATAATGGTATCGATGACATGACCATTTTCTAATAGGATGTATACGGAACGGGCCAGGCCCACCACAAAAGCAGCGAGGGTCATTTCCTTGACGCCTGCTGCAAAAGCCGTGGCCGTGCCATTCATCCCCAACCCACCTATCCATCCGGCGACCAGCCCTAAGGCAAAGAATAAAGCGGTCATTTCATCAAAGCCCCAGTCCAGGCTAATGATGCCATAGACCATATAGGCAAAGGAAGCCAGAACCAGTGTCAGGATAATGATATGGCGACCGCTTAGTTTTGGGTCACCGCGCCCTTCCGATCCATCAATCCCCTTGCGCCCAGTCCCCTGCGCGACAGCACCACCTGGACACCTGGTCCGCTTCACCACCCAGGAAATCCAAAAACAAACCGCCGGTAAGGAAAGCAATATGCGAAGTCCACTTCCCGAAAGCAGGTGAACCTGGGCTATCTTTTGGGCAATACCCACCTGAAAAGGATTCATGGGACTGAAAGAAGCACCAATCACTGCGCAACCGGTAGAGATAGCCACGGCTCCTATTTTAGAATACCCCAACCTGGATGTCATGAAGCATAAAACAGGGATTAAAGCAATGATTTCTTCTGAAGTATTATCCAAGGCGCCGGCTACCGCAAAGGTGATCCCCACCATCCACAAGACCAGGTACCTTGATTTTCCGAACCTGCCCACCAACAACAGCAACATGGCCTTGAATGCGCCTGTTTGATCAATGATGAAAAAAGCGCCCCCGAAAATGAGGATGGTCGCTATGACGTCAGCCCCCGCTTCAAAGCCTTTGGGGATAGACAGGAGCACACCTCCTATCCCCACCGGAACAGGCGATGCTGAATGATAAGAGCCCGCCACCACCGTTACCCTTCCCGTAGCCGGGTCCGTTTGCCTTTCATATTTTCCTCCCGTTAAAGCATGGGTCAGTACGCCGGCCATCAGGATAAAGAATAGGAGCACCATGATAGGGTGGGGAAAAGATCGGTCCATTTGGAAATATCGATAAAAATTTTCATACTTTTCTGCTGACATGAAGAAAAGTATACTCGCCTTCGGTTTGGCCCTACTGTTATCATTTGCCGCTCTGCGTGCTGCTGCCTCGCCCAAGCCCGACTCATCCCGCTTCGCTGCCGAAGCCCAAAGCGTGACCATTATTGAGGACAATTACGGCGTTCCTCACATATATGGCAAGACCGATGCGGACGTAGTATTTGGCCTCATGTACACCGAATGTTCCCTGGACTTTCCCAGGGTAGAGAAGAACTATCTGGAGGTCATGGGCAGGCAAGCCGAAGCTTACGGTCCCGATTACCTGAAAGAAGACTTGCAGCTTCAACTCATAGAGGATACAGCGGAGGCAAAAAGAGATTACCAGACCTCACCCGTTTGGCTGCACAACCTCTTAGACGCCTTTGCCGATGGCGTCAATTACTACCTATACAGGCATCCCGAATGCAAACCCCATGTGTTAAAACATTTCGAACCCTGGTTTCCCCTCATGTTCACCGATGGAAGCGTATCGGCTACCAGTACCGGAGGCATTAAACCTCAGCAGCCTTGGGATTATTATGTGGGGCATGTATATTCACTACCAGGTGCCGGCAAAGGGACAACCTATCAATCCGGAACTAACCTGATCTCCCCCTTTGCGACGCCAGAGCCTGGCGCTATGACCTTCGATCCCGGAACCGATGTTGCCAACCCCTCAGACCCTGAAACCGGTTCCAATGGGTTTGCCATCGCGCCCGCTATCAGCGCCAGCAGCCACGCCATGCTCTATATCAATCCGCATGTGCCTTTCTATTTCCGCTTAGAAGCCCAACTCGTCAGTGAAGAAGGACTCAACACCTACGGAGCCATTACCTGGGGACAGTTTTTTATTTACCAGGGATTCAATGCCCATTGCGGGTGGATGCATACTTCCAGTTATGCCGATGTAGCGGATTTGTATAAAGAAGTGGTTGATTCTTCAAACGGGAAATTAACCTATGTGTATAACGGCCATACATATCCCCTAAGGCATAAAAGATTAATCATACGCAGCGTCAAAGATGGCAAAATGGATTCTATAGTCGTATATGCAAAATATACGGACCATGGTCCGATAATGGCTTTGAGCGGGAGGACCAGTTATCCGCCCCTCTCAGCCATAAGGGGGGAAAGTGTATTAAGCCTCAAAGAATACAACCGTTCCCTGAAAGCCCTGGAAGAAGCATGGCTCATTACCAAAGCCAACACCTTTGCTGAATATGAAAAGGCCCTGGACCTTAGAGCCAACACCACCAACAATACCGTCTATGCCGATGATCAGGGTAATATTGCCTACTGGCATGGCAACTTTATGCCCAGAAGAGATCCAAAGCTGGATTGGTCCCTGCCCGTAGATGGAACAATCTCAACAACACAGTGGGGCAGTCCCATCAGCCCTGATAGCATTGTACACCTATTTAATCCCCCAAACGGTTGGCTCCAAAACTGTAATTCCACGCCCTTCAGTGTGGCTGGAGCCAATAGTCCCAAAGCCAGTGATTATCCGGCTTACATGGCTCCCGATGGAGAGAACTTCAGAGCCGTCAATGCTGCACGCTTATTGACCAAAGCTCATAGCTTGACCTTGGACAGCTTGATACAAATTGGATACAGCCATTACCTGGCCGCCTTTGAGGCATTCCTGCCACCCTTGATAAAAGCATGGGACTCCTTACCAGATCAGGACACCATGAAGGCAGCCCTAGCGGCCCCGATGGCGGTCTTAAGAGCCTGGGATCGAAACGCCTCCGACACTTCAGTAGCCACTACCTTAGCCATAGAGTGGGGGACCAAAGTTTATCGCAGAGCGAGCGTGCCAGCCACCACAGAGCTATCGACACACGCCCTGGATATGGTAGCTTCGGCCATCAGCAATACCACCGGCTCCTTGATGCTGGCTTACTTAGATTCCGTGGTGAATAATTTACGCGTGACTACCGGCTCCTGGCCTGTACCTTGGGGAAACCTCAACCGCTACCAGCGCCTGACCGGAAAAATCAATGAGACCTACGACGATAAACAACCCAGCCTTCCCGTAGGCTTTGCCGCTTCAACCTGGGGTTCCCTGCCATCCTTTCAAAGCAGGTATATGCCCGGCACCGCCAAACGATACGGCTATTCCGGGAACAGCTTTATTGCCGCCATTGAGTTTGGCCCCCGCGTTACGGCCAGAACCATCGCCACCGGTGGCAACAGCAGTGATCCCCATTCGCCTCATTTTACCGATCAGGCTCAAGGGTATATTGATGGAAAACTAAAGGAGGTGTATTTCTATAAAGAAGATGTGCTCAAGCATATCGAAAAACAATATCATCCGGGGCAGGAGTGAAATCCCTCACACAAAAATCCTGGTTCCTCCATTGGAAAAATGCTCCCGGAATTCTTTGGGCCGGAGCCCCTTTTTCTTCTTAAACAGGCGGTTGAAATTAGAAATGCTGTTAAACCCGCAATCGTAAGCAATTTCAGAGACAGAATTGGTCGTGTCTATCAGCAAGCGACTGGCATGCCCCAATCGTATATCTCCCAGACAATCTACAAAAGTAGTCCCCGTCTTGGAGCGGAAGTACCTGCTGAACGCCGTGGGTGTCATAGTGGCAAGCTTTGCGCCATCCTCCAGGCGTATGTTTTTCCCAAAATTCTCATTGAGGTATTGCACCACCAAAAGGATTCGGGAATCGGCGGAAGGTGGTGGCTCTTGCGGAGTGGCCGATACGGAAGACAGGCTCCGGGCGCCCCGCGATATAGATAAATCATGAAGGATAGACATCAGTTCCAGCACAGAATCAAAGCCATTTCTTTTTTCCAGGGCCTTCATGCGGGGCGCAATACGCTCGATGGTGTCCCTTGAAAACAGGATCCCCTGCTGCGCCCTTTCAAAAAGGGCTTTTACATGGCCCATCTGATTGCGTTTCAAAAAAGCCTCACTAAAAATGTCCTTGTGGAACTGGATGGTAACTTCATGAATGTCCCTGCCCTGGCTGTGGTGGGTAAACCAAGCATGGGCTACGTTACTACCCACCAACACCAGATCCAGGTCCCCAATTTCTTCGCTGCAATCGCCTACCACCCGCTGCGCACCCAAGGCATTTTCCACATAATTCAACTCATAGGCTTCGTGGTAGTGTAATGGAAAGTCAAACTCCGTTTTATGCCGGGAGAACAGGGTAAAACAATCGGTTTGGGTCAAAGGTGTGATTTCCTTTAATAAAAATCTGGACATGACAAGCCAAATAATGCTCAGTGTTGGTTAAAAAAGTATAATTATATTAAACAAATTATCAAGATTACTATACACAAGAATCAATACCAGTATATATTGTAAGGAAGATCCTAAGAGGACTGAATAAAAAAGACGATTTAATGCTAAAATAGTACTATTTCGGCACTTTTATTTCATGCTACATTTGTGGATACAAAATGATTGCTGAATATGAGAAGACTACTACTGCTTCCCCTCCTTTGTTTGTGTTGCGTTGCTGCATTTGCGCAGACCAGGACCGTCTCGGGAACTGTATTCGATGACAAAGGCAACACCTTACCCGGCGCTACGGTCCGAACCCCGGACAGCAAAGCGGCGGTCCAAACAGACGGGAAAGGACAATTTTCCATATCTGTTTCCTCCACTGAAAAAAGCCTGATTGTATCCTACGTGGGCATGCAGTCTAGAGTGGTGACCATCTCAGATAAGCCACTGACCATTACCCTAAGCATGCTGTCCGGCACAATGAATGACGTGGTGGTGATCGGATATGGAACGGCTAAAAGATCCAACGTAACCTCTGCCATTTCTTCCATTAAGGAAAGCGACATCAAAGACCTGCCCCAGGCGGGGATTGACCAGATGCTACAGGGTAAAGTGCCTGGGGTTTCCGTGGCTTCCAACTCGGGCCAACCGGGAGGCGGGGTGTCTGTACGCATCAGGGGCATTACGACCCTCAACGGAAACGATCCCTTATATGTGGTGGATGGGGTGCAGGTGCAAACCAGCACAACTTCCATTGGCGCCGATCAGTTGGGCGGGCAACCTGGCCAAACGACCCAAAGTCCCCTGGCTACTTTGAACCCAGAGGACATTGCCTCCATTGACATCCTTAAAGATGCCTCTGCCCAGGCCATTTATGGTTCCAAGGGCGCTAACGGCGTCATCCTGATTACCACCAAACGGGGTAAGGCCGGAGAAGGCAAGCTGAACTATTCCATGTATGTGGGCACTTCTGAGCTGGCCAAAAAGCTACCCGTGATGAACCTGCGTCAGTATGCCACCTACTTTAATGGTGTCGTTTCTGATCTCCAGGCCCAGGGTGATTCCAGCATCGCTTACATTCCTGAGTTTGCCAAACCCAACCTCCTGGGTAATGGTACAGACTGGCAGAATGCCATCTTCCAACATGGAACGACCCAGAACCACCAGTTATCTTTCTCCGGTGGTAATGGTAAGACAACCTATTATATGTCGGGCAACTACCTGAGCCAGGGCGGTACCCTGATCGGTTCTTATTTTGACCGATATGCATTCAGGGCCGCTGTAGACGAGCAGGTCAAACCCTGGTTGAAAGCCGGCGTCAGCTCCAACTTGTCCAGCACCACTCAGCGGATCACTGTTGCAGAAGGTCAGCAATCCGTCATCCCCTTGATGCTCTATAATAGTCCTGCTACACCCATTTATTTACCAGACGGTTCTTATGCCACCACTCAAAGCGTAGCAGGGGTTCCCTTTGGTAATACAGTCAATCCGGTAGCACTGGCTGATCTCCGGGATAACAAGGTCAAGCAATACAAAGCCTACGGCAACCTGTACGCAGATATTTTCTTCTTCAAAGACCTGGACTTCAAAACAGAAGTGGACTATGACTTCCAATTGAACCAGAACTCCGCTTACCAACCCGCCGTCAACAACTCCATGGGCCAGGTGATTGTCGGTCCCAGCATCATACAGGAAACAAGAGGCACCAACTTTTACACCAACCTGCAAAACTACCTGACCTACAACCATACCTTTGCCCAGAAACATGCCATTACTATAACGGCAGGCCACGAGGCTTATGTAAGCAACTACGATCAGACAACCACCACGGCCAACAACCTGACCGATAATATTGAATCCATCGGTGCAGGTACCATCGTAGCCGCTTCGTCTGGAGGGGATAAGTATACCAGTGCAGGTGAATCCTGGTTTGCCCGTGCCATCTATACCTTCAACAATGAGTTTTCGATAACCGGATCAGAAAGAAGGGATGGTTCCTCCAACTTCGGTCCTGATAAATTATACGGGTACTTTACCGCAGGATCCGCTGGTTGGACCATCAGCAATGAGAAGTTCCTGGCCAACAACCCTTGGGTTAATTACCTGAAGGTAAGATTGGGGATTGGTCAGGTAGGTAATAGCGGATTTAACTCCAATCAACCCTACGAAACGGCCATCCGTTTGGCGACGAGCGCTTCCGGACTATTTGGCGGCCAAGCCGGCGTACCCGGTGTACCTGCCAACGTAGGTAACCCCTATCTCCAGTGGGAATCAAACAATACCTATAATGCAGGTGTCGATGCCACCATCATCAAACGCCATATAGACCTGACCGTGGACGTATACAAGAAGGTCGCTACCAAAATGATCCTTCCCACCGTACTGCCAGGTTTTGCCGGTCTGGACCCCAATCCGCCCGCCAACGCCTATGACGAGATCGAGCCTCCAACCACCAATGCCGGTCAAATGACCAATACCGGTCTGGACTTAGGCATTACCTCTCATAACATCGCCAGCCGTTCCTTCACCTGGAATACTTCCCTGGAGTTCAGCACATATAAAAACATGTTGAATAAACTGACCGCTCCTGGTACGGCATTATTCGGAAAGAGTCAGGACTTTGCTCCGGTCACCCTGACGGAAACAACGGCTGGTCATCCGGTCGGAGAGTCTGTCGGATACAAGACCAATGGTTTGTACCGCAGCCAGGATGAGCTCAACAGCGGTCCTACACCCATGCTACCCGTTGGCCTCAAGGGTACCTGGCTGGGAGATATCCGTTATGTAGACGTCAACCATGACGGCGTTATCAACTCTTCAGATCAGACCTTTATTGGTAATCCTAACCCCAAATTCACCTATGGGATGACCAATACTTTTGCCTATAAAGGTTTTGACCTGAGCGTATTTATTCAGGGAGTATACGGTGATAAGGTCCTCAACTATACGCGCACCCAGGATGAAGCCCTCTATGATGTATATGAAAATGGACTGAGCACCATGCTCAACCGTTATTCTGCTACCAATCCCAATGGCGCCTTGCCCCGGTTCAACATGTACAACCAGGATAACCTGGCCATCTCCGATCGCTTCATTGAAAGTGGTTCCTACCTGAGGATACAAAACATTACCCTCGGATACAACCTACCTGCTAAATGGGCCAGTACCGTTAAGATGAGCCGTTGCAGGATATATGTAACGGGTCAGAACATTTACACCTTTACCAAATACTCAGGATACGATCCGGAAATAGGAGCCTTCAACGGCGCTGTGACCAGTATGAACATTGATTATGGACATTATCCAACCCCCAGGACGTTTACTGTTGGCGCCAATGTCGAGTTCTAATTCCAAAATGCGAGTTCCCATGACACAGAAATCATCTTTATTATATCTAGGTTTACTGGCCTTAGGCCTCAGCTCCTGTTCCAAATCCTTTTTGAACAGGCCCAACCAGAATGCTCCCACAGAAGCTACGTATTATACGAATGCCACGGAGGTCAATAACGCCACTGGCTATCTCTATAACCAGCCCTGGTACAATTACCTGGACAAGGCCTATCATTGCATTGGTGAAGTATACAGTGGTAACATGCTGACTTCTGCGGGAGACCCCAACTACGGCAACAACACTTATGTGTATATGACGGTAGCGGCGACCGATGGACAGGACCTCAATGCCTGGAACTCCTTTTATCAGGTAGCTGGTAACGCCACCGTGCTTTACAATACCCTGGTGCAAAAAGGCAGTGCAGACTACCTGTTACAGGGAGAAGCGGAATGCCGGTTTATCCGGGGCGCGGCTTACTTTGACATAGCCCGTGTATTCGGAGACGCCCCAATCGTAGCCGATCCGGTGGCTCTGGCCGGTTCTGGTAACTATAACGTCCCCCGTTATCTGCAAAAAGACGTACTGCGTTTTGCCCTGAACGACTTTTTGTTTGCTTATAACAACCTGCCTTCTACGGCCTATCAGCCTGGTCGGGTAACTAAATGGTCCGCTGCGGGTATGGCGGCCAAGCTTTACCTCTACCAAGCCAATTACGATAGTGCCGCTTATTATGCCAACGTGGTGATTCAGTCCGGTCAATTTGCTTTATATACCGACTACGCCGGCATGTTCACCAACCAGAACATCCAGTCCGTCAGTGGCTTTACGGAGTCCCTGTTTGCCCTACAATGGATTGGTTCCGGCGGCTATTCCTATGCCAATGCCATTCAGGCTTATGCAGGCCCTTCTACCTTGCTGAAACCCGATTTCAATACAGGATATTCCTCCGTTGTCCCCACCATTGACCTGCTCAACGCTTATACCGTAGGAGACAAACGCCTGGGCTGGTCCATCATGCAACAAGGCTATAGCAATCCTAACTGGAAGAATGTAAACTTCCCCAATGGATTCGTATATGATACAACGGGGGCTGTTCCTGATCCCAACAGCGTGTTGACCATTTCTACGCCCACTCGTTCCAACACCCTGAAGTACATTGCTGGTCCGGCCAATGTCATTGGTACAGCCAATTCCCAGGGTGGTAACAGCCTGCCCGTTTACGTATTGAGGTATGCCGATGTATTATTGATCTACGCAGAAGCTGTCATGGGTGCCAGCACCTCTACTTCCGATGCCGGCGCCTTAGCGGCCTTCAATCAGGTGCATGAAAGGGCGGGTCTTCCAGCCGTAACTTCGTTAACCAAAGAAATGATCTTAAAAGAAAGGCGGTTGGAATTTGCTTTTGAAAGTGATTATTGGTTTGACATACAACGCCAAGGATTCACCGCAGCCCAGGCCATCATCAGTGCCCAGGAAAGGGGCTCTTACACGGGGACGGGGATTTCCCACCTGACGGCCAGCTTTACTTCCGCCTCCCAGTTGTATATGCCCATTCCGGCCTCCGAAGTACTGGCGGACCCCAACCTGGCAGAAGCCCCCGTTCCTTATTATTGATCCATCGTGCAAAAAAACGCTTCATATGAAACGCAAACTCATTTCTCCCATATATCTGCTGCTGGCCGCATTGGTCGTTACAGTAGCTTGTAAAAAAAGCAATTCAGGTCCAGCGCATGTCAACGCCATTACCCCGGATTCCGCCGCCGGTGGTACGGCCCTTTATGTGACGGGTACTGGTCTGTCAAACGTTACCAGTATTACCTTTAGTAACGATAGCGTACCAGCTCCCTTCAGTGATGTCTTCAATACAGACAATGCCATCATATTCAGGGTGCCTGATACGGCCTTCGGAGGCAGTCAGAACATCATCTTTAAAAACAAAGGCGGTCAGACCTTTACGGTTCCCTTTAACGTGCTGGCTTTCCCCAGTGTAACCTCCGTATCCAACTATGATTTCAATGGAGGGGACCATATCACCCTGACCGGCAATAACCTGGAAGCCGTGACGAGTGTGGCCATCCATGGCACTACTACGAGTCTGAAAATTATAGCCGAGGACCACCACAACATCACGGTGCAAATGCCCAGCACGACCACCTTAAGCAGGTTTAAACTGGACATCACCAATCCTACAGGCGCCTACACCACTACCCAGGAGTTCATACCCATCTACAACGCCTTCCAGATCTTTACCGATAACTATGGAACTGGCTTCAGCAACAACTCCTGGACATCGGTAAGTGGAATATCCACCGATTCCTTCAAAACAGGAAACGCCAGCTTCTATGCAACCTTACCTGCCGGTGACTGGTGGGTGGCCGGATTTGCCAATAACACGACTTATATTCCATATAGTCCCAATTATACCTATCTTGTATTCTGGATGCACGGTGGTTCCGCAGACTATACCTTTTACATCGTAACGTCCAGTACCACCGGATTTACCAATTCCCAAAGTGGGTATGCCATAGACGTACCACCTAACGTCTGGACCTATTATAAAATACCTATTGCTAATTTCCCCCTATGGGGTTCTAATCCGACCACCGCTCAAAATGCGGCCATTGGCTGGTGGACCATAGGCCCACCCGTAACGGAGACCATTTATCTCGATGATGTTATGCTAGTGAATTAATGACCAAACTGATTATAACCACCTCACTATTCATCCTTATCGGAGGAGCTGCCCAAACTACATTTGCGCAGCTCCCCTCCGATAAAGATGCCACTGCCCAGACCCGGCACCTGTATCAAAACCTGCTTCATCTTTCCACCAAGGGCTACCTGTTCGGCCACCAGGACGACCTGGCTTATGGGGTAGGGTGGAGGAACCGAAAACCTTCCGATTTTCCCGGACGCAGTGACGTAAAGTCCGTTTGCGGTGATTATCCGGCTTTGTATGGATGGGATTTGAGTGGCATTGAATCTGATCACGAAAAGGACATAGATGGAATCCCCTTCAACGATATCCGGCAATATGTGGAAGAAGCCTATCAAAGGGGAGGCGTCATCACCTTTAGCTGGCACGAACCCAGTCCCATGCTCCCTGGCAAAACCGCCTGGGACACCACCCACGGCACCATAACCAGTATTTTACCTGGAGGTCCTAACCATGACCTGTATGTTCAATGGCTGGATAAAGTCGCCCAGTTTCTGGGATCGCTCAAAGGGCCCGCCGGAGAAGCCATACCCGTCCTGTTCAGACCCTATCATGAATTGACCGGGTCCTGGTTCTGGTGGGGTGTACGTGAAAATTCCCCTGAAGACGTCAAAGCCATCTGGCAATTCGTCTACCATTACCTGACTTCCGTCAAAGGATTGCACAACCTGCTTTGGGTCTATAATACAGGAGGAGAACCGCATACCATGGCCCAGTTCCTGGAACGCTATCCAGGTGACCAATATGCGGACGTCATTAGTATGGATACCTATCAAAACGGCGACCCTACAAAAGACAACCGCTTTCAACTGAATCTGGACACCAATCTAAGTGTACTGGACAGCCTTGGGCGTTCATCTCATAAAATAGAGGCGCTGGCAGAGACGGGGTATGTAGGCATTCCCTATGTCCAGTGGTGGACGGGCGTATTGGCGCCTGCTTTGAATGCCCATCACATAGCCTATGTACTGGTCTGGAGGAATGCCGATCCACTTACCGGAGGCCCACCCCAACATCCGCATTACTTTGCCCCTTACCCCGGCCAGGTTTCCGCTCCTGATTTCGTTCGATTCTACCAAATGGATAATACCTTTTTTGAAGGAGATGTTGCAAAACTAAAGCTCTATGACGCGCATTGAATTTTTCAACCGTTTGGAGAACATAGAAGCCAAATACGAAGCTTTGCTGGGAATCCCCAATGAGATAGAAGACTTGGGCAACGGCATCTTTCATCGCTATAAAAATCCCATTCTTACGGCGGCGCATACCCCTATTCATTGGCGGTATGACATGAACCCTTCCTCCAATCCTTATTTCATGGAACGGTTTGGCATTAATGCCGTCTTCAATGCCGGAGCCATCAAATGGAAGGGTCGTTACTTGCTGATCGCAAGGGTAGAAGGACTGGATCGGAAATCCTTCTTTGCCGTAGCAGAAAGCCCCAATGGAGTTGATCAATACCGATTCTGGGATGAACCCATCCATATGCCCCAAACCGACGTAGCAGATACCAATATCTATGATATGCGCGTCGTCAGGCATGAAGATGGGTGGATATACGGCATTTTTTGCGCAGAAAGGAGAGATCCCCACGCGCCGAATGGAGACGAAAGCGCAGCCCTGGCCCAATGTGGCATAGCCCGTACCAAGGACCTGATCCACTGGGATCGGTTTCCCAATCTCCAGACCGTATCCCCCCAGCAACGCAATGTCGTATTGCACCCTGAATTTGTGGAGGGCAAATATGCTTTTTACACCAGGCCCCAGGACGGTTTTATTGACATAGGGAAGGGGGGAGGTATTGGTTTTGGACTGGCCAAAGATATTACCAAAGCCGAAATTGAAAGTGAAGTGGTGCTCGATCCTAAAGTCTACCATACGGTTTACGAGGCCAAGAATGGATTGGGGCCCGCACCCATTAAAACAAAAAGAGGTTGGCTACACCTGGCCCACGGCGTACGCAGCACCGCTGCCGGCTTAAGGTACGTGCTTTATATGTTTATGACCGATTTGAAAGACCTTACCAAAGTCATCCATAAACCCGGTGGTTATCTGCTGGCTCCGGAAGGGGAGGAACGGATAGGAGACGTCAGTAATGTTGTTTTCTCCAATGGATGGATTGCCGATGAAGATGGCACCGTTTATATCTATTATGCTTCCAGCGATTCCCGCATGCACGTAGCCAGGTCTAGCCTGGATCAGTTGATGGATTATGTCATTTCCACGCCGGAAGATGGGTTAACCTCCTACGCCTCTGTAGGAATCATCCATCAGATTACCCAGAAAAACAGGGGTTTTGTAAGGTCATAATCCCCGTTTGCCTTGGGCGGCCTACAAGGCGAGTTGCAGGGCCTTGAACACCTTCCCATGCCTTTGGTCCTGAGCAAAAAGCACCAGCCCCGCATCGGGCGCCTGCAAATCCGCCGGAAGAGATATATCTATCTGCCCACTCCCAGTTTTGCTGATACCAGCCGTAATAAAGTCCCTTACCACATTTACGTGTTCCAACGTAGTTCCATTGTTTTCCCCGGCATGTATAGAATCCACCGCGTGCTTTTGATATAAGGCCAAATGCAACACGTACTTCGCAGGCACATTGGTAGTATAAAACACCCTATACTTGCCTGGAGCCAGGACCGAATCCCTGGCCGTTAAAGTTGAAGGGAACTCCATGGTCAGCGCCGCCCTTATGGCACTATCCAACCTGATACCATTGGATCCCACCATTTCCACAGTGCCATTCACCACCGCCTGGGGCGTATAAAAATTCGGCAGATCGAGTATATGCGCGTAATCTTTTTGCCGCTCAGAATAGGCAGCGTTACTGAATTTATCCTTCCAGCCCAACTTGTCCCAATAGTCCACATGAAAACCCAGGGCAAATACAAAGCCCTTATAGGTATCGGCCATAGCAGCCAGAACCTGGTCAGCAGGAGGACAAGAAGAACAACCTTCGGAAGTGTATAATTCGACCACAGCAAAGCCCGTGGCTTCCTGAGGCGTCATGGATGGGGAAGGGGCAATATCCCCCTTCCAACCCAAACATAGGGATATAAGCCCTAATATCATCGCTACTTTCATGGCAATACATATTAAAAATAAGTTGCAAGTCGGCAGAAATTCGTCGGGTCAAAGAGAGGAGATAAAGATAGTCTATAAAAGAGTGTTTTACTAGTCCTACCTGTAATGAGGAAGGTCAGGGAAAAACAATTCCCTACAAATAGCTTACCTTGTGCGGAATTTTACCATCAACAACATGCGTCGTTTTTTTATTGTAGGAGTGAGTAGTGCACTAGGTTTTGTTCTTTGGAGCAGTTGCAGCAAAAGTTCAAATAATCAGTCTTTTATAGGATCCATGAGTGCTACCGTCGGAAGTACTTCCTTTAAGCCCCAAAATGTAACCGGGGCCTATGACGTTACCCAACGGATGATTGAGGTCCTTGGTTACGCTATTACCGCAGGTGATACCACCCAATTGACTATCCTGGTCCCGGATACCGTAGCCCTCAATACCCCATTTCCATTTACCAGTGGTTCATCTTTAAGCTGGTATGATTCGAAAACGGACTTCTATTCGGGCGATGAAATAAACGGTCACGGCTCCGTTACCATCCATACCCTTGATACCTTAACGCAAACGATATCGGGTACCTTTAACGGAACCTTGGAAGGAACCACAGGAGATACGATCGTTGTCACTAACGGAGCTTTCAACGTTGTATATTAGATACTTTAAGGCTTATTTGAACGCAATGCGGATCATCCTTGCCAGGGTGGTAGGTGACCAATTCCCTTCAGAGAGGATACGACGGATCGTATACAAGGGAGCCTGATCCCCGATCTTATCGCCCAATTGGAAAGCCGCCCTTACCCCACCTTTCTTCAATTGATCCACCGCCGCATAATCCCAGCTCCCAAAAGGATAAGCAAAGTACACAACCGGATGACCCACTAATGCCTCCAGTTTTGCTTTAGGCTTGGTCAGCTCCAGGTTCCAGGCTTCCGCCACCTGTGCATTAGGGTCTGTGAATTTCTTGGTGTTCACCAATTTCCCCACCACAGGATTGCCCGCGTGGAGCTTTTTCACATTCTGGTGATCCCAGGTATGGATACCAAGGATATGACCTTTATCATTGAGGGATTTTACCTGATCCGTATTCATGTAATGGGGCTTGCCCAAAGGAATGGTTTCGATGAAGAAGACACCCTTAAACCCGTACTTATCCAATTCCGGAGCCGCTACCGTATAGTGCTCCAGGTGCGTATCGTCAAAAGTCAGCATGATGGGCTTGGAAGGAAGCTTTGTTCCTTTGGTCAGGTAATCATATAATTGGTCTGGCAGGATGGTATGGTATCCACTATCGGCCAGCATCTTTATCTGTTGCTTAAATAAGGCGATGGTAATGGTGTAATCAGGTGAGCTTTTACCTTGCTCTTCCCGGATGTTATGGTAACACAAAATGGGCACCTGGGGCCTTTGCGGCTGAGCTTTACTAACCAAACCACCAGCACCCAGGATCAATACAAATAGGAATAGTGAGACACGCTTCATGAAATTCTGCATTAAGTGGGGCCAAAAGTAAGTAAATCCGCG
>CAJCIQ010000165.1 GCA_903970475.1 Beijerinckiaceae bacterium
CTTGGTATTGGCCGTGCTCAATGCCTTTATCCGCCCTATCCTGATTTTCCTTACGCTGCCCGCCACGTTGGTTACTTTTGGATTGTTCCTCTTTGTAATTAATGCGGGCATTATCTTACTGGACTCCTATTTTGTGCATGGTTTCCACGTAAAAAACTTCTGGGTTGCCCTGCTTTTCAGCATACTGCTCTCCATCATCCTGTCTTTCTTCGACGGTCTTGAAAAGCAGCAGGAGCAGAAATCAGATTAAGGCACATCAACGTCCCTCATTATGCATTTCGACCGTAAGCAATTATCGGATGATGAACTCATACGCATATACCGGGCTTTGGTATTACCCCGTATGATAGAGGAAAAAATGCTGGTACTACTCCGTCAGGGTAAGGTCAGCAAGTGGTTTAGCGGGATTGGACAGGAGGCCATTTCTGTAGGAGCGACCCTTGCCCTGGACCCTGGAGAATGGATTATGCCCCTTCACAGGAATCTGGGGGTATTCACCACCAGGGGTATGTCTTTAGAAAAGCTATTCCGTCAATGGGAGGGCCAGGCCTCCGGATTCAGTAAGGGAAGAGAGCGAAGCTTTCATTTTGGCAGCAGAGAACACCATATCTGCGGCATGATCTCTCACCTGGGCCCTCAATTGGGCGTGGCTGCTGGAACCGCCCTGGCACATCGACTCAAAAGAGAAGGAAAAGTGACCCTGGCTTTCAGTGGGGAAGGGGGCACCAGTGAAGGGGACTTCCATGAGGCTTTGAACCTGGCTTCTGTTTGGGACCTACCGGTGATATTTTTGGTGGAAAACAATGGATATGCCCTCTCTACCCCTTTAAAAGAACAGTTTCGTTGCGCGTCCCTGGTGGATAAAGCCAAAGGCTACGGAATGGAGGGTGTTCAGATAGATGGGAATAATGTGCTGACCGTATATGATACCTTAAGAGGGGTTAGGGAGTACTGTATCCGGGAAAGACGACCTTACCTGGTTGAATGTGTGACCTTCCGTATGAGGGGACATGAGGAGGCCAGTGGCACCAAATATGTCCCCCCTGAATTATTGGAATACTGGGCAACCCAGGACCCCATCGAACAATATGAAAAGTATTTGTTGGGTACCGGGGTGTTGGACCAGAACTGGGTGGGAAAAATCCGGGCAGTCTGGAGAGAATACATTGATTCTGAACTAAAAGATGCGGATAAACCAAGCGGAATGCCGTTACCCGGGGTCCTGGAAGAGTTGGCCGACGTGTATGCGCCGTTGCCTGAGGCAGTCGTGACTTCAGCGGTCGCGGTGGCTGCGGAGCCTGTGGCGGCTACGGTCCCCGTTCCTGTCGCCGCTAATGCTTCCGAGCCAGACGCTCTCGTGGCCGAAGTGCCTGATGAACGCCCCCTCCGGGTGGTAGACGCCATCAGCGAGGCCTTGAACCAAGGCATGGACACCTATCCTAACCTTGTCCTGATGGGACAGGATATTGCCGACTATGGCGGCGTTTTCAAGGTGACTGATGGAATGATGGAGAAATACGGCAAGCAAAGGGTGCGCAATACTCCCTTGTGTGAAAGTGCTGTATTGGGTGCTGCCTTGGGGCTGAGCCTGGAAGGCTATAAAAGTGTGGTCGAGATGCAGTTTGCAGACTTTGTGAGCTGTGGATTCAACCAGATTGTGAACAACCTTGCCAAAATTTATTACCGCTGGGGCCAAGCGGCCGATGTGGTTGTACGATTACCGACGGGTGCTGGAGTAGGTGCAGGACCCTTTCACTCCCAAAGTACGGAGGCCTGGTTTACCCATGTGCCCGGACTTAAGGTGGTCTATCCGGCCACTCCTGCCGATGCCAAAGGGCTGCTTTTAGCAGCCTTAGCGGATCCCAATCCCGTTTTATTCTTTGAACATAAGTCGCTTTACCGGAGTATATCCGGGAATGTGCCAGAGGGGATCTATCATATACCGATTGGTAAAGCGAATGTGGTCCGGTACGGATCTGACGTGAGCATCATCACGTATGGGGCCGGGGTACACTGGGCTTTGGCGTTTGCCGAGTCGCACGCCTTTGCCTCCCTGGACATACTGGATTTAAGGACTTTGGCTCCCCTGGACTACGATGCGGTCCGCGCTTCCGTATCCCGTACCGGAAAAGTATTGGTCCTCCATGAAGATACCCTAACTGGTGGTATAGGCGCTGAGGTAGCCGCCTGGATAGCCGAGCATTGTTTCGACTTACTGGATGCTCCTGTCCTGCGTTGCGCCTCTTTGGATACCCCTGTACCCTTTAATGTCGAACTGGAACAGCAGTTCCTGGCCAAATCCAGGCTGGCCCCAATGGTAGAGCAACTATTGGCGTATTAATCCTGGTGGCCAGGAAATAGCGGCCATTATTGGCTGATGAGTCTTTCTATGACCTCGGGGTAATGCCGGTGTTCCAGTATATGGATCTTTCCTGCCAGGGTATCTGGCGTATCTCCAGGTTCAACTGCGCAGGTGGCCTGAAAAATCGTTTGTCCGTGATCGTAATGTTCATCCACAAAGTGGATGGTAATCCCACTTTCCGTTTCTCCGGCTTTAATAACGGCTTCATGGACGAAGTGTCCGTACATGCCTTTTCCCCCGTAGTTGGGCAATAGAGCGGGGTGTATATTAATGATACGACCGGGATAGGCCTGAATCAAGGAAGCGGGAACCTTCCAAAGGAAACCAGCCAGGATAATCCAATCAATTCCCTTCTTCTTTAATACGGGTACATACCCGTCTCCCTTCAGGAAACGCTCCCGCTCGATCAATAGGGCGTCAATTCCTTCCCCTTGAGCTATGCCCAGAACCCCAGCTTCTGGTTTGTTACTCACGATAAGGGCTACCCGTATTTTAGGATGACCTTTAAACCTGGTTATTATTTCCTGGGCATTGGATCCCTTTCCGGAGGCAAAAATGGCCAGATTTATATATGAATTACTTGACATATAAAAAATACCTTCCTGCAAACCTATAGGAAGAATTTGAAATGACCTCGGCTATTCTATAACGGTAGCTTGTAATACATCCTGCTGATAGCACATTTGTAAAATTCCAGTCATTTGATTGTCATGGAATGGTCCGATAAATTTCATGAAATTGTCATCGATCGGATGGAAAGAAATTCGTATGTAAGCTTTCAAATTCCCCTGAAACCAGCGCCAGCACTGGATAAATTTTTTTTAAAATATGTGAATAGTTTGTCAATATCGTCCCCTAATTTTGCACAGCGTATCGGATAATATTCCAAATTCTTTACGATTCAAGTGCTTATGTTCCAAGA
Source organism: Beijerinckiaceae bacterium (assembly GCA_903970475.1). GTDB lineage: Bacteria > Bacteroidota > Bacteroidia > Chitinophagales > Chitinophagaceae > Dinghuibacter. The sequence goes on from CAJCIQ010000165.1 coordinate 3,285, forward strand.
TCGTACTATCCTGAAAAAATCTCTCGCAGCGTTACTGATTGGTGGTCTTTTGTTGGTTGGCCGGGTTCATGCCCAGGATGCTGCCAAGGGGAAGGCTTTGTTCATGACCAACTGTAGTTCCTGCCACGCCGTTAATAAGCAAGTAACAGGACCTGCCTTGGCGGGTGTTCAGGACCGTTGGCCTGCTGACGGAAAAGAGTTACATGCCTGGATTCGTAATAACTCCCAAGTTTTGGCTTCGGGTTACGAATATGCGGTGGACCTGAAGAAGCGATACAATGGTATTGCGATGAACGTCTTCTCAAGCTTCTCGGATAAGGATATTGACGATATCCTGGCTTATGTTAAGTCTGAGGCTGGGAAACAACCAGCTGGTCCTGTTGCAGATGGCAAAACCGCTGATGCCGGCGGCTCCGGCAGCAACAGCCTGGTGTTCGGTATAGCAACCATGCTCCTGGCTTTGGTTGCCTTGATCCTGCTTCAGGTAAACAGCAACCTCCGCAAACTGACCGACGATAAAGAAGGCGTACGTCGCGGAGAGCCCGTCCCTTTCTACCGCAACAAAGCCTACCTTGCCCTGGTCATCGTAGTGCTGTTCATGATCGGCGGCTACTACCTCGTTCAGGGTGCCATCGGACTGGGGCGCCAGCAAGGCTATCAACCCGAGCAACCCATCTTCTACTCTCATAAGGTGCATGCAGGCGCTAACCAGATCAGCTGTTTATACTGCCATAGCTTCGCTACCCAGGGTAAACACGCCAATATCCCTTCTGTAAACGTTTGTATGAACTGCCACATGCAGATCAACGAGTATACAGGATCGGCTGGTAAGCTTTACCGTGAAGACGGCTCCGAAGTAAACGGTACTGCCGAAATCCAGAAACTGTATAAGTATGCAGGCTGGGATCCTTCCAAAAAACTATACACCGGTACGGGCAAACCCATCGAATGGATCCGTATCCATAACCTGCCCGACCACGTGTTCTTCAGCCACGCCCAACATACCAACGCGGGC
>CAJCIQ010000166.1 GCA_903970475.1 Beijerinckiaceae bacterium
GTTTGCACTTTGAGGTAACCGCCATTTTTGAAGCAGGGCCGCTCCCAGGTAATAGTAAGCAGAGAGGTGTTTGCGAAGGGCCGGCCAACCCTTTCCTTTGAATTGGGTGGCCAGGTCATGCCTGTGCATATGGTGAACGAACCGGTGCAAACGCCTATAAAATAGGGGAGGATAGGCGTGCCTGAACATCAAGGCCAGGTCACCAGAATCCGTCCAATTGGCTTTGTCCCCCATGGAGGCTTTGACTTTCTCGTAAAAAGCAGTGCCAGGTAGGGGATAAGAAACCGATATGCCTATGTCTTCGGGTATCCAACGCCGTATGAGGGCTATCGTTTTGTCGATGTCTTCTTTGGTTTCTCCGGGATAGCCAAATTGAATAAACCAGCACGCTTTGATGTCGAAGGATTTCAGGAGTTGGGTGGCTTGTTCTATCTGAGCTATGGTGGTTCCTTTTTCCATGGCGTCCAGGATTTTCTGAGACCCGCTTTCGGCACCCATCCAAACACTATCGCATCCTGCTCTGGCCAGGTCACTGGCTACTTCTACATCTTGAATAAGGTCCGCCCTGGACTGAATTTTAAAGGTGAATAGAAGTCCCTCTTCTTCCACTGCATCAGCAAACGCTTTGATCCATCCGGGTTTCAGACCAAATATGTCATCACAAAACCAAATATGATCAAACTGATAGGTTCGCTTCAACTCAGCCAGTTGAGCCGCCACTTGTTTGGCAGGTCTTACCGTGTATCTGTTGCCATAGATGGGCTTGGCGCACCAGTTACAATGGAAGGGACAACCCCGGGTGCTAACCGCATTCAGGGAAAAATAGCCTACGTGCTTTAACCAGGTCTGGCGATACGCATCCATATCTACCAGGTCAAAGGCAGGCATAGGCAGCCAGTCCCAATTTCTCATCAAGGGGCGGGACGGGGTGCGCTTCACAGCGGCCCTCTCCAGGTAAGCTAACCCTTTCACTTCCGTCACCGGCGCCCCTGTACGCAAGCTGTCGAGCAACTCCACCAGCGTCAATTCCGCTTCCCCATCGATGATATAGTCTGCCCCCGCCTTTAAATAATCTTCAACATGATCGGTAGAGTCTGAACTGGATACCAGGACGGTGCAACCCTGTTGCTTGGCTATCTGTATCATGTCAAACGTAGCCTGGCGCATGTTGGTCAGGCACATCTTGGTCAGGTAGTTGAACCCATCCGCATAGACCACAAAGAAATCAGGCGCATGCCCCCGATCGCCCGCTAACGCCGCCGGGCCAAAATGCCGCCGAAGGTCGGCGGCTCCGGAAGCAAACATGGGATCAAATAGACTTACCTCATAGCCCCTATCCCGAACGAGTGCGGCCGCATACAAAGTAGCCAAAGGGGGGTAGGGCATACCCGTCTGAGCCTGCTTAACGTCTAATTTCAGGAAGTAGGGGTGGGTGAATAGGACCTTGTTTTTTACCATAACTTAAAAGCCTTGAATTTCAGGTTGACGATATTTCCAGGTCTTTTGCAGAAACCTTATCTCGTAAGGATACCGATAGAATTTAGTTTTATAACGAAGGCCAGAAACCCATTGAAGGGCTCTGCGTTTGACAGGACTGAGTTTAATATCAGAAGCAGTGGGATAGTATCCGTTGAGTACGGTTTCAAAATCCCGGATGGAATTGGTGTGTTCCGGTTCCAGCCAGGGAGTCAGGGGGTTTTTCCGGAGGTTGAATTGCTCCCATTGTGGTTCTACCCAGTCTTCCAGGTGTTGGGGAAAGGAAAAGCCCTGGCTTTGAGCCTGGGCCCATAGTTCAGAACCTTCCGTTGGAACGGGACTATAGGTATATACTACGATTTCTGTATCTGGATTGACGTCTTTAATCTTGCGGATAAACGCAATATCAAAGTCAATCTGTTTTTGGACGGCTTCTTTATCAGGGGCAGGCGCACCCAATACAAAGGAGTATTCCGGGATGATGTCAAACTTTCTCATCCGGGCTGCAAAAGCAGCTATCTGCTTTCCGCTTTGGGTACCTCCTTTGTCAAACTGCTTGAGGACCTCGTCGTTTCCGCTTTCGGCTCCAAAAAAGATCATACGGCAACCTGCTTCCCTGATTTTTTCCAGGGAAGCATCCGAATAGCCTGACATGGTGTCTATCCTGGCCATGCCCCACCAGTTCATATGCAAGGGCCTTACCAGCTCAGAAAAAGCAACGGCTCTTTTTTCAGAGACGAAAAAATTATTGTCATGGAACTCAATGGCATTGGCGCCCCATTTATCATGCAGGTAACGAATATCCTCAAATACCAAGGGCGCTGACCGTGCCTTCCATCGGGCTTCATACAAAGGCACCACGGCACAAAAGGAGCAGGTAAAAGGGCAACCAATACTGGAATGATAGGCCACCGTTCGGGTACCCAGGTAGGTTTTACCCAGATAGCCATCTAAACTATAATATTGATCCAGGTGGTCATAAGGAATCTTGGGCAATGGATCCTGATCAAAGAGGGTTTCTTTTTTTGTCTTAATGATTTTACCATCTTGTTTAAAGATCAGGTTGGGAATGAACTCGTAGGGTTTACCTGTTTCCAGGGCTTGTATAAGTGAGGGAAAAGCATGTTCTCCCGGTCCATTGATGATGAAGTCCACCCAGCCTGAGTCCAACGTCACTTTAAAATGACTGCTGGGAAAATAGCCGCCCCAAATCATGATGGTATCAGGAAATTCTTCCCGGATGACCTTTGCAAAGGGAATGGCCTGCTTTAGCTGTGGCCCTGGCATAGCGGTAAAGCCGATGTAGCGGTATGCGCCGGTCCTCAAGTAGGAACGAAGCTTATCCAAAGGATCAAGTTCCCGGTTCCCATCCACTACAGCCCAATCCAGCACCCCTTCTACGGTAGCCGCTATACTCATAACGGAGTTTGGGATACGGAAGGTCGCGTTGGCGCTGCGGGGGTTGAAAAATAAAATTTTATTACCTGTCATAGGATGTGCTTCCTCTGGAAGTAAATACGGATGGCCAAAAAAAGGGTTGCGGCGGCATAGTCAATCACGGCGGTTGCCGGTCACCGGCGCCCGCAACCCCTGGCCGGATTTCCCGTATCTACTGGATATGAGTCTTTTCCAACGGATATGGAAACCCAACAAGGGCCCTTCTTTAAAGGAACCAGAAGCGGCTTACGATCTTTGGGCCAACAGTTATGATGATCCTGGTCTGAACCTGGTCTTAGATATGGACGCCGATATTGTCGAACAACTGCTTGGGGGCATGGACCTGAAAGGCAAAAGATGGGCCGACGTAGGTTGTGGGACGGGTCGTCATTGGTCACGTATTTACCAGGAAGCTCCGGTTGAATTGACGGGTTATGATGTCTCCGAAGGCATGCTTGCCAAATTGGTGGATAAATTTCCACAGGCCAACGTCAGGAAAATTGCTGAAGATGGGTTGGCTCCACTACAAAAGGATAGCCTGGACTTACTGATATCAACCCTGGCGTTAGCGCATGTAGCTCACATTGAGCCAGTATTCAGGCTTTGGGCAAAGGCATTGGCTCCTGGAGGATTGTTGGTCCTAACCGATTTTCATCCTTTGGCGCTGGATAAAGGCGCTCAAAGGACTTTTTCACATAAAGGACAACCCATTGCAGTAAAGAGTTACGTACATCCTTTAGAAGGGATACGTGCCTTGTTGGCAGAAATGGGTTTAACAGAATTGCGGCTACTGGAACGTGTGGTGGATCAATCCGTACGTTCCTATTACTCCAATCAATCAGCGCTTCCCGTATATGAAAAATACCTGGGTGTTCCCATGGTGTATGGCTTGCTATACAGGAAATAATGAAGAAATTGATCGCCATATCTTTTACGCCTCATCCGGATTTTGAACATCCGGAAGAAATGATGGAAGCCTTTCGCCAGGGTTGGGGATATATCAAACGCTTAGGCTCCAGCCTGGAGGTGGTGGCGGTTGGTTTTATCCGTAAGCCCCAAAAGACGGATGGAGGTGAAGTGCGCTATGCTTTTTTTAAGCGAAAAGATACGTTTTGGCAAATTCCTTGGAGCGCCTTGTTCTTTATCCGTAAACAGAAACCAGATGCTGTTTTGGTGGAAGGGTTGGTCCACCCCTTACAAACCTTGTTTTTAAGAGCCCTCTTGCCTCGAAACAGCGTCATTATCGCCCAGGACCATGGCAATTTACCCTTTGAAGGCTTTAGAAGACCCATACAGCGGTTTTCCGCCAGGGCCATAGATGCCTTTGTTTTTACCGCCCTGGGCAATGCCCAGCGATGGAAGGATAGTCGGGTGATCAGAGAAAACAAGCCCTGCTTTGAAGTATTGGAGGGTGTTTCGGATTTGGTTCCCAGGGATAAAGAATTAAGTAGGGCCCAACTAGGTATGACTGGTGACTTTAACTTACTTTGGGTGGGTCGTTTGGAATCCAATAAAGATCCACTGGCCGTGGTAAGGGGCTTTGCTGCTTACCTGCGGATCAATCCGCTGGCGCGGTTGTATATGATTTACAGTGAGCATAGGCTATTACTGGCCGTCAAAGCACTCATGGAACAGGATGCCCTGCTGCGTAAATCCTTGCACTTGGTAGGTTTTGTTCCTCACCGGGATCTGGACCTTTGGTTTAGTGCCGCCGATGGTTACGTATCGGGAAGTCATAGAGAAGGGTCAGGCTTTGCACTCATTGAGAGCATGTCTTGCGGCTGTGTACCCATTGTTACCGATATTCCTTCCTTCCGTAAAATATCGGGTAAGTATGGGTTTCTCTGGAAGGCTGGAGACGCGGCTACCTTGTGTGCGGCTTTAGATAGGGCTTATCGACAGATCAGTACGCAGACAAGAGCGGACATCATCCAGTTTGCGCAGGCAGCGCATTCATTGGAAACGATTGCCAGGGATATGCTGCACATCATACAGAACTGTACCCGTAAAGCTTAATCATGCACCTACAGATTGATCACGTGATCCCCTTTATGGGTGAGGCGCCTGTCAGTTTATACATCAGCGAAGGCAAGTTCGTAGCGGGTCCCTCCGGAGTCGAGTCCGCCGGGAGCGAGTCCGCCTGGGGCGTGTCGTCCGTTCATGGCGCTACTGCATCCGGGTCTGCCCATTTGCGCCTCGACCTTCCTGGCGTCCTGGCACTGCCGGGCCTGATCAATTCTCATGACCACCTGGAGTTTAACTGTTTTCCATCCCTGGGCGACCGGCACCACCTTGACTACGTGGCCTGGGGAAAAGATATACATGCGCGTTATAAACCAGAAATAGATGCGGTGCTTCGTATACCCGCGGAAGGCAGGGCCCTCTGGGGAGTATATAAAAACCTGTTGGGTGGCGTAACCACCGTCGTTCAGCATGGACTCAGGTGGGGAATGGGAGACCTTGCGCCACGAGGATCTGCGCACACGCCCATTCGTGTGGTGGAAACCACCCAATCCATTCATTCCGTTGGGTTGGAAGCGCATTGGAAAAGAAGACTCAATAATCCTCGTCGCTGGAAACAGCCCTGTGTAATTCATATAGGCGAAGGAGTAAACGAGATAGCAGCGGTTGAAGTGGAAAGGTTATTGCGTTGGAACCTGCTTAAAAGGAGGTTGATCGGCGTGCATGGGATCGCGATGACACCTGCTCAGGCATCCCGCTTTCAAGCCTTGGTCTGGTGCCCGGCATCTAACTACTTCCTCTACGGTAAAACAGCGGAAGTGAATAGGTTAGGGAAAAACACATCCTTATTATTTGGTACGGACTCCACTTTAACGGGCTCCTGGGATATGTGGGAACATATCCGGATTGCCCTTCAAACGGAAATGAGTTCTGAAGCAGAACTGCTGGAATCACTGACCACTAAGGCTGCTGAGGTCTGGGATCTACCCACTGGGCGTCTGACCCCCGGTTATGATGCGGACCTGGTGCTGATGCGCGCCGCCGGTACGAGACCCGTCGATCCCGGCGCGGAACCCCGAGGTCTCCATCAATTATACAGCGAGGACATCGATCCCGGCGCGAGACCCTACGGCCTCCATCCATTGTCCAGCCAGGACATCCTCCTGGTATTGAGTCGGGGAAATCCTGTATTGGTGGACGAGTCCTTATTTCCTGTGATGGCAAGGGAAGGTTTTTCCTTCGATTCCTGGAGCGCGGTAAAATTGGCCAAGAACGTTAAGTATGTTCAGGGAGACCTGCCCGCGTTGATGGCTCAGATTCACCAATTTGACCCTTCGGTTCAATTCCCGGTTGAGGCGGTCGTCCCATACCCGAATGCTGCCGGAGCGGGCCCGCTTACTCCATCACCCCAAACAGCTCCATGACCGACACTGCGTTATCTTCCATATGATGGAGTAATACCGGTTGATAATCCGTGTCCCGGTCTCCCAATAAAGCAAGCGCGGTCTCCAGCATTTCCGACTCCGAATGTACCACATGCCAATGGGGGATGTTTGTACCTTCAGGATGAGTAAAGCTGATGACATGCGCCCCTGCATATAGGGCTTCCATACAAGCTGTGCTGAACCCTTCATATGATGAGGGGTGAAGGAAAACTTTGCAACGCTTCATCAGCCCCAATAACTCCTGGTGCGGCACTTCTCCAGAGAGCATTAAACTATTTTCCCAACCCCTGTCCAAAACCATTTGCCTTAAGGATCCTAATTCCGGACCCTTGCCACAAAGCAACGCATTGGTTCCTGGCCTCAACTCCGAAATAAGTCCCGCCGTTCTCACCCAGATCGCATACCGTTTTAATGCGGTAAGCGAACCGGCACCCAGTATGTCAATGTCCTTGGTGCCAATAACCGTTGGAAATAAACCCGGATCGATACCATTGGGCAGAATATGGGCTGGTTTGACGGAATAGTGCAGGTAAAACTGTTCCGATACGGATTCTGAAATAGCCAATAATTCATCAGGTTTGGAACGGATCAAAGGCGCATATTTATTACCCTCCCTGGCATCCTGTCCCAGGATCCAGTTATAATGTTTGAGCCCATGGAACTTGGCAAAATATTTACCCAAAAAGGCACATTCCCCATGCCAGAAGCTAAACAGGCCGATAAGTTGGTGTTCCTTTTTGAGGCGAGTCATCGTCCGCCAAACCTTTATAAACATGCGTAGCCTATACCACTTGGCCCTGTTGCGGTTGTTGAAAGGAATGACCGTATTCCCTCCCCAACGGTAAGGGATATCCGTAAATGGATACTCCAGGCTGAGGATGATGAATTGCACGAAGGGAAATTTCTTTTTCAAGGCCCTCAGCATCACCTGCTGGGCAGGTAAGCAGGTGCTGTCTTCTTCACTACCCGGAAAGCCAGGGGTTAGTATGAGTAGGGTATTGATCTTATGCTTCATCTAGGGAGACGATTTTATTGCAATATTTGGTTTGGAGAACATGATGGGTGATCAGGATAACCATTTTCCCTTCGGCAGATAAAAGCTGAGTCTGCTCCAGCATGCGTTTTTCCATGTCCATATCCAGCTCACTGAACGGCTCATCAAGGATAACCAGGTCTGCCTCCTTATACAGGGCCCTGGCAAAGGCTATACGTTGACGTTGACCTCCACTCAACGATTTCCCGTTTTCCCGGATCACCCTTTGTAAATGCAAGACCCCGGCTCCTCCACCTGCCAGACCAGCGGCCTTGGCTGCTCTTCTTAACCTTGCTTTGTTCGCGGTGACTTCTTCCAGGGTAATGTTTTTCAGAATACTGTCGTTGAAGAAAAATGGTTTCTGTTGCATATAAGCCATACGGGCCCAGAACCTCCTTCTGGTAGGTGCGTCAGCGGGTACGTCATTGAAGAAAATGGTTCCCGATGCCGGCTCCAGGAAACCCAGGATGAGATGGGCAAGCGTTGTTTTTCCCTTACCCGAAATACCCTGTAAGGCTATACAGTCTCCCGCTTCCATATGCAGGCAGAGGTCCCGGAATACTTTATCGGTTCCATAATCAAAAGATACATGGTCAAAATGAATGGAGTACAGGGGCTCCAAAGGAACTGCTGTTTCTGTTTCGATGGGTGTCGCAGGGTTGGCCGTAAAAGCATAGGTCTTCAATAAACTGGCGTTGTTGATGATGATCACCAGCCCAGGGATAATCTTGTAGGCTGCGCCCATAAATGCCCCAATCATAAATAAGGCAATGGCGCCGTGACCCAGGAGTATATGATGAAGATAAAGAAGCAGGACAAGTCCCCCCAAAGCAAACACTTCCATGAAGCGCGAAGGGAAGCCTTGGATACTTTGCTGTTTGCTCAAAATGGAAGTAAAGCCCTTTTCCTGATGCAAAAAACGTTTAATGAAAAAATCGGCTTTTCCGTAGGTATTGATTTCTACATATGCTCCGATGGTTTCCTGCAAGCGTCGCAGGGCTGACTCGCCGGTTTCTTTTACGCTGCGCCTGATCTTTTTCAGGGTTGCTTTGATGATGACAGTTGAGCACCAGCATACCGGCAGCAGCAGACCAACCAGCCAGATAAAGAGGTTGGGTTGATAACAAAGCAAGGCCGCAATGGTGAAGCCGATCAGCAGGCTTTGCGCCAGGATTTGCTGAAGCCCCCTTAGTTCATACTGTGCAAATTCTATGGGTTGATGAAGTACCTGCTGAATATGCGAAGAAGAATCTGTTTGCACATAGTTCACATAGTCCTGATGCAAATACTGATACAGCGATTGCTCCGAAAGCCTGAGCGCAACCCTATATATAAAACGGTATTGCCAAACCGAAAGCCTATATGCCCAGCTATTCTTTGCTATAAAGAGAACCAAAAGCAGTAGTACGGGCCACAATGATTTTTGTTGAATGGCCTGATCAATACCCTGGATCCAGGTAGCATTAATATGAGTCCTGTGCCAACCCATATATCCGCCCAGTACCCAAAGCAGGCTAGCCAGGGCCCCAATATCCAATAAGGAAGTGAGGGCATCCCCTAAGGATAGGACCAGCAATTGCCTTCTTTCTATGCCGTGCAGGCACTTATATATATTCAGCAGGTATTTCATGGCTGTTCCAGACAATGGGTTTGAAGGGAAGGAGGTAACGAAGGGTTTGGAAAATCAGGAGGCCGTCAAGTGCAGGGCTCCATGAATACACATAGGCTATGTCCAATGCTAATCGCTGGCGCATGAGCTCCAGATCAGGGGTGCCCCCAAAATATCCTTGGGCCTGCGCAAGCCCGGTAATACCCGGTTTGACCAAAGACCTATGGGCATATCCATCCAATCGATGCTGATAATACAGATCTTCGATTAACATATATGGACGAGGACCTACCATGGACATATCTCCCCACCAGACGTTCAGCAATTGAGGGAACTCATCTATATGATATCGCCTCAACAAGGCACCCAATCGGGTAATCCTGGGATCATGCTTTTGTGCTACCGCAATATCCGATTGGGCATTGGGTCTCATCGTTCTGAATTTGATGCACCCGTAAACATTTCCATACCGTTTAGCCCTTTTTTGTATAAGAAAAACAGGTCCTTTAGACTCAAGCATGATGCATATGCCAAGCAGGGGTATCAACCAGGAAAGAATCCCCAGGATCAATACAGAGGATAGCATTAAGTCCATTCCTCGTTTAAGCCAACGGTTGCTACGAACTTTCAAAGCTATATTTGTGGTTTGGGGTAATGCCATATCAATTCATACGCCTTCCCCATGGATAAGGTTGCGTTTTTTCGTAAATAATTGATAATCAATATTGGTCCTAAAATGAACAAAATCAGAGAAAGCGTACGCAACTATTTCATTTCCTTCCCCGTATCTTATACACAAGGGAACCAAAGGAGGATCATTGGATAATCTGGAATATATTATAGAAGCGTGTAAACGGGGGGAGCACAAATATCAACGCCTGATATATGAGCATTTCTATGGGTATGCGCTGAAAACGGTATTCCGGTATATATATCGCTATGAAAAGGCGGTAGATGTATGTAATGATGGCTTCGTGAAGTTGTTTGCCCATTTCCATAAATTCACCTGTCCCGACAGGGAACATGTGGATAGGATGTTGATGGGTTGGATACGTAGGATTATGATCAATACCGCCATTGATGAGTTAAGGAAAAACAATTTCGTCCACGAAATCGGCGGCATCCCGGATTACGTCTGGGAAATAAGTGCAAAGGACCAGGAATCGGATCAAACGCTTTTATATAAAGAGCTGGTGTCTTATGTTAAAGAACTGCCACCGGCTTACCGGACTGTTTTTAATTTGTACGTCATTGACGGATATGCACATCATGAGATTGCAGATATATTAGGGATTTCAGTAGGAACCTCTAAATCCAATCTTTCCAGGGCCAGGGTTTTATTGCAGAAATCTTTAAAAAAGAGTGAACAGAAACAAGCATGAATCAGCCAGAAGACCATATGGATGAACTTTTCCGAAAAGCCGGTGAGAACTACCCCCTGCAAACGGGTGGTTCCGACTGGGACAAAGTCCTGGCTGGGCTCCAAAGTGAGCCTGGCCCAGGAGTGGGTCCTGTCGCTGGCGTCGGGTCTTCCGCGCATGGAAAAAAATGGCGTTGGTTATTCTTGTTGTTGTTACTCCCCATTGGATGGGTAGGGGCTTATTATTCAGGTTGGACCGGGCATCATACCTCGGTCTCCACCAGCGCTTCCCGTGCTGGCTCAACCAACGTAGGTTCAACGAATGCCGGCACAAGCGCGTCCGTTGTCCCGAAGTCCTCCGCTACCGCGTCCGGGTCCGCAGGGAGCGCTTCTACGGGTTTAAAGGGTTCCGCTTCGGCTGGGGCTGGTTCGCAGGCTTCGACGGACTCCGCCGTGGCGGCTTCGGCTGGGGCGGGTTCGCAGGCTTCGACAGGCTCCGCCGTGGCGGCTTCGGCTGGGGCTGGTTCGCAGGCTTCGACAGGCTCCGCTACAGCTGGCGCTGGACCTGCCAGGTCCACCGGCCCTTCAACGGTTTGGACCTCGGGCGCTACCTCCGCCAGGTCCGGCAAAGCTTCGGGCGCGACCAGGGCGCTGACAGTTAGTAACGGTGCCGCTACCATAACGAATGATGGGACGACCACAACGAAAGGCGTGGCAACCACCTCTGCGGGCATCGGCACTGCCATGAACTCCCCGATCGTTAGCACCCCGGAAAATTGGAGCCTATCAGGTAGCCCCGTTGACCACGGATCTTTCTTGACCATGGAGCCAGACCTTTCGGGCACGAATCGACCGAAGGTGGCGCTTCCTGCTAACACGAAGCCAAGCGATGCAACATCTACTCAAAAACCGGCAACACATGTTACGAAGAACACCGTCCATGGTTTTTATGCAGGCGCGCTCGCTGGCCCGGACTTTACTTCCATAAAAGGACAGGCCATACAAAATCCAGGGTATAGCCTGGGTTTGATATTGGGTTACCGGTTTAGCCGCAGACTTTCGGTAGAAGCATCAGCCCTCTGGGACCATAAAGCTTATTGTACCACCGGCGAATATTTTAATAAGAAGAACTCGGGCATACCGGATAATGTAGATATCCAAAATATGAATGGGGATTGTAGTATGTTTGAAATCCCACTGAGCCTACGGTATGATTTCTGGATATTAAAAAATGGAGGATTTTACACCACTGCTGGTTTTTCTTCGTATATGATGCAACTGGAAACTTACACCTATACTGCTACATCACCGGGAGGCTATAATCCCTGGACTGGTCAGAAGTCTTATCCTCATTCAGGAAACGATTTCTTTTCCATGGTGCACCTCAGCGCGGGCTACCGTTTTCAGTGGGGCAAGATTGGGGAAGTGCGCCTGGAGCCGTATTATAAGATTCCATTGAAGGGAGTAGGCGTTGGGGAGTTACCCATGACCTCTACCGGTTTGTACATAGGGTTAACGCATTCATTTTAGTTAGCCGCATATCTAAACCTTATCAGCAAATAAAATAAGATGCGAAAAAAATATATTTTAGTCGCAGGGCTTCTTATTGCCTGTATGCTGGCAGCGGGCGCAGCCTGGGCCTGGTATCTCTATCACAAGCCCCACCAGGGTGTGGAGGATGTCCAGCCGGTAGCAACCGTGCAGGCTGATTCATTGTTTGATCAGTTTCAAAGTAACGAGGCGATGGCTAACCAGCGATACCTGGGTAAGGTCGTGCTGGTAAAGGGTAAGATATCCAACATGCAACAAACCGATAGTACCTTGTCCATATCCTTGGATGCAGGAGGCGCCATGGGTGGCATTAATTGCAACATGGCGGCTAAAACTTCGGATCACTTACAAAATGGAGATATGGTTATGATAAAAGCCAGGTGCACGGGTTACCTGATGGACGTAAACCTGGTGGATGGTATTTTGGAACAAAACAATGCTAAATAATTATGAGACGTAGCTATCTGATGCTGGCCCTGGCCATACTACCCTTAGCGCTGGGCCTGACTTTTTCCTGTGAAAAAGGCAGTGTAGACAAACTTTCCGGAAGCAGCGGCAACACCTGCGATACGGTTGGCATGAAGTATATGGAAGACGTAGTGCCTATCCTGAGTGCCAACTGTTATAGTTGTCACGGAACGGGTAATACGGCTGGTAGCGGGGGTGTCCTTTTAGAAGGATATGCCAACCTGAAACCTTATGCAACCAATGGTTACCTGGTTGGGAATATTTCCCATTCACCGGGATATGATCCCATGCCCTTTGGCTTGCCTCAAATGGACGCCTGTAACATCAATACCATCGTTGATTGGGTGAACAATGGGGCCCTGGATAACTAACCCATAAAAGAATATATACATGATACCTAAATACATTCTTGTGAGTGCGCTGCTGCTGGCTGTTTCCAGCGCATATGGTCAACAGTATATGACCAGAGCGGGCTTTGTTGGGTTTTACTCCAAGACGTCGGCCGAAGATATTAAGGCAGAAAACCACCAGGGATATGCCATCATTGACGAAGGAAAGAAAAACCTGGCGTTTGCTGTGCTGATAAAAGGCTTTACGTTTCCCAAAGAGTTGATGCAAGAGCACTTCAACGAAAACTACATGGAAAGCGATAAATACCCTAAGGCCACCTTCATAGGAGCCTATTCAGGGGACCTTGGCGCGGGTGACGGGGTTTATCCCGTAACGGTGAAGGGTACCCTCACAGCCCATGGGGTGAGCAAACCCGTGGAAGGTCCAGCCACTATTGAGCGCAAAGGGAATCAGCTGATCGGGCACTGCACCTTTAAGATCATACCCGAAGATTTCAACGTTCAGATACCCTCCCTGGTCAGGGATAAAATAGAAAGGACCTTAAAAGTCGACGTAGACATTCAATGCACGAAAACCAACTGATACTCATGAGAACGTTCATCATTACTATCATCTGCCTGCTGTCCTTACATTTAACCACCAAGGCTCAGGACTCTTCCCTGTTAAAAACGCTGGGTGACTCCATGGCGGTGCATAACAAACCCGGCTATGTCCATGGGACCTTCAAGTCCATATATCTGATCAACCTGCAAACCAATGAAACCCTGGCAGCAGGTGCCTTGAATTTCGAGATCCAGCACCGCTTCGGCACCCTAAACAGTGGCGCCTATAATTTCTTCGGATTGGACTTCGCCACCATTAGACTAGGGTTTGATTATGGTATTACCGATTGGTGGACCATAGGCGTGGGCAGGAGTTCTTACCTCAAGACCTTTGATGGCTATACCAAGTTTAAACTACTCAAACAAAAAGAAGCCGGAGGCGGCATGCCGATCTCGGTTACCCTGCTGGCGACCATCAGCAATTATACCCAGGATCAGGTAGGTGCTGATTACCTCAATACAAACTACAGGACTGCTTATGCCACGCAATTAATACTGGCCAAGAAGTTCCGTTACTTCAGCCTGGAAGTGGTTCCCAGCTATATAAGAGCAAACCTGGTGCAAACCGTAGCCGACAAGAACGACCTGTTTGCCCTTAGTGGGGGAGCCAGGGTTCACCTCACCAAGAGAATGAGCCTCGACGGAGAATACAATTACCTTTTTCCCAACCAGGTCAATTCAACCAAGGCCTATAATGCTTTAAGCATGGGATGGGAAATAGAAACCGGCGGCCACGTTTTTCAACTCGTTTTTTCCAACTCCCAAAGCATGATCCCCACCCAGTTCATCACCCAAACAGCCGGGTCCTGGGGCCAGGGAAACATTTACTTCGGCTTTAACCTGTCCAGGAATTTCAATATAACCAGCCATTCCAAACGGGAAGCTAAAGCGAAGGTGGCGTACTAGCGATCGTTAGTTTGCGCAAATCGCTTATCTTTAGTCCATGGACGGGGTAAACTCTAAAAATGCAGACGCCATGCGTCTTTCTCTCAGTCAGCTCCAGCAATATTCAGAGCAGATTTTACCAGGAGGAGGGAAAAAAGCGATTGCCAAACAACACGAGAAAAACAAATTAACCGCCAGGGAGCGCATCACCTACCTGCTGGATAAGGATACCCCTTTCCAGGAGTTAGGGCTATTTGCCGGTTGGGAAATGTATGAAGCCCAGGGCGGTTGTCCGGCCGGAGGTACCGTGGGCGGTATAGGCTACGTGAGTGGTCGGCAGTGTATGATCGTGGCCAATGATCAGACTGTCAAAGCAGGTGCCTGGTTCCCCATCACGGGTAAAAAGAATCTCCGGCTTCAGGAGATTGCCATGGAAAACCGCCTTCCCATCATTTACCTGGTGGATAGCGCCGGTGTTTATCTCCCTATGCAGGATGAAATCTTTCCCGATAAGGAACACTTCGGGCGCATATTCCGCAACAATGCCAAAATGAGCGCCATGGGCATTACCCAGATTGCCGCTGTCATGGGAGCCTGTGTGGCGGGCGGGGCTTATCTGCCCATCATGAGCGACGAGACCCTGATGGTGGAAGGCAACGGGTCCATCTTCCTGGCAGGCCCCTATTTGGTAAAAGCAGCCATAGGAGAGGATATAGACGCAGAAACCCTGGGCGGAGCCACTACCCATAACCGGATTTCCGGGATTGCGGACTACAGCTTTCCTACCGAACAAGCATGCCTGGATGAAGTCAGGCGTATCATCTCCCGCTTGGGTGCACCCGCTACTGCGGGATTTGATCGCATTGCCTCCATAGCTCCCGTTAAGAATCCTAACGATATATTGGATATATTCCCTGTGGGGGGAAGCAAGGCCTACGACATGCGGGAGATCATTGACCGGCTTGTGGATGGTTCTGAATTCGATGAGTTTAAAAAGGATTATGGTAAGACCATCCTTTGCGGTTATGCCCGTATAGACGGATGGGCGGTAGGCATTGTAGCTAACCAAAGGACCATGGTGAAAACCCATAAGGGTGAGCTGCAAATGGGTGGGGTTATCTATCACGATAGTGCCGATAAAGCCGCGCGATTTATATTGAACTGCAATCAAAAGAAAATACCCTTGGTCTTCCTTCAGGACGTGACCGGATTTATGGTAGGCTCCAGAAGCGAGCACGAGGGCATCATCAAGGACGGGGCTAAAATGGTCAATGCGGTAGCCAATTCCATTGTACCCAAAATTACCATCATCATTGGAAACTCTTATGGGGCGGGTAATTATGCCATGTGCGGGAAAGCCTATGATCCCCGGTTTATCTATGCGTGGCCCAGTGCTAAAATAGCCGTTATGGGTGGAGAACAAGCCGCCAAAACCCTGTTGCAAATTCAGGTAGCATCCCTCCAAAGTCAAGGGAAGATCATCGATCCGGAAGAAGAGAAAAAATTATTGGAAACCATCTCAAAGAAATACCAATCCCAAACCTCTCCTTACTACGCAGCGGCACGGCTTTGGGTAGATGAGATCATACATCCCTTAGAGACGAGAAGGATTATATCCGAAGGATTGACCGCAGCCAATCAAAGTCCTTTGACCGAAACAATGAAACTGGGCGTTTTTCAGGTGTGAGCCAGCGTATGCCTCTGGCGGGTCCACAAAGCATATACGCCAAAGAAAAGAGCTGAAAAAAGTACCGTAGCATACAAACTTCCTTTAAAGAAGGGTAAGCCGTCTTCCAGACATTGTACATAACCTGCCCAGGTTTTGGGACGGTTATAGCCACCCCCTGCCACCCAGGTGGCCGAATTAGACAAGAAGAAATAAAGCACCGGCCCAGCAAGTGCGCCTATGGTAATTTGAATGGCTTTCTTTTCATTGATATACCAGCCCAACACGGTCAGGCCCGTAAACAACAGGTAGTTGACCCACTGACCGGCGTAAAACCCTTGCATTTCGGTGATGCCGAAATGGTTCAATGCCTGAAACAACAAGTCAGAAAGGAACATAGAGCCTAAGGGCAATAAAAAGGAAAGTTTCCTGTCTTTTACCACTGATCCACTGAACAGCGCTATCGCGATCTGAGGCGCAAATCCCCAGGGGCGACCAGGAATAATTCTATAAAAGGCGCTCACGATAATAAGGCCTGAGAATATCCAGAAAATGCGGGTGGACTTTTTCATGTATCAGGGCATTTGTACGCAAAACTAAGCAATTGTAGGCTAATTTGAGCCTACAGCCCATGGCCGAAGATCCTCATTTAGGAAGCGTAGGAGAATGGTTAGCAGTGCGTTATTTTCAAAGCAAGGGTTATGTCGTTTTGGAAACAAACTGGAGATATGCCCGATTTGAAATAGACCTCATTGCTGCCCGGGGGAAGGTCTTGCATATCGTGGAAATCAAGACCAGAGCCTCATGCAGGCATGGATTACCCGAGGATTCGGTGGACGCCCGCAAGGTGAGGCGCTTAATGCGGGCAGGCGCTAGGTATATGTACCTACATCCTCAATGGATACAGGTACAGTATGATGTGCTCGCGATCAGCATATTCAGGGACAGGGAGCCGGAGTTCTTCCTCATCGAGGATATCTGGGAGTGACCCTGCGCGCCAGCCTGATGCGGGGCCCAACGGACCTTTGGGAATGCATGGCCCGGTAACCTGGTCCGGCCCGGTCTGCCCCTTGTGAACGTACGGCCCGGTCTGCTCCTTGTGAACGTACGGCCCGGTCTGCGCTAGTACTTCGCGACGACGCCTGTATAATTCTGAGGGGTGATCTTTTTCAGTTCAGCTTTCAGTTGCTCGCTTACTTCCAGCCCATCAATGAACGCATGCAGGCTTTCCTGGTTGATGCCAGAAGCCCCTCTGGTCAAGGCTTTGAGGGCTTCGTATGGATTGGGATATTGCTCCCTCCTGAGTACCGTTTGGACGGCTTCCGCTACGACGGCCCAGTTGTTTTCCAGGTCTTCGTGCAATTTTGCCTCCCGGAGGATGAGCTTATCCAGCCCCTTTTCCAAAGACAGTATAGCCAGCAGGCTATGCGCCACCGGAACACCCACGTTGCGCAATACCGTAGAGTCGGTCAGGTCCCGCTGTAGCCTGGAGTGGGGGAGTTTACCTGATAAGTGTTCCAATAAGGCATTGGCTAAGCCCAGGTTGCCTTCTGCATTTTCGAAATCAATGGGATTGACCTTATGCGGCATGGCACTGGATCCCACTTCTCCTTCTTTGATCTTTTGTTTGAAGTAATCCATGGAGATATAGGTCCATATATCACGGGCCAGGTCTATGAGGATATTGTCAATGCGTTTGATGGCATCAAAATGAGCAGCCAGATTATCATAGGGCTCAATCTGAGTAGTAAACTGTAGCCGGCTCAGCCCCAATCGCTCATTGACAAAGCTGTTCCCAAAAGCAATCCAATCCTGGTTCGGATAAGCGATGTGGTGCGCGTTGAAGTTGCCGGTAGCGCCTCCGAACTTGGCCGTGTAGGGAATTTGCTGGAAAAGATAAAGCTGTCCTTTTAGGCGCTCCACGAAGACCATGAACTCCTTACCCAATCGGGTAGGGGAGGCTGGTTGACCGTGCGTACGGGCCAGCATGGGTATGTCTTTCCAGTTCAGCGCCAGGGTCTCCAAATGGGCAATGAGCCTATGGATGGCGGGCATCCACACTGTAGCAATGCCTTCCTTCCAGCTCAAGGGAATGGCCGTATTGTTAATATCCTGGGAAGTGAGTCCGAAGTGCACCCATTCTTTAATGGAATGGCCACCGACTTTTTCCAGTTCTTCCTTTATAAAATATTCAACGGCTTTTACGTCGTGGTTGGTCGTCTTTTCTATGTCCTTAATGCGACCAGCCTGTTCCGGAGTAAAATGATCCACTAAGGCTTGTAAAGCTTCTTTGACCGGAGCATCCAGGGTTAGAAAGTTTTTTTCTTCCAAATGAAACAGGTAGGCTATTTCAATCCTGACCCTATAGCGGATGAGGCCAAATTCAGAGAAATATCCATCCAAGCCGGAAAGCTGGCGTCGGTAACGGCCATCAATAGGGGAAATAGCGGTCAGAGATTGTAATTCCATATTCTTAAGGAGTATGTAAATTTGCGCAAATTTACACCTTTAAAACCAAGAGCGAATTGGAAAAGATTTGGAAGGTAGGCGCTGTGAGCTATCTCAATACTAAACCCCTGTTGTACGGCATTTTACGTTCTGCCGAAGTCATGCGTCACCTGGAACTCACCATCGATTATCCCTCCAGGATTGCCCAGGATCTCATTGATGGAGACGCGGATATGGGCCTCGTACCTGTAGCCACTATTACCCGCTTAAAGGAATATCATATCAACGGACAGTATTGCATTGGGGCTGAAGGAGACGTAGCTTCAGTTTGCCTGTTCTCTGAGGTGCCTCTGGAACAAGTGCAAACAGTGCTCCTGGATTATCAATCCAGGACCTCTGTGGCTTTGCTCAAGGTACTCATGCACTTTTACTGGAAACGTACGCCCGTCTATGTGAATACCCATGAAGACTACAGGGCCTCTATCAAAGGGACTACCGCTGGACTGGTGATCGGGGACCGGGCTTTAGAACAACGGTTGATTTCTCCCTATGTGTATGACCTGGCCGGTGTTTGGAGGGCTTTTACCACACTACCCTTTGTATTTGCCGCCTGGATCAGCAATAAACCTATTGATCCCGCTTTCATATCCCTTTTTGATCAAGCCAATGGCGTAGGTTTAAAAGCGCTGGACAAGGTGCTGGCAGAAAACCCCTATGCCGTATATGATCTGCATACCTATTACACCCAGAACATCAGTTATGAACTGACACCCGAAAAGCGTCAAGGATTGGACCTGTTTTTGCAATACCTCAGGGAGTTGCAAGGGAAATAGGCCCGCGCGCAGCAGCAGTGTCCCGGACAGGCGCATGCCCGCGCGCTGATTTGGGCGTCTCCCTCCGATGGCGTATTTTACCCGGGATCTGTTTCTATGAATCTACCTGCTGTTTGAGTGAAACCACATGCTGGATATCGTGTATTGTTGGGGATTGTATTTATGATCCTTTCACTGGAGTCGCTGGGACAGCAAGCAGGCTTCAACATCCCTGATACCATATGCCAGGGAACAACGCTACCCATTACCAATACTTCTACCGGAGCCAGTACCTATTTCTGGAATTTTTGTTCCTCAGGCATGGATATCTTCCCTCAGGCCACTAACATTACCTGGTCTGGAGGACGGTACATGACCCTGGCCCAGGATGGATATAACTATTACGGGCTTTCCGTTAACGCGGCGGGACACCTTATCCTCCTGCGTTTCGGTACCAGTACCTCCAACAACCCTACTGCCGCAGATCTCGGCACCTGTGGTGTGCTGACCGCCAATGCGATCGGAGGAATGCAAATCCTCAAAGTAGGCGGCGTGTGGACGTTGATCGTTCTCAACAACAATAATGTCCTGAAGATTTTACTCGGACCCAGTTTGGCCACCCCTGTCCCCGTTGCTACCAATTGGGGTAACCTGGGTTCACTGAACAATCCTGCGAAATTGCAGGTCTTCCAGGATTTGACAGGGGGGTATTATGGTTTTGTAGCCAACAGTTCAGGAACGATCACAAAATTCGTATTCGGTACTGATTTTTCTGGCGTACCCACCGGATACAATTTGGGAAATGTAGGCGGGTATTTATCACAACCTTCTGGTCTCAGTGTGATAGAAGATGGCGGTAATTGGTTTGTTTATGTGGTAGACAACCAACGAAGTTATTTGGCGCAGTATAGCTTCGGGACTTCCCTTATGAATAATCCCATCGTTACCCCATATATACTTGACCCCACCCTTACAAGCGGATATTCGGATATCTACCTGATGAACCTATGCGGACAGTGGTATTGTTATCTCTTGATTCAGGCTAATAATTCTATCCTCCAATTTGACCTGGGCGCCAATATTGCCCAACCTTTGCCTTCGGGGTATGAATTTTTTGACGAGAATCCCCTATTTAATCTACCCCAGTCTTTCTCCAACCCCTTGACGGATGCCGGAGGCGTTAACCTGATCGTTTCTTCGGATAACACGACGCGCGTGCAGTTTACAGGATTCTGTGGGAATATTTCAAATGATTCTATACCCACTCCTTCTTTTAGCGCAGGAAACTATATCATTACCCTGATGACAGACGTGGGATTGCCTACCCAAAGGAGCGCCTGTCATAGTGTAGCGGCCATTCCATCTCCTGTACTGACGACCTTAAAAGACACCTTTTTTTGCGCGGGACAACCGCTGAAGCTAACGGTTCCTGACTACCCTGGCGCTACCTATAACTGGTCTAACGGATCTGATTCAGCATCCGCCATCATCAATGCTAGCGGCTCCTATACACTGACGGTGAACGACTACGCCTGCACAGCCACAGAGACATTCACGGTAAATGAATACAGCGTTCCAACCTTGAGCCTGCCTAAGGATACCGTATTTTGTGATAGCGGTGTGCTCAAATACCCAACCACTCAACCCGTGACTTATATCTGGAATACCGGTGCTAAACTAGACACTATTGTCGTGAAGACCAGCGGCATTTACTGGTTGCAATTGAATCAATCCGGATGTACGGCATTAGATTCTACCTATTGTAAAGTGGTGCCGGCTCACCTTCCTACTTTTGGAAAAGATACCAGCTTTTGCGGGCAAGGACTGTTGACGTATCAATCTCCGGATAATGCAGTCTATCGCTGGAATACGGGATCTGACAGCACCTCCACCGTGGCCTGGCGGAGCGGTTTGTACTGGCTGGCAGTGACCGATTCCGGGTGCACCTCCAGAGATACCATCCAGTGTACGGTCATTCAACTCCCGGTGTTGACCCTGCCTTCCGATACCCTATTTTGTGATTCCGGGGTGCTTAAAAATCCCTCCGCTTTACCCATTACCTATCAATGGTCCAATGGAACTACAGGGGATAGCATTGTGGTAAAAAGCACAGGTAATTACGGACTGATCATGACCAATGCCGGCTGCGCCGTTAATACATCCGTTCTGGCCACCGTGGAAGCAACCCCCGACCTAAATTTACCGAAGGATACCAACTTCTGCGGGAGCGGTATGCTCGGTTACAGGAGCGCACTACCCGTAACATATACATGGAGTAATGGGGGCTCTGGGCCTTATGAGCAAATAACCAGTACAGGTTTATATTGGTTACAAGTAAATAACCAAGGTTGCATGGTCAGGGACAGTACTCAAGTGGGGGTGGTAACACTCCCTGTAGTCAATCTAGGACCTGATACCACCCTTTGTTTTTCTCAGCCCTATCTTTTGGATGCAGGTAATCCCGGCGATACCTATCGATGGCAGGATGGCAGTACCGCACAGCAATACCTGGCTTCAGGCCCTGGAGCGTACAAGGTTACTGTTTCCACCCAGGGTTGCAGTGTTGTCGATTCGGTGGCCCTCCAGGCAAAAAATATTCCCTATTTTTCCTTGGGGGGGAATCAACCCATATGCCCCGGAGAAATCCTATACCTTCGGCCCAACCCGGACACCATCGCTTTTACCTGGAGTAACGGAAGCGCGGATTCCATACTGGCGGTTACCCAGCCTGGGTTAGTCTGGGTAACGGGCAAAGACTATTGCAGCAGTTATACCGATACGGTAAACATAACCGAAGGTATTTGTGTGGTCCATGTCCCTACTGCCTTTACACCTAACGGTGATGGAATAAATGATTTATTCCAGGTGTTGGGTGTGGAAGTGGTGGATCAGTTTTCCTTACGGATTTTCAATCGCTGGGGGCAAGTGGTGTTCTATACACAAGATAAGTATAAGGGGTGGGATGGGACGGTGGGAGGAAG
>CAJCIQ010000167.1 GCA_903970475.1 Beijerinckiaceae bacterium
TGGGCTTACGCCTGGGTCTATTGGGAGCTGGCATTTGGTTTCCCTTAGCTTCCAGCACATAACCATAAATACCTTGAATGGGGAAATGACCGATTAGCCCGGATGCAGGCATGGTAAAACTGAAAATAGCCCCCAGAAGGGCAACGCCAAATATCCTTGACCCAACCAAAAATAATATTTTACGTTTCATTAATAGTAGGCAAGACTTTAAACTAAATTTACCCAAATTCTGAACGCTATCTGTAACAATATGAGGATCCCCATTACCTTCGGAAGAGCCACAATAGCCACTGTTGTACTTACCTTCATCTCGATTGTTTCCCTAAAGGCACAAGTTGTTACCAACAAAGCAGAATTAAGTAAGGCGCATGACTCGTTTTCAAGGCGAGCTACATCATCTTACCAAAGAGCCCTACTTCTATCAGCCCAAAAGAACTGGCCCCTGGCCATTCACGGCAAACATGGTAAATATGCTATATTGACCGGGGTTGATGCCAACAATCATCCAGAATATAAAGTGGTGGATAACCTGACTTCTGCTCAGACTACCAGTACCACAGCACTTTGGCAGGGTGGTAGCCTTGGGTTGAATTTAACCGGGAACGCCACCAACATGAAAGGACGTTTGGCCATCTGGGATGGAGGCGCCGTAAGAGGCACCCATGTGGAGCTGGCTGGAAGGGTAACCCAAGTGGACGGATGGACTCAATTATTGGATCACGCCACACACGTATCGGGTACAATGATAGCTACCGGGATCAATCCCAACGCCAAAGGCATGGCTTACCAGGCGCCCGATCTGCAAGCATATTATTATGGGGGAAATCCCGGCACTGCCTATACAAGTGACCTGGCTGGTATGGCTTTAGCGGCACCGACGCTTTATTTATCAAACCACTCCTATGGAATCCTGAGTGGCTGGAATTACAACACCGATAACGACCATTGGGAATGGTATGGTAATGTCGGCGATACGACAGACTACGAATTCGGTTATTATGGTCAGGATTGTGCAAGCCGGGACACCATTGCCTATAACGCACCCTATTACCTGATGGTGCAGGCTGCTGGTAACAGCAGGGGTGAAACCGGGCCAGCCGTAGATTCTCCCTATTATTATTATAACAATGCAGGCGATTATGTAGAAGGCACCCGGAACTCCACGATAAGCAGTAATGCCTGGTTTCAGACCATTCCTGACTATGGAAACGCTAAGAACGTCATTACCATTGGTGCCATTGAACCCATCCCAACGGGCTATACCCAACCTTCAGATGTGGTGATGACCTACTTCAGTAGCTGGGGCCCCACCACTGATGGAAGGATTAAGCCAGATATCGTAGCCGATGGGGACGGGGTACTCTCCAGTATAGCTGTTTCTGATTATTCCTACGATACCTATGCGGGTACTTCCATGGCGACCCCCAACGTAACCGGATCACTTTTCCTACTCCAACAGTATTATACCAGCAAACACCATGACACGGCTATGCGGTCCTCAACCCTGAAAGCATTGGCGATCCAAACCGCTGATGAAGCCGGCACCAGCCCTGGTCCTGATTATTTCTATGGTTGGGGATTACTCAATACTAAAAATGCCGCTGCTGCCATTACCGCTTCTCTAACGGATACCACCCAGGAAATTTTGGAAAAGGTAATGGTACAGGGATCTTCAGACACCCTGCGTTTCCCGGTCATTGCTTCCGGTAAGGGCAAACTCATGGCCACCATTGCTTGGATAGACCCAGCCGGAAAAGTATATACCGGTAATTTATTTAATCCTGCTCCTGAGCTGGTCAAC
Source organism: Beijerinckiaceae bacterium (assembly GCA_903970475.1). Lineage (GTDB taxonomy): Bacteria > Bacteroidota > Bacteroidia > Chitinophagales > Chitinophagaceae > Dinghuibacter. The sequence continues at coordinate 1,802 of CAJCIQ010000167.1, forward strand.
GACCTGGATCTGCGAATCATTAAAGTAGGGTCCAGTGTAACCTTTGAGCCTTGGGTGCTGAATCCGGCTTCCCCGGCGGCAGCCGCCACCAAAGGAGACAACATACTGGACAACGTGGAAAGGGTTGAAGCAGACAGTGTGGTTCCAGGTGCGACTTATATCATTCAGGTTACCCATAAAGGAACCCTGGTCAATAATCAACAAGCCGTTTCCATCATCATCAGCGGCATCGGCGGATCTGCTTTTTGTGCTTCAGCGCCTACCAGCAGCTCCGGCACAAAAATAGATAGCCTCTCCATCTCTAACGTACAAAATAAAAACGTAGCAGGTTGCACGACCTATAGCGATTTCACGGGCTTAAAGGTTAACCTCCAGGGGAATCAAAAGGTACCTCTATACGTTAGTCTGGGCAGTTGTGATGCAACGACCAACCCAAGGGTAGTGAAAGTTTATATAGATTATAAGAATGACGGAACCTTCACGGATCCCGGAGACCTGGTGGCTACCAGCCCGGTACTGCCCGGAGGTACTGCGTCCTGGTCAACTACCTTTACAACACCCGGTAATCTGGTGGTGGGTAATACGACCCGCATGCGTATCGTAGCAGAAGAAACAAGCGATACAGCCCTGGTAAAACCATGCGGTCTTTATGGGAACGGAGAAACCCAGGATTATGCCGTAGTGATCCAGCAACCCGCCAACGACCTGGGCCTGGTTACCCTGGAAGATCCGCTCAGTCCAACTTGTGCAGACTCTACGCAGATCGTTGTCGTTTCCGTGCACAACTATGGCACGGCTACCCAATCCAATTTCCCGGTTTCGGCAACGATTTCCGGCTCAACGTCTGCCACCCTGACGACAACTTATCCTGGCACAGTGGCCTCCGGTTCCAGCGTTGATGTAGTGATTGGAACCTTTACCACTACACCGGGTTCATCTTATACGATCCGGCCTTCCGTAAACTTAAACGGAGATCAGGACAGCGCTAACAACGCTAACAGTTATAACGTCACTATTTCGGCTAGTCCTTCAAATCCTACCGGCGGCACGGCAACACAATGTGGCACCAATACGGTTGTACTCAATGTCACTAAGGCTGACTCCCTGCAAACCTATCTCTGGTACACGACTGCCACCGGGGGTACACCCATTGCTCAGGGCTATTCGGCGACAACCTCCACTGTTTCCTCAACCGGGACCTACTATGTTACTTCCGGCGGTAGCGGTTCTATAGCTCCACTCAACAAAAACACCCTCGGCGGCCAGGGTGGGTATAATGCCTATGACGGGAACTTCGTATCCTATCATGCCGCTGTACCGGTAACCCTGGAAAGCGTTCGTTTATATACCCGGTATGGAGGTCCTGTGGCATTCATCGTAGCGGATGTGGATCAGTCCAGTATTTCTAACGGATCATTTTCTTACGTGCCCTACACCACGACCACCATTAATACCTACGCCTCCAGTCCCAATCCAATAGCACCTACCTCACTTCCTTTAACAACGGCTCAACCTTATGATCCGGCTGATTCCGGAGCAGTGTATTACCTGAATATGTCTTTACCAGCTGGTTCTCACCAAATCATCATTGAGAGCCTGGATTCAGCTACCATCTTCCGCAACGACGCCATTGCTACTAACCCGTATCCCATAGGAGATACCAATTTATTCGCCTGGACGGGCAACAGTGCGGGCGAGACCAGTACTGGGCCGGGCACTGTTTATGGAGAGTACTACTACTTCTTTTATGACGCCAAAATCAAAACGGTAGATTGTACTGCCTCCGGCGCCAGGACGGCGGTCACCATGACCACTGAACCCGGTGTAACGATCACCCAAAGCGGAGACTCCTTATTCAGTAGCTCTCCGGTTAACAATCAATGGTACTTCAAGGGCATAGCGGTGAGTGGCGCCACAGGTCCCATCTTTTCACCTGCAACGAGCGGGACAGCTTATACTATTGTGACCAATGATACCACCGGTTGTACCCAGCAATCAAATACCATCAACTTTGTACTAACAGCGGTAGATACGGTAGCCGCACCAAAGGGCCTTGTGGTGTCACCTAACCCCACTACCGGTGTGGTAAACATCAGCTTTACGGTAACCACTGATGATGACCTGAGCTTTGAAGTATTTAACATCCTGGGCGACCGCCTGATCAAACAAGAGGAGGGTAAATATATCGGCAGCTATTCCGGTCAGTTAAACCTTAGTGGTTATGCCGATGGGGTATACTTACTGAAGATCACGCACGGAGGTAATGTCACCCTCAAAAAGATACTGGTGCAACACTAATCTATGAGCGATCCTGGATCCAAATTCTCCGTCAATGAAACCCAGCACCGATTCGAATGGCACTTGAATGGGCAGGTAGGTTTCATTGACTATAAAAAAATCGGCAACCGCTTCTCATTACTCCATACGGAGATTCCACCTGCATGTAGAAATAGGGGAGAAGGGACGGCATTTGTTGAACAAACTTTGAGATATATTAAAGAAAACCACTTTAATATCATCGTTTTATGTACATTTGTTCAAGCCTACCTAAAAAAACACCCGGAATGGACAGATCTCATAGATCCGCATTTCCGCATCAAAGGTTTTAATGATGAAAAGTGAATACACCAACGGGGAGATCACGATCGTATGGCAACCTTCCGTTTGCCAACATTCCGGAAATTGTGTGAGGGGGCTTCCAAAGGTATTTAAACCCCAAGAAAGACCCTGGATCGATCCAAAACCAGCCACCACCGCAGAACTAGCTGCACAAGTCGCTGATTGCCCTTCAGGAGCACTGACTTTTTATTACAACAGACAGCAGAATACAGTTTAATAATACACCGTTCCCTTACCTCTCGGACTGTAATAAATAGTTGCAGTTGACAATGATACCACAATGTAACCCCAGATTTGGCGTTATTATTGCTAATATTTGTCTAAAAATAAAATCCACTACCGTGAGGTACCCTGTACTTATCCTTATCTGTCTTGCCTTTGCAACCCAATTGAGGGCCCAGTTCTCCTCTGATAATCTGTGGCTCCACCTGGACGCCGGCGCAGCCAACTACGATGGCGAACTCCAACAAAAACGTTACACATTCAATCAAGCACACTTCATGGGGGGTGTGGGGATTGGTTATGAGTTCAGTCCAAACTTTAACCTGAGTACAGCACTGGATTTTACCCAGCTTTCCGGAGCCGATCAATACAGTTCCAATCCAGGGGCCAAGCTGAGGAACCTCAGCTTCAACACCAATATAGTGGAATGGAATGTCAGGGCCGAATACCAGCTATTTGACCTCACGGATAGATCCATAACCCCATATGGTTTTGTGGGGCTGGCGATATTCCATTTCAACCCATGGGCTTATGACTCCACTGGTAAAAAGACCTATCTGCGTCCCTTGAGTACAGAAGGAGAAGGCATCCCAGGGTCAGGCGTCCGCCAATATGCTACAACCCAATTGGCCATTCCTTTCGGCGTAGGCCTCAGGCTTGCACTTACCGATAATATCAGGGTAGGATTAGAAATAGGCATCAGAAAGACATTCACCGGGTACATCGATGACGTAAGCGGTAAATACACCAGTTACGCCGCGTTGCTGGCAGCCAAGGGCCCGGAAGCCGTGAGCATGGCCTTCCGGACTACCGAATTGCCAGCAAGCGAGACCGGGAACAAGAATAACCTCTATCCCAGTGCGGGATTTGCCAGGGGTAACGGCGGAGATGATTGGTATTATTTCACGGCGGTGCGCATTAGCTTCCGCCTGTTCAATTCCTCCAACAGGTACTTGAGCTGCCCTCCGGTTCCCAGATAAGGAATGTGAATCATATGTGCTAAAAAAGTCCATAAAAAAGGCTAAAATACCGAGCCTCCGGCCCTGCCGGAGGTTTTCTTTTGTCCGAAAATCAATACTTTTGCACTCTTTCAATTCTGTCTATGGATCAAGTGGATCAAACATTGGATAGCTCCCAGGATAACAGGGGCGGTCGGATCATACAAGTGAATATCGAAGAACAGATGAAAACCGCTTACATCGATTATTCGATGTCGGTGATTGTCAGCCGGGCCCTTCCGGATGTAAGGGATGGGTTTAAGCCTGTGCATCGACGCATTCTTTATGCGATGAACGAACTGGGCATGACCTACAACAAACCCACCAAAAAGAGCGCCCGCGTGGTTGGGGAAGTACTGGGTAAGTACCATCCCCATGGTGACTCATCTGTTTACGATGCTATGGTACGTATGGCCCAGGAATGGAACATGCGCTATATGCTGGTGGAAGGTCAGGGTAACTTCGGAAGCCAGGACGGAGAAGGGCCTGCGGCCATGAGGTATACGGAAGTCCGCCTCCAACGCTTATCTGAATATATCCTTCAGGACATAGATAAAGATACCGTTGATTTTCAACCCAATTTCGACGACTCCCTAACGGAGCCCACCGTACTCCCAGCCCGGGTACCCCAATTACTGGTAAACGGAGCCTCCGGTATTGCCGTGGGTATGGCCACCAACATGCTTCCCCATAACCTGGGTGAAGTCATTGACGGGTGCCTGGCCTATATAGAAAACAAGGAAATCACCGCTGAGGAACTGTGTAAATATGTAAAAGCACCAGACTTCCCGACCGGAGGTATCATCTTCGGTATAGAAGGGGTCAAACAAGGCCTGATGACCGGGAGAGGCAGGGTAGTGGTGAGGGGTAAACTCCATGTAGATACCAAGCCCAGCGGAAGGGAGCAAGTCATCATCACCGAAGTGCCTTATCAGGTCTCCAGGGACGCCCTGACAGACCGCATAGGTCAGCTGGTCAATGACCGTACCATAGAAGGCATTGCCCACGTCAACAACGAATCCAACAATAAAGAAGGTACCCGTATCGTCATTGACCTGAAACGGGATGCGGTGGCTAACGTCATCATCAACCAACTTTATAAGCATACCGAACTACAGACTTCTTACGGGATCAATAACGTGGCCCTGGCCAAAGGCCGGCCCCGCATCCTCAACGTCAGGGACCTGATCGCGGAGTTCATTGAGTTCCGCCATGAAGTGGTGGTGCGTAGGACAAAATTCGAGCTCAGGGAAGCCGAAAAGCGGGCGCACATATTGGAAGGATACCTGATTGCTTTGGATCACCTGGATGAAATCATCAGCCTGATCCGCAATTCAGCCACTCCTGCCATTGCCCAGGAAGGCTTGATCACCCAATTCGGAATGTCTGAAATTCAGGCCAAAGCCGTACTGGAACTCCGACTCCAACGCTTGACCGGCATGGAAAGAGATAAGATCCGTGAGGAACATGCCGAATTAATGAAGATCATTGCCCACTTAAAGGAGATCCTCGGCAACGAGGGCTTGCGCTATCAGATCATCAAAGATGAACTCATTGATGTAAAGACCCGTTTTGCCGACGAGAGGCGCAGTGAAATCCAGTACCTGGCTTCAGAAATGCGCATCGAAGATTTGATCGCTGAGGAAGATGTAGTCATTACCATATCCCACCTGGGTTATATTAAGCGTACTTCGGCTGACGAATACCGTCAGCAAAAAAGGGGAGGACGCGGTATGATAGGTGGAAAAACAAGGGAAGAAGATTGGATAGAGCACCTGTTTGTGGCATCTACCCACCATACCCTGATGTTCTTCACGGAAAAAGGCCGTTGTTTCTGGCTTAAAGTATATGAAGTACCCGAAGGGGACAAGACCTCCAAAGGAAGGGCCATACAGAACCTCATCCAAATTCCGCCGGACGATACGATCAGGGCCATCATCGATATTAAAAATCTGGAAGATAAAGACTTCGTAAACAGTCATTATATTGTACTGTGTACCAAAAAGGGAATCATCAAAAAGACCTTACTCGAAGAGTTCTCCAGGCCTCGCCAGAATGGGGTCAACGCCATAACCGTGGTGGAAGGTGACCAGCTTTTGGAAGCCAGGTTAACCGATGGCAACTCGGAGATCCTTTTAGGCATCCGAAGCGGACGCGCCATTCGTTTCCCGGAAGGCAAGGTAAGGGCTACAGGAAGAGGAGCCATTGGGGTTACCGGCATTGAGGTAGACGATCAAAACGATGAGGTCGTTGGCATGATTTGTGTCAACGGAGACGATACCACCCGAAACGTACTCGTGGTTTCTGATAAGGGATTCGGAAAAAGGACCCCCATTGATGAATATCGCATTACCAACAGAGGAGGTAAAGGCGTAAAAACCATTAATGTAACGGAAAAAACAGGGGGCTTGATCGGTATGCTGGATGTGGTGGAAAGCCAGGATTTAATGATTACCTGCAAATCCGGTATCACCATCCGAATGTCCGTAGCCGATATCCGCGAGGCGGGTCGCAATACCCAGGGGGTAAAACTGATCCGTCTGGACGAAACAGATGAGATTGCAGCCATTACCCAATTAGACGAGGTGGAAATCAAACCAACTCAGGAAGAAGGGGATGATGCGGCTCCATCAGCAGAAACCGCTACGGTCACGGAGGCTGGTGCAACGAATACAGCCGCTGGTCCGACCGGGGATGAGGCGCCGGACGGCGCCGAAGAGGTAAGCGAACAATAGAAACTATGCGGCTCCAGATACGATTGCTGGAAGCTTAATTAAATAAACAAATAAGATCCAAATGAAGAAAACCCTCTTAACGGTTTTGTCTGGCCTTACCTTGCTGACTTCCTGGGCACAGGACACCAAATCGGTGAAAAAGCAGATCGATAAAAGCGATTGGGCAGGCGCACGCACAGCTATCGACCAACTGACCACTTCCGACAAGGGTTCAAAAGACCAGGACGCCTGGTACCTGAAAGGAAAGATCTATTCCACGTACGCTACCGATTCCAGCCTTAAAGGACAGATTCCCGGTGCCAATATGGTCGCCCTGGATGCCTTCAAGAAAGCTTATCAGTTGGACTCTACCAAGACCAACATGGAAGCCATCCTGGACAAAAACCACTACTATATCGTAGGCTTATACAATACTACCTTTAATGCCGCCTATAAGGTTTTCCAAGCCAATGATTTTGCCAATGCCTTGATTGGCTTCCACCAAGCCAGTGACGTTGGTCAGTTCATCTATGATCAGCATATTGGCCTGAGTGGTCTGGATACCGTGGTCACTTATTATATGGCCTTTGCGCACATGAAATTGGAGCACAATGACAGCGCCACTTATTACTTCCAGAAATTAGCCGATGCCCACGTTTCCGGTCAGGGCTTTGACCTGCCGTACCACTGGCTCTGCTACTACTATTCTGATAAGAAGGACTGGACCAGCGCCCAGCGTTATGCCGATATCGGGGCTAAATTCTACCCCAATGATCCCTACCTACAGGACGTTACTTTAGAACGCCTGAAAGACCAGGGTCAAACCGATTCTCTGTTGGCTTACTATCAGCAAATCCTGACTGCTAACCCCAACAGCTACGAACACCAGTATAACTATGGTAATACCTTGTTTGGATTGGTATACGGCGTAGATAAGAAACCGGCAGATTATGAGCAGAAAATCCAGAATATGGAAGCTGCCTTCAACAAGTGTATTTCTTTGGATTCTACCCGCCCTGAAGCTTACCTGGCACTGGGTAAATCCCACTTCAATCAGGCTGTGTCCATCAATGACAGCATCAAGCACATCAATGGAACCACACCCGCCGACGCCGCCAACAAGAAAGCGCTGTTAGCTACCGCTCAAAGCCAAATCAAACTGGCCATTTCTCCCCTGGAAAAGGTTTACGCTTACTACGATGTAAAAGGAAGCCTGAAAACCGGAGAAAAATCAGCCTATAAATCATCCCTCAGTTTGTTGGGTGATTGTTATCGCTTCCTCGATCAGAACGATAAAGCTAAATTCTACGACGACAAGTACTCCGCTGCGGACAGCAAATAGTCTGCTTCCCGCGCATGTATAAAGGCAGCCCCTCCACCAACGGGCTGCTTTTTTTATGGGGTTGGCGGCCCCGCGCATAAGCTGCGCCACAAATAAAAGACGAGATAGGATTCCCATCCCTTAAAGGCCGAAAAATAGGCGTCTACCTCCTCTTTACCAGGTTTTGCGGTAAAACCCGGCAAGGCGCCCAAAGCCTGATGCAACCCGGCATCCCCGTATGGTATACAATCCATGCAACGCAAGGTTTTCATGCCCACATAATTGGCCGTCCAAGGGCCTACGCCCCTTACGGCTAATAGGGCCTTCATTTTTTCGGCCGTGCCCGGTAGGCTGTCTAATGGTCCTTTGGACAAGGCCGCAGTGGCAAACAAACGGGAGATGTGGAGGATATAATCTGCTTTTTGACGGGAAAATTGGAGGGCATAGAGGTCTTCCGGGCTAGCCTGAGCTACCACGGCGGGTTCCGGAAAAAGGTAATGGGCATGTCCCTCGTGTTCCAGGTAACGACCAAAGGTTTGTACAAATTGACGCTTGACGCTGTGCGCAAAACGTAAATGGATTTGTTGGCCGATAATACACCAGCATAAAGCTTCGTATAGGTCCGGAATACCAATGAGTCTTAACCCATGATAGTGCTGAGTTGCTTGGGACAAATGCGCCGACCCGTTAAGTAATCGATAGAATGGATCCAGGTCTCTATCCATATCCAGCCACGCTCTTACCCAGTCGGCAGCGGCTTTCAAGTCATGCTGGCTCACCTTTTTATTTTCAATAGCTATCGTAAGCCCTTCAGCTCCCTCACCAATTTTTAGCAATAAAGGCTGCCCTTCAATCACTTGGGCCTTCCACAGGTTTGTTCCCTGGATACGGTGCATGCAATCATTGTATCCCCTGTCCAGGAACCACAAACATTCCTGCCAACTGAAGTGAGGGGGAAAGGGTAGAACTATTTTCGTTGATTCCCGGGCCATGATGCAAAAATGACCATTTTAGGGCCAAATAAATAACCTGTTTCTTGCGGTAATATTTTGCCCAAAATCCTCGGATTTAAACCACTTCGGCATTTCAGCCGTACATTTCAATAGCAAATTCACGCCTAACCCACATGCCAGCTAAAAGATACCTTCAGCCCGTTGCATTGACCCATCCGGAAAGGATTCAAACCCTGGTGGAGAACCGTAGGGTATTTAACCTGGACCACTGTGAGCTGAATATCTATGAATCGTATCAACAGGCCTATAGAATTCCGTTGACCTTTCCCGACTTTGTAATCACCAGCATGCTCAGGGGTAAAAAGATCATGCACATTTTCGGAGATCCGGCCTTCGAATACCTTCCCGGGGAAACCGTCATTGTGCCGGCAGGACAAACGATGGTGATTGACTTTCCGGAAGCGGAATTCCAAAACCCCACCCAATGCATAGCCATCACCGTGGACGGCCATTACGTTAGGAACACCATCCAGTACCTGGATGAATATTATCAGGAAGACTTAGGGGAAAAGACCGCCTGGGCGCTTAGGTTCAATCAATATCACTTCGATAACGAAGCAGAAATCACCCAAATCATCAATAAGCTGGTCAGGATTTGTTCCAGCGGAGATGTTGCTAAAAACATTTATGCAGATTTAAACCTCAAGGAATTACTGATCCGCCTCATTCAAAGCCAACACCTGTTCAAGGTCAGAGCGGAAGCAGACCATTACGACAACCAGTCCCGCCTTCACTTTGTCCTGCACTATATACACCAACACCTCACCGAAAAAATTGCCGTAGATACCCTGAGCAGGAAGGCCTATCTGAGCAGGAATAAATTCTTCAAGTGGTTTAAGGACCAATTTGGCATTACCCCCCTGGACTATGTAAACAGGGAGCGCATTTTCCTGGCCAAACAACTGCTTTGTGTCAACAGGGGTAGCATCACCGATATCAGCTTTCAATGCGGCTTTTCAGATGTCAATTACTTTGTACGCCTGTTCCGGAAATCAGAAGGAATAACACCTGGAGCCTACAGGGCGGCCATGCTGGAAGGGGTCAGGTAATCAGGATTTCAGTGGCTTGTTAAACTGAATCATACCCGTTTGCATATTCACCGCAAAAACATGGTACCGCTCCGCCGTTTTTGCCTTTTTAACCATGTTGTGATGGTGGAGCCCACGGATTATACCTATAGGGACATCGAAGGCAATTAAAAAGGCTCCTGCACCGGCAAATGCCCACAATAGTCCGGAAGGCCAGGGAGTGGGATATTGGGTATAACCAACAATACAAAATAGGATAACAAGCGGCATAGCACCACCACACATATAGTCCGTAGTATGCTTTTTATAGTCCTCCAGGCGCCCCGAGAGGTAATCATGGACCAAGGGGGTAGGGATATAGACGTAACTCATTTTTCCTTGTCGTTGTATAGGCAGGAACTTTTCGCCCGACATATGGATATATTGGATACCATTACTATCTATCATCCCCCATACGTCTGCATCGTAATACTTCCAGCCCATGGCAGGAGCAGAAAAAGTATACGTACTATCCGGATTCAGGTATAAGTTCATCGGGCAGGAGCCCAAGTTTTTGGTTTTAAAATCCTCAAAGTTTTTATACTGTCCTGTACAGGGTATTGGGGATTGGGCCCGGCTTATAGCGGGCATCAGCAGCAATAGTAGGCTAAGGCAGGTTAGCCACTGCGATAGAAGCGGGCGTCGATAAAGGCAAGCCATAAAGAAGGATTATGAGATTTCTTTAGGAAAACTAATACATTAGACCGGAACCATATGTGAGTAAATTCTTAAAGATTATTCGGTATTTTTCGACCATGGAACACCTTGCGATCGTATTGATCATCATGGCCATTATTACCATATTGGCCCCGCTAGCCGACAAAATAAAACTGCCATTCCCTATTTTATTGGTCCTGGTGGGGCTCGGTGTTGGGTTCATTCCTGACCTACCTAATGTAAAGCTGGCTCCATCCCTGGTTTTCCTTGTTTTTCTTCCCCCTTTGTTATACGAAGCCGCTTCCAATACTTCCTGGAAAGATTTCCGGAGTCAGTTTCCCATCATTCGTTTTCTGGCCATACGCATGGTGATACTGACCACCCTTATTCTAGGCGTCATCGCCCACTATTGCATTCCTGGATTCACCTGGCCGCTATCTTTCGTCCTAGGCGCCATTGTATCTCCAACGGATGCCGTCTCGGCTATGGCCTCCACTAAAGGAAAGGGCCTGCCCAGGGTAGTGACCACCATCATTGAAGGGGAAAGCCTGGTCAATGATGCCAGCGCATTAATCATTTACCGCTTTGCCATTGCTTTGGTAGGAAGTCTGGCCATTCACTCCACCGTAGAAGGCTTTAAAATGGTCGGCACGATGATGCTCCAATTTGTCCTGGTGGTCGTCGGCGGTGTAGGCATAGGCTTGGCTTTTGGCTGGGGATTTAAAGCCATCCATCGTTTCCTGCGAGGGAATCCGGCCTCCGAAACCTGCCTATCTGTTTTGGTCGGCTATATCGCTTACGTAACAGGGGAATACTTTCATACCTCAGGGGTACTGGCCGTGGTGGCAGCCGGCCTTTTTATATCCTATAGGTCCTTTAGCATTTTCTCCTACCAGGCCAGGCTACAGATGAAAGACTTCTGGGAAATCCTCATCTTTCTGTTGAATGGTTTTGTATTTACACTCATAGGCCTGCAGCTGCAATCTATCCTTAAAGGTATAGGGCAGGAGCACCTATTGGCCATGACGGGATATGGCCTGCTGATAGGCGTAGCTGCATTGCTGGTGCGTTTGTTCATCCTGATCCCAGTCACCTATTTACAGCCTAAAAACCAAAAGCTTCCCGCCAGAGCCTTAAAGCGTAGAAGAAGGGGGGCCATCATCATAGCCTGGGCGGGCATGCGGGGCGTCGTTTCCCTGGCCACGGCCCTGGCCCTGCCTTTAACGTTAGTGGATGGAACGGCTTTTCCGCAAAGGGACGCTATCCTCTATATCACCTTCGTCGTCATTCTTTTCACCATCATTGTCCTTGGCCTAAGCTTTCCGTTGGTGGTCCGCATCTTTAAGGTTTATGGAGATCAACCCCGGATCCAGGCCGAAGAGTCCCGGCTACGATTAAAGTTGGCAGACCTTGCCTTAACATACATTCATGAGGTGTTGGCCCCAGTATTAGCGCCCCCCATGATTGAAAGTCTTACCCAGAATAATGAAATCCGGCAGAAATACCTCAAGAGTCTGGTGGATAATAATCCCTCCACGGGCCCCGCAATGCAGCCTGTAGATGCTTCCGATGCGGGACCTGTAGCGGATCATGCCTCAGCTTCCATTGGGGTGCCTACCCAGGAACAGGTCCTTCAATACATGAATGCTGAATTAAAAATTATCGGGGAACAAAGGTCCTTCATCATCCAAATGCATAAACGCGGAACTTACTCCGATGATATATTGCATAAGGTGGAACAGGAACTGGACGTCAGTTCCATGAGCATACATTCCCGTATGGAAGCGGTCAAATCCAGCAGGCCCATTGAGGCTCAGACTTGATAAATATCATCTTATGGGTTATAGATAGCTTAACCACCAGTGCCGGTGGGCTTTCTTATACTGGTCATACCACCGGCAGGGTAAATATAGGATAGCCACCACCGTTATCCAGATCAGGTAAACACCGCCCAAACCAACACCGACATCCCTGGAAGTGAACAAGAAAAAAGCCCTCATATGATCCATATCGATGCCACGGCGCCCCGAGGCAAAATACAAAATGGAGGCCCCCAGGTGAATCAGGTAGAGGTGGAGGATATAATAGAAGAAAGGCACCCTTCCATAAATGGAAATCACTGAAGTCACTTTTCCCTTTGCATGCTCCATAAGCCCTAAGGCCAGCATTGCCGAACCTAGGGTCATGCATCCATAGATCAGCGAGCAGGGGTATTTGGTGACTTTGAAAAAAGACAGGATGGTTTGGGTTGTGGTAGCCTGAGCCTTCCAGGGATTTGGATCCCCATAAAGATTGATGAACCGTAGCGCAAAGAATAATACCAGCAGGATACCTCCTGTTATAAATAACCTCTTCTGTCTTTGGGCTTGGGTATATTCAGCCGTAAACCACTTGCCTATGCTGTAACCCAATAACAAAATAGCCGTCCATGGCAGGATGGCATAAAAATCAAAAATACCCCGCTGGGGAGCATAGTTGATAAACGTTCCTGTTGAGGTCAAAAAAAACGTCCATCCATAGTTGATCAATGGAAAATAATCCGTAAGGTTATGGAACAAAAACAAGATGATACCTACCAGTGGCACCAACTTAGCGTTGATCATTAATAGTAAGCCCAGGATGATCATGCTGATGCCTATGGCCCAAATTACCTGGAGGATAACTACATTTAACAATGGATTGAACGTCCACCCCAGGGAGACAATGGTCACTTCTATCAAAACGAGCCAGGCACCTCTTTTCAACAAAAAGGTACTCAGTTCTGAGGGCGTCTTCTTCCTCCCCGAAAGATAGGCAGACACCCCGGATAGCAATAGGAAGGTCGGTGCACAAAAGTGGGTAATCCATCGGGTAAAAAACAGGACTGGTGTTGTTTGTTGGAGGTCCGTTGGATCAGGCATGCCAATATGGAAATAGTCCCTCACATGGTCCAGGGCCATGATGATCATCACGGCTCCTCTTAGTAGATCTATGGAAGCAATTCTTTTGGTGGCAGATTGGATATCCGTATGCATGAAAGAAAGTTACAAAACTATTCTTCTTTAGCACCCTTTTCCCCCACAAACCAATGCTCCTTATTGCGGAACAGCACGTTAAAAGTGGTTAACGAACCATAGATGCGGGTAATGTATTGCTGAAGATTTACTTTGTCTTCGTCCGAGAGGACTTTATGGGCATTGATTTGTTGTTCCAGTACCCGGAGCCTGTCCCTGGTCATGACAATTTTGTGGAAAAAAACATCGATCGGAATTTCCTTGGCCTTTTGGCTTCCTTCTTTGGGTTGCAGGATCATGGTTCCACCCAGCCACCGGTCTCCCAACTGCACGATTTCCTCTGGGCTGCTCCACTGACGGAGTATCTTTAACAGCGAACGTTCCACCGCTGAATGTGTCTCCAATTCTTCTGTTACGTTTTCAGGAATTATTTCTTCCAGGTTGCTGTCGTTTTTTTCTATTTCCTTAATACCGTGATGAATAAACGAAATCAGATAAGTGGCATAGCGAACGCCTACGATAACCCCAGGGCCGAACTGCGTGTGTTGCAGTCGGGTTCCTATGCCTAGTAATAATTGATCCATTGTAGTTTGAGAAATTTGAAGTAAATATACAGCATGAATCACCTACTTGCCAATCGAAGCATGCCGTCCTCCAGTGTCATCCCCATCCTGGTTTATGTGGATGTGGAAAAAGCCATTCAATGGCTAAGCGAGGCTTTCGGATTTGTAGAAAGATGGAGGGCCGAAGGTCACCGGGCTCAATTATCCTATGGGAACGGCGCCTTGATCATCATCAGAGGACAGCCCGGTTTTGCGCCCGGAGCTATTATGATTCGGGTTCCGGACCTGGACGCCCATTATGCCCAGGCCGTGAAAAAAGGAGTGAAAATCCTTAGCCCGCCACAAGATTATCCATACGGTGAACGCCAATACAACGCAGAAGACATGGGAGGTCACAAATGGACTTTTTCCATGTCCATCCGTGACGTGGCTCCAGAAGAGTGGGGGGGAAGTACCCATATTATAGAGTCGTGATAGGTTATGCCATTATAGACGCCAATTGCCTCTAGGAGATTACGGCCTTTTTTCAGGTGTACCTGGTCAAATACATAATCAGCCTTTGTACTGCCCTGGCGGGGAGAGGGTAAGTGTTTCCCATTTACTTTCAGGGTTACCTGGTCCATATGGGCAAACACTTTTATTGTGGTGATGGCCTGGGAGCGTATACTATCTCTTCTCCCTGCTATGTATAGAACAGGTTCTTCGCTCCAGTTTGCCTTATACCACCAGAAGGCATCCTTACGAACCTTTCTATCATACGTAACCAATCCTTTCAGGTTTCTGGCCAGCACGCCTCCTCCATGGGCCACCGGCACGCAGAAATCAAACATATTCCATACGTAAGTGGCCAGCAGATAAGGGTGTTTTTCGAGGATGCCCCACTGGGTTTCATGAAAGGCCGTCTGATAAGTTTCCGGCCAGAATTGCCCGGAAGGATTTCCCGTATCTGCGACCATATCCGTTTGCTGGTCAATATTGGCCTCGCACCCGTATTCAGATAACACGACCTTTGCCTCAGGGTAGTTTTGCTCTAAGCCGTTTACCCAACCCTCCAATTCGCCGCTATGCCCTTCATACCATCCATAATAACGGTTCATAGCCTGGATATCGGCCTGGCGGTTGGAGGGCCTGTCCAGTTCTCCATAACCACTGGTGGAAACGGTCAGCCGGTCAGGGTCTTCCGTTTTGGCTACGTCGTTGAGCATACGCGTCACCGTTGGTACATATCCGTCCGCCGTTTTGGAATACACCTCATTATGCATACCCCATACGTAGATGGAAGGGTGGTTATAATTTTGCCGTATAAGTTCGGTCAATTGCTGACGCGCGTTATCGGCTTCCTGCCCGCTCCAGGCATTGACAAACGGGATCTCCGCCCATATCACAAACCCTAGGGAATCGCAGGAACTGTAGATATATTCCGCCTGTTGATAATGGGCAAACCGGATGGACGTAGCACCTATCTCTTTTATCAGGTCCAGGTCGTGGCGGTGTTGGGCGTTGCTCAGGGCACTACCCGAACCTTCCCATTCCTGGTGCCTGTTCACCCCGTAGAGCCGGTAAGGCTGTCCATTGAGGTAAAACCCTTTGCCCTGTACAATCGAAAAGGATCTCAAACCCAGCGGTTGATCCACCGCATCAGTCAGTGTCTCTGAGCCCGACAGGGAATCGCGGCTAAGCAGCGAAACCCTCACCTTGTACAGGTAAGGATCCTTGCGCCCGTTCCAAAGTCGTGGCTGATCAATATGGAGCCGCTGCGCAATCTTATTCATACCCTGGACCTGAAGCCATACAGATTGACTGTTTACCACCACCGCTTTTCCAATACTATCCCGGACTTCCGTCAGGATAATCCGGCTTACCGGATGCGCCTCGGTATTCTCTACTTCCGTAGTAACCGTTATATCCGCCGCCTGGCCAGACACCGAATCCTGTCTTATATACATCCCAGGTGACGCGTAATCCAGGGTGGTGATATTCACCTTACCGGTAACAATCAATCCCACCGGGCGATACATCCCCCCATAAACGCCAAAAAGCCGGTTATTGATCGGTATGATATCCTTACGTTCTTCATTATTGGCTTTCACCAGGATGAGGTTAGCTGAATCTTGCCTTAAGAAATGGGTAATTTCAAAACAAAAGGCCCCATAGGCTCCCTTATGCTGGCCCACCCATTGGTTATTGACATAGAGGTCCGCCACCTGTCCCACACCTTCAAAGCGTAGGAAAACCCGCTTATCCTTCAGGTCTGTTTCAGGGGCCCAAATCTTCTTATACCAGGCGTCTCCTCTGTAATAATTGGGGCCGCTCTGCATATCGACATTGTTCCAGGTATGCGGGATACTGACCTGTTCCCATCCAGAGGCCGCTGAGGCTGCCTTGGGATTGGGATAGGCACCTTTTAGAAAGGACCAACCCTCCGTAAAGGGTTCGGTAAGCCTACCGGCGTTCGAGGCATCGCTTACGTCTGTACTACCTTGCAATACCTGGGCTGACTTGATGCCCATGTCACTTTGCGCACCCTGGGCCAAGGTCGTTTTCATCAATGCCATCAGTCCTAAAGTGGCGAGTATCCTAGTCATCATATCCACCAAATATACAAGCGAAAGCCATCCACCTCATCCACCCTTAAAACAATTGGGTTAAACGCAGCCCGGGCGATACGCCCTTGAAAAAGTCATTGAAGTAGACCACAGGCATAATTCGGGTGTTGTTTTTAAAGAGGACGATTTCATCGATGCCCAGCCTGAAGGTATGGTCTGCATAGAAACCACCCCTGGAGCCTACCAAATAGGAGAGACTAAAAGAATTAATGAAAGGCGATTTCTTTTCTACGCTCTTATCCTTATTCCCATATGCGAAATATAAGGTGACAAAATCATTGCGGTAAGCTTTCATTGTCCCTGAGGCGTTGGAGAAAAGGAACATAGGTTCCCAAAAGGCCCCAATGGCATATTTGAAATGGGAATTATGCCTTTTCCATACCTGGTTATTAATTATTGCCGTAGCGCCTATGCAAAAAGAAGGCACAAAATAGTTCCGGTAGTTCTGGATAGACACCGCTCCATTGATCTCCAACTGGTCCTGTGGTCTGGGCACATCTCCCCAGATCCTTTGGGCTGAAATAGCTTCATCGGCCTTTAAGTGCAGCCCATTATCACTGGGGCGGTATACCCAATCCTCATCCTTCTTACTTTCCTTTAGCTCCTGAATCATTACATCAATCCTTCCGTTCAATAAATCAGGCAATTCCGTGTACTGGTTTAGCAATAAAACCAGGCGGTAGTTTGACGCAAGCAGACATACGGTATCTTGCTCCATTTTCAGCGCAGATAAATCACCTTTATTCAGCACATAACTGGACCCTGCCGGAGAAGGACCTTGCCAGATCCTGACTTCTCTTCTTCCCGAAGAATCAATTTTATATTCTACTCTTTTAATGGTGAGGGGATCCTTAAAAGAATCCTGGAAAGGTTTCATATCCTGTAGAAAACGCTGTAGCAATGAGTCTATGTTGGGCAGGCGCTTCAATTGGTCATGATCCTTAAGGTCCAGTTGTGCCTTGTTGTCCTTTCCCAGGTTCAGCAGGAATTTGGTATCGAACTTATCAGCAGGAAAATGGAATATATCTTCTTTCTGTTGGGCAATAGTTTGCCCTGATACGCAGACCAGCACGGTCAGCATCAATAACATGGATTTCATTCGTAAGGATTTTTCAGTGAACTTTTACATGAATGCCTGCGTTGGGCGTTTTATCATCCTGGTAGGATATTTCTGCATGAGGGGATTGGTGTATCCATTGTACTTGAAGGGCATGCAAGGTTTTGGCCTTTTTATCCTGGGCGGCATCAACCTGGGTACCCTCCAATTCATTTATAGAGATCACTTTGAGGGCGGTTTGCACCTGGCTCCCTTTAAGGGAAGTTGGGGCGGGAGCCGCCACCGGCTGATCCATGGATACCACCGGCTGTGGCGCCCCCACGGCCAGCCCTTGAGACGCCAGTTCATTGGGGACCAGCCCATTCGGGGTCTGCCCTTGAGCCGCCAGTTCATTGGGGACCAGCCCTTGAGACATCAGCCCATTCGAGGCCTGCGGCTTTTTAGATGCCGCAACCATCCTGGCCAGGTCAGGCCTATTCATCTTAGGCCCTGCCGTTTCCATTTTCGAACCAAGAGGCGTTACGGGCGCTGATGCTATAGCGGGAGCAATCGTACCCTGATGGGTTATACTGCCCGCTGGTTGTTTAACTACAGGCGTAAAAGAAAGGTTGACGCTGCGTTTGTTTTTCAAGGCTATACCGATTTCAGTCACCAATACTATAGCAGCCAACATAGCAGCCGCATAATAAAGGGTTCTACCAACAAACCCGGCATTGGCGCCCCGGCTGTTGGGCGTTCCTTCTGCTTGCAAACGGCTGTGTAAGGTCTCCCAGGCGTTTTCCTTCTGCATGGTAGAATCCCATGGAGAGTCAATGGGTTGACCCAGGGTTGACTTCCACTGAGTCTCATTTGTATCAGTGACTATGTTGTTTGTTGAGTTGTCTTCCATATTGCATAAGCATTTTCTTAAGCAAGTTTTTTGCTTTGCTCAATTGAGATTTGGAGGTACCTTCTGATATATCCAGGGCCTCTGCGATTTCCCGATGCGTAAAGCCCTCCAGCTCGTAAAGATTAAATATGGTTTTATATCCAATAGGCAACTGGGCAATCAACTGAAGGATTTCCTGGGCTGATAATCGATCCAATGCTTCTTCCTTCCAGGGTATTTGTTCGGCTTCCGTATCCGAAACAAGAACAAATAAATGCCGTTTCCTAAGGGCCATCAAACATTCATTCACCATAATTTTCTTTAACCAACTATGGAGCGCTGCCTCATGCTGATATTGAAAATGATTCAGGCCTTTAAAGAACTTAAAAAAACCATCCAACAATACTTCCTCCGCTTCTGTAGGGTGCCTCATATAGCGCTTGCATAGCCATAACATCCTGTCTGACAAAAGATCAAACAAGCATTTCTGTGCAGCAGGACTACCATTTGCCGCCTCTTTTACCAATTGCGCTAACTCCATGTACCGGTGCTGAGTGGGTGATATAGCATAGTAAATGCCAATGACTAATATAAGGTTGCCTGGCAGAAACTTATTTTTTTCAAGGAAATTTTAATTTAACTTTAGTATCTAACCTAAGGCTCACTCATTTATGAAAAAACTATCTTCTATGCTCCTGCTCTGCGCAGGATTATGCTTTGGCTATCAAGGGATTGCCCAAACGACCACCCCAGCCAGCACCACCCAGAATGCCGCCAATAACACGACGATCAAATCCAAATCAAAAAAAGCAAAGGCAAAAGTTCAGGCTGACGGTACTGCCGCAAAAACGGATGCCGGCAACGCATCAAGCAGCGCTAAAACAACCGCCGCCA
>CAJCIQ010000168.1 GCA_903970475.1 Beijerinckiaceae bacterium
GCGCCGGTGACCATGCTGGAATGGCTGGGATAGGTATAGGCGGGGAATACGCTGAGCATGTGGCTGGCATACGTTCCGCGTTTCATCAGCAATTGCAGATTGGCGGACGGCCAGGTGCTGTCCTGGTACATTTCGGGGCGGAGGCCATCGATGGAGATGAGGATGACATGTCGCACGGGGGATTGGGCAAAGCCGGGGAGGCTAATGGATAGCCATGCGCAAATCAGGATGGAAAGACGGTTCATTGTTTTGTTTGTATGTGAGGTGTGAAAAAGAAAATGGCAAGACGCCTATGGATGATTGGCGTAAATATGGGAATGACCCGGGACGGGACGGAAACCGGCGGGTAAGAAGATGGTATGAATAAGGGCCTGCGATAGCCGGGTGGTGTCTATGAGGATGCGCCGGACTTCCTGATACCGGGAGAAGTACTGCAGGCAGCACCGGATGGATTGGGCATAGAGGCTGGTCCTGTTCCAGTCGCCGGCGGATAATTGAATAATGAAATCCCTGGGAAGCGGGGTGTAATCTTGGGGTAAGAGCTGGTGGGCTGTCGCTTCATGTATTTCTATTTCGAAAATGGGGCGGGTGTCTACGTTGGCCATAAATGCCTGGGAGGTACTGGAAAGAGCCATATACCGGTACGAAGTCTTACATCTTTCCAACAGCCCTTCGGGGTCCCAGTGATTCTGGCTATGCTGTAGGAATTGCTGATAAATATTTTCCATATCGTCATCTATCGATAGATAGTGTATCGTTAATATTTGTCCCGATCCAATAGGAAAGGTGGCGAGCACGGGTTGCGTGCCGGAATAGGAAACAGGGTCGCATAACATACATGGTAGTATTATGCTACGAGTCTTGCCTTAACACAGTTTGTTTAGTTTTTGGAAGGATATTCGCTGATTTTATTATACAACCGGTAAGACTGGTTTTTTCACTATACTCCATGTGGAAAAGATTCTATTTTTATTCATTCGGGAAAGATGTCGTTTATACGCTAATCAGGGGTAGGTAATGTTTGATTTTATATTAAAAACGGATTAAAGTGCTTTGATGAACCAAGAGTATGTTGTAACATTGTAATGTCAAAAACCAACAAACTTTTCACCCTCTCCTATAGAAATTTGCTTGGTATGAATTCCACTAAGTCAACCTTTCATTTAACAGCACATATGTAATATTGTCCCCTAGGCGGGTCATGGGTTACAAGAATTTGTGTCCTTTTGAATCACCATGTATAAACGCTGGTAAGGCTCTCGAAACTTGGACTATATGATGGAATCTGAAGGAGACGGATTGGTAGCGGGTTACCCGGAAAATGAACTTATTGCGGCGTTTCGCCGGCGCGACCCGAAGGCTATCCACGCCATCTATGAATTACATTTTGTAAAGCTGTGCGATTGGTGTTATTATGTGGTCGGCGACGCCTCCGACGCCCAGGATATAGTCAGCGATATCTTTGAAAAGCTCCTTGCCAGCCGGGATAGTAATAAACTTATCGGCGCTTCTTTCAATAGCCTGGATGACATTGCTAATTATTTATATGTCGCTGCTAAAAATAAGTGCTTCACTTTTCTGGAGCGCAGCAAGCGGAAGCAAAGGATTCACCAGGCATTAATGAAGGAAGATATGCGGCAATACACGGTCAATGATGAGCTTGACTTTGAATATGCCAGGGGATTGGCGGACTTGAAACTACTGGAAACCGTTTATCACCTTCCTCAGCGGTCTATCCTGGTGCTGCGGAAAATTTACCTGGAAGATTTGTCTTATGAAGAAATTGCGAAGGAAATGGGCATTTCCAAGGCGACGGTCAGCAATCTGCGTCAGCAGGGTATTAATATTCTGGCTAAAATTCTGAACCGTGAAGATTTTACATCTCATTTTTTGATGATTATTATTATCTACTCTTCAATGATTTAGAAACTAACGGTTACCCTCCCCTTCATTATCTTTAAAAATTTCTCTCCCTTGTATAGTAATTTACTTTTATTGACGGGTTTAATATTTGTTAACGGCAAGATTAATCGAGCATTTGTTCCATGGCAAACGATATTAGAAGAATAACTGAATTGACTTATAAGGCGGCGTCAGGCACCATTACTCCGGAGGAATGGGAGGAGTTATCTGCCTACGTGCACGAATCGCCTGAGAATTGGAAAAGGTTTGAAGAGCGGATAGAAAAACTACGGGTGAATGAACGGCTGGAAATCCTTCGGCAGTGGGAGAGAGCGAAAGAGGTGAGCGAAGGGAAGGTGATACAAGATCTCTATATACAGCGAAAATCCTATGTCAGGATGTGGAAAAGGGTACTGGTGGCCGCTATTGTGGTGCTGATTGCCGGGAGCGTGGCAATATGGAAAATGAAGAGCGAAAAAAATGTGCCGCCGGTGGCTAAGGATATTGCTCTCCAAAATGACGTGCTTCCGGGAACGAACAAGGCTCTTCTCACGCTGGCTAACGGGTCTACTATTATGCTGGACAGCGCAGGGAAGGGGACCCTGGCCAGGCAGGGGAATATGCAGGTGGTGAAGCTGGACTCAGGTGTGATAGCGTACAACGGCCATCAGGGTAACGGGTCCGGAGAAATGTTATATAATACGATCACCACGCCGAGGGGCGGACAGTATAAGCTGATATTGCCGGATGGGAGCAAGGTGTGGTTGAATGCGGCAACGGTCTTAAAGTACCCGATCGCTTTTACAGGTGCTGGTCGGTCGGTGGAACTATTGTCAGGGGAGGCATATTTTGAAGTCGTACACGAGCCTTCTCAGCCTTTTATGTTGCATGTACCGGCCTCGAGGCCTGGTGATCAGGAACTGGCGATACAAGTCCTGGGAACGAATTTCGACGTGAATGCGTACCCCGACGAGCCGGCCACGGACGCGAGTTTGCTGAAGGGATCGGTGAAGGTGATGAAAGGAAGCAAGGCGGTGCTGCTGCATCCGGGGGAGCAGGCTGAGTCACATAACGGCAGCGGATCGATCACGGTGAATAGTTCGGTCAATGTGGAAGGGCTGGTGGCATGGAAGGACGGGATGTTCTCTTTTGACCGGGCAGGCACGGAGGCGGTGATGCGGCAATTGGCCAGGTGGTACGATGTGGATATCAGCTATGAGGGGAAGGTCCCCGCCCGGCAGTTTGTCGGAACAATACCGCGGAATGTGCCGGCATCGGATGTGTTGAAGCTGTTGGAACTGAATCATGTTCACTTCAAGATAGAAGGAAAAAAAATCATTGTGACACCATAAGGATGAATGATGTCAGCACCGATGAAAAACTAATATAAATTTTGAGATTAGTAAAGGTTAAGGCAACACAAGGTAAGAGGATCAGATTAGGGTAAGGCGGCCCAACGGCCGACAAGACCAGAGTACCAGGAGAGCCGCAGGTAATGCTGTGCAGCTCGACCTACGTACTTTCCCTGCTCATTCCCAGTCCCCCAACCTGGAGTTGCTATGCAACCGGATCTATTCCGAAAGAAATTCAACTCTATTATCCCAGGAAAAAAATTACTGCTAGCGATTACCCCTTTTTGCCGACAAGATTGTATTTCTCATGTAACAGAGGTAACGTCTGCGCTTTCCCCAGAGCCTGACTAAACGAGGGATGTTTCCACATCCTTTCCCTCCTTATCAGGATACAACTTGCCATTTTGAAAATCAACGGATCAACGGTGACGGCACAAAAAAAACCGGAAGCGTTAGAAGCACTTCCGGCTATCAATGGGCTGTTGCATCAGAGAATTTCTTACAGACTGCTAATGTTTAAACCCAAAGTCAAAATGAAAGTAGCGAAAAATCGTGGCTTTTACAAGTCCTGCTATGCGGGATGGCCCACCAAAATTTACCAGGTTATGAGATTAACGGCGCTTTTTTTGTTCGCTGCCTGCCTGGAGGTGCAGGCGCATGGGTACTCCCAGGGGAAACTGACCCTTGCGGAGAAGGATGCGCCGCTGCCGAAGGTATTCCAGGCGATTGAACGGCAAAGCGATTACCACTTCTTTTATGATTACCCTTTGCTGCAGGGGGCGGGGAGGGTAGATGTTAAGGTGAAGAACGCGTCATTGGATGATGTGCTGAAGATTTGCTTTAAGGGGCAGGGGTTTACGTATTCTGTTGTGGGGAAGATGGTGACGGTGGTGGAGAATAAGGAGACGGGGGCGCCGGTGCCGGCAGGTAACGGGGTTCCGGGGGTGATTGCGGAGTTTAAGGGGAGGGTTACGAATGAGAGCGGGGAGCCGCTGCAGGGGGCGACTGTGGAGGTGCAGGGTGCGAAAAAGGGGACGTTTACGGATGAGAAAGGTAGCTTTACTTTCAAGAATATACCGGCTGATGCGGTGCTGGAGATTTCTTTTACGGGGTATCAGAAGACGGTGGTTAATTTGTCCGGGACAAGTACACTTGGGATCATACTAAAGGTAGCAACGAATGAGCTCGACCAGGTTCAAATTATCGCTTATGGAACCACTACCCAAAGACTCAACACAGGGGATGTTAGCACTGTTACATCAAAGGAAATTGAGGAGCAGCCAGTGTCCAATCCATTGACGGCCCTGGAAGGTCGGGTGCCCGGCATGTTCATTACTCAGAATACTGGCCTCCCTGGTGGATCCGTTACTGTGGAGATCCGCGGACAAAATAGCATTGCAAATGGGAATGACCCCTTTTACATAATAGATGGTGTTCCGTATAGTTCTGAGTTATTGTTGAATAATAACATCAATCCTGCAGGAGGTAACCCTCTTAATTTCATTAATCCTTCTGATATTGAAAGTATTGACATTTTGAAAGATGCCGATGCCACTGCAATTTACGGTAGCAGAGGGGCAAACGGAGTAGTGCTTATAACAACAAAGAAGGGTAAGGCTGGAAATGCTAGGATTAATATAAGTATGTACACCGGTAATGGAAAAATTACCCGAGAACCTAATTACCTGAGCACGCCCCAATATCTTGAAATGCGAAGGGAGGCCTTTAGCAATGACAATGTGTCCCCGGGAGCAACAGACTATGACGTCAACGGGACCTGGGATACCACGCGATATACCGATTGGCAGAAGATGTTAATTGGTGGCACTGCTACTTACTCGGATGCGCAAGCTTCGATTTCAGGTGGAAATAATTCGATCCAATATGTTGTAGGAGGGGGATATCATCGCGAAACAACCGTTTTTCCCGGCAATTTATCTGATCAGAAAGCGTCCGCTCATATTGGATTAAATGGCGCCTCTTCTAACAATCGATTCAAATATCAATTTTCTGCAAACTATGTTAACGATTTTAGTAATCTGATTGTAAGCGATATTACGTCTGAAATCGAGAATCTTCCACCCGATGCACCGACTGTTTATAATTCAGATGGCTCATTGAACTGGGCTAATTCAACTTGGCCAAGCGGGAATCCTTTTGCAATATATAAACAAACCTATTCAAGCAATAGTCCAAATCTCATTTCGAGCTCAAATTTAGCGTACAGTATACTGCCCAATTTAAATCTAAAGCTGAATCTGGGCTACAATGATATGCTCATTAATGAAAATGAGTTGTTTCCTATTTCGTCTTACGATCCTGCTTACGGAGTAACCAGCGGGTCCAGCAGTTTCAATACAAGTGAAATAAAGTCCTGGATCGTTGAGCCACAAGCCAACTATTTCATCAACTTCAATAAAATGAAAGTAGACGCTCTTATTGGATCGACATTTGAAGAATCCACTACAAATGCAAGATTGCTTGCTGCCTCTGGATTTTCAAGCGATGCACTGTTAGAAAATAGCCAATTTGCAACTTCCATTTCTAGTTTTACCACCTATGCCCAATACAAATATGATGCGATTTTTGGTCGGGTGAATTTAGATTGGGATCATAAGTATCTTGTCAATTTGACAGCAAGAAGAGATGGTAGCAGCCGGTTCGGACCGGCTAGCCAATTTTCAAATTTTGGCGCGGCTGGAATTGGCTGGATCTTTTCCGAAGAACAGTTTATTAAAAAGAATTTTAAGCCATTAACTTTCGGAAAACTCCGAGCAAGTTATGGAATAACCGGTAATGATCAAATCGGAGATTATAGGTTCATCGACCTATACTCTGGTACATCATATCCTTATCAGGGGACACAAGGGCTGTATCCTACTAATTTATTCAATCCCAACCTGCAATGGGAGACGAATAAGAAAATTGAAGGCGGGATTGACTTGGGCTTTTTCGAAAACAGGCTCTCTCTAAATCTAAGTTACTATCAAAATCGTTCATCCAATCAGTTGGTGCAATCACCGTTGTCTTCTGTGACAGGGTTTACGTCGATTTCAGCCAACTTGCCGGCGTTGGTTCAAAATACAGGAGTAGAAGTTAAAATTGGCAGCAAAATTGTCAATGCTAGAAACTTTAATTGGTTTATATCAGTTAACCTCACCGTGCCTAAAAATAAATTGTTGGCATATCCCAATCTCTCTACTTCGACCTATCAGAATATTTATATCGTTGGACAGGCGTTGACAATAAGAAGAGAAATTAAATTTGCTGGAGTCAACGACACCACTGGGATTTACCAGTTCTATGGGAGTCATGGTGAAATTACCAGCAGCCCGTCCTATCCAGCTGACCTAAGCACCTATACAAACACAGCGCCTAGGTATTATGGGGGTATCTCAAATAAATTCCAATATAAAAATCTTACGCTGGATCTGTTATTTCAATTTGTTAACCAAAAAGGGATGTATTTTCTCTACAATTTCCTGCCCGGTTTCGAGGGATTGAATCAACCAACATCTGTGATTAACCGATGGCATATCCCTGAGGAGAATACTAACATCCAAAAGTATACGGAAACCTTCGGGTCGGTTTACCAGGCATATAATTATGCTTATAATTACAGTAATGAACCTTACGGAAATGCCTCGTATGTCAGACTGAAGAACCTTTCATTATCATATGAATTACCTTATAGCTGGAGAAAGAAGGTTCATCTTCAAGACTGTCAATTTTTCATTCAGGGTCAAAACCTTTTAACATTTACAAAATATGTTGGTTATGATCCAGAAAATCAGAGCAGTAGTGTATTGCCACCATTAAAGGTAATAACAGGTGGTTTTAGGTTAACTCTTTAAATAATTCGTATGAAAAGCAAAATTAGATCTGGGAATTCCTTCTTTAAGCTTCAACAAATAGTTCTGCTCGGAGCACTCGTTATGAATGGCTTATCCTGCAAAAAGTTTGTGCAGGTTTCTGCCCCAATTACAGGCCTTTCATCAACATCGGTATACGCAGATAATGCAACGGCGGCAGCGGTTTTAACCAGTATTTACAGCAATATGATGGCCGGAGAGAACCTTTCGGACGGTGAAAATAGCATAGGTATATTAGACGGCCTTGCTGCCGACGAGCTAACTTACTATTACCTAAACGATGCATCTGTTCAGGACCAATTTTATCAGAATGCACTTACCAGCAGCAAGGCATATTACTGGACAGAATTGTTTAAAGAAACATATGTGGCAAATGCCGCATTAGCTGGTTTGCAAGCTTCAACTGGCGTTACAGCTTCGCTTAAGCAGGAACTGATCGGCGAGTCGAAATTCATGCGAGCCTTTTTAAATTTTTACGGAGTAAACTTGTATGGAAGCTACCCCCTTGTCACAACTACGAATTACCTTACAAATAATGTCATTCAACGATCTCCGATCACGGCAGTCTATCAACAAATCGTCTCTGATTTGAAGGATGCACAAAGCGAATTGAGCCCTATATATTTGGGCGGGGACGCTCAGACACCTAGTTCGGATCGCGGCCGGCCTACCAAATGGGCCGCTGCCGCGCTGCTTTCTCGGGTCTATTTATATACTAATGATTGGGCCGATGCGGAGGCTGAGTCTGACACTGTAATTAATAATACAAATTTATTTTCACTTGATTCATTGAACAAAGTGTTCTTGGCCAACAGTACGGAGGCAATATGGCAGTTAGATCGGGTTAATCCAGGGTACAACACATATAGTGGATACCGCTTTATCCTTACAGGCAGTCCAAATTTAAATCATCCTTTTTATTTGAGCGATAGTCTTCTTTCAGCATTTGAAAACGGTGATGAAAGGTATGCAAATTGGGTCGACAGCGTTAAAGCCAATGGGGTGGCATACCACTTCGCGTATAAATATAAAATTGGCACCTACAATGTGAATAACCCTGTTACCGAATCTTTAATGGTATTACGCCTTGCTGAACAGTATTTGATAAGGGCTGAAGCTAGATTAATGCAAGGAAATATTGCCGGCGCACAACAGGACATCAACGTAATAAGGTCGCGTGCTGGTCTACCTAATACGGTAGCTAATAATAACATCTCTCTTCATGCTGCCATTTTGCATGAACGACAGGTTGAACTATTTACTGAATGGGGACATCGTTGGTTGGATTTAATCAGGAGCGGCGAAGTTAGCTCAGTGATGAGTGTCGTAACACCGCAAAAGGGAGGTAGTTGGAGTATGAATTGGACATTATGCCCTATTCCCGCGGCTCAAATAGCTCTTAATTCAAATCTTACTCAAAACCCAGGCTACTAGCGCGCAGTATAAGCTGTGTAGAACAAGCTGGTGCAAAGCCAGTACTGCCAATTTCCTATTCAGGCAGTAAGATGACAAGACAGGGTGGGGCCGCGAGGCGTCAGTCTATTGTCATAAGGTAATTTCTTCATAAAATGCCTTTTTTACGAGGGGTACGTATAGCTAACGTATTGCCATGTCGGTTGATGGTATTATTGTTGAATTTACAATAGATTTTCTCTTATTAAGTACTATAACTTTTATGAAAAACGTAATACTTTTAAACTTTTTATCGATACTTTTTATTTGGATTCCCATCGCCTCATATCCCCAGACGGGTGGTATAAATTTTGAAAATGGCACCAGTTGGCAGGCATTACTTAAATTGGCGAAAGCTGAGAACAAGTATATCTTCGTCGACTGCTATGCAACATGGTGTGGACCATGCCGCTTTATGGCCGAACACATTTTTCCTCAAAAGGAGGTTGGGGAGTACTTCAACGCCCATTTTATCAATGTGAGATATCAGATGGATAGTATAATGGACCCATAAAATAGGACAGGGTGATAAACTTTAAAAAATCACCTTAAATTCGCAATGTTATGGGTACGACGAGAAGGAAATTCACATCGGAATTCAAAAAGAAAGTAGTCCTGGAAGCGCTCAAGGAGCGTA
>CAJCIQ010000169.1 GCA_903970475.1 Beijerinckiaceae bacterium
GACCCTCTGATTAACAGTCAGATGCTCTAACCAACTGAGCTAAGGAGGAGTATTCCCTGTTCCTATTCGTGGATCGGGGTTGCAAAAATAGGAAAATTTCATTTCCAGCAAAGAATTTTTATAAAAATCCTTCATTACAAAGTTTGACTATATATAGTTGAGGGATTGTGTATTATTATTGCAGCCTATACAAATCATTTACCTACATAGTATGCTGGTTAACTTGGTAACGCTTGAAGAATGGGCTAATGGAGACGTTGGCACCATGAAGGAAATCATCCGGATTTTTGTTGACAACACCCCTCAAACTTTTTCACTCCTTCAAGATGCTATCGACCAGAAAAACTGGGATGGAATTGCTCAATACGCCCATAAGTTGAAGTCTTCTTATGGCATTGTTGTCATTGGCAATAGCCTTCAGGTCATTCAGGAAATCGAGCAATTCGCAAGGACTCAAAAAGACCTGGATCAAATCATTTCAAAATTTGGGGAGGTAACGGGTATGTATGCTACGGCCCTGGGGGAATTCGAAGTATTTTACGCGAAGAATCCGGGATAGGGGCGTCAATCCTGCTATGTGCGAGGACCGAGCCTGCGAGCCTGCTTGGGCGAGAAACTGGTGACTGGCTGAGGTGCCACAAGAATGTGTGACGGTGTAGAGGGCGCTTACCAGTGCAACCACTTCTTTTCCTCAAATCCAACGTACACGCCGTCGGGGCGGACTTCTATAGGATACGTCCGAAGGAAGTAGCCTTCTCCGGTGACATTGCGGCCGTTGGTCAGGTTGAATTTATAGCGGTGGAGGGGGCAAACGATATTGCCGAGGGCGTCTACATACCCATCGGCCAGCACGCCGCCGGCATGAGGGCATTTGGAGGCGCAGGCATACAGGCGTTCCCCTTGGAGGGCTAAACAGAGGCGCTTTCCATTCACATCGCACTCACCTAGCCCTTCTTTATTCAGTGGGAGTTCGGCAACGCCGTCGGCTATCTTATACCATTTGAAGGTGAGTGTACTCATTGGCGACTTAACGGGGATTTGATGGCTAATTTACTCATTGGCAACCTAACGGGGATTTGATGGCGGATATACTCATTGGCAACCTAAAGGGGAGTTGATGGCTAATGTACCCATTGGCGACTTAAAGGGGATTTGATGGCGGATGTACTCATTGGCGACTTAACGGGGATTTGATGGCGGATGTAACCATTGGCGACCTATAGGGATTCGATGGAGAATCTACCCATTATGACCTAAAGGCGTTTTGATGGATGATGCACTCATTGCTGACCTAAAGGGTTGCGATCGATGACCTATGCGATCAGAAAAAAAACTCGGATTTATATGGATAACGTATCTGGTAAGACTCCCGGACCTTGTTCAATATGCTTTCCCTTAATTCGTCAATATTCTTACGCTCGGTAGCGGATACGAATACGCAGTTACCCCGTGTTTCATTCTCCCAACGCTGGCGCATCTCTGAGCGGATCTGTTCTTTGACGGAATCTTCGAGCCATTGGTCGAAGTTTTGTGATTCATAGAGGTCCATTTTGTTGAAGACCATGATGGTGGGCTTATCTTGGGCCTTGAGCTCCTGAAGTGTTTTGTTGACTACTTTGATCTGATCCTCGTACTGAGGATGAGAAATGTCCACTACATGCAGGAGAATGTCGCTTTCCCTTACTTCATCCAGGGTGCTTTTAAAGCTTTCCACCAGGTGGTGGGGAAGCTTCCGGATAAAGCCCACGGTGTCGCTTAGGAGGAAGGGTGTGTTCTCATATACAATTTTGCGGGTGGTCGTGTCCAGGGTCGCGAAAAGTTTGTTTTCTGCAAATACTTCGCTTTTGCTCAACAGGTTCATCAGGGTGGATTTCCCGACGTTGGTATATCCCACCAAAGCTACGCGGATGAACGCTCCCCGGTCTTTGCGCTGGGTAAAGGATTGCTTGTCTATTTCGGTCAAGCGCTTGCGTAAGAGGGCTATTTTCTCCTTAATGATACGACGGTCGGTTTCGATTTCGGTTTCTCCTGGTCCCCTGGTACCAATACCACCCCCTTGCCTTTCCAGGTGTTTCCACATTCCTCTGAGCCGGGGTAGCAGATACTGGTATTGGGCAAGTTCTACCTGTACCCTGGCTTGGGCTGTCCTTGCCCTTCGGGCAAATATGTCCAGGATCAGGTCAGACCGGTCTATGACTTTAACATTGAGTTCGGTTTGAATGTTGTTGATCTGGGCGCCAGTGAGTTCATCGTCAAAGATGACCAGGTCTGCGGGGTTAATGGTGAGGTAGGTTTTTATTTCCTCCAGCTTTCCTTTACCCACAAAAGTCCGGCTATCCGGGTGGGGTAACTTTTGGAAAAACCGTTTCATGGTAATGGCTCCGGCGGTTTCAGCCAAAAACTGGAGCTCGTCCAGGTATTCGGTGAGTTGTTGCTCTTTTTGCTCCTTTTGGATGACCCCAACCAATATGGCCTTTTCTTCTTTCTGTATATTATTGATCCTATCTAACAAATGAATTTATATTAATGGACAAAATTACGAAAAAAGCGCCCGTGGGGGCGCTTCTGAATATTTTGTACGATAGGGCGACTGGGCGGCCACTTCCGGACCTGGATGTCTTGTGTACCGCCGGTAGTCCACTGCGGAGGCGCAATGGGAA
Source organism: Beijerinckiaceae bacterium (assembly GCA_903970475.1). Lineage (GTDB taxonomy): Bacteria > Bacteroidota > Bacteroidia > Chitinophagales > Chitinophagaceae > Dinghuibacter. The sequence goes on from CAJCIQ010000169.1 coordinate 2,661, forward strand.
TACCTGATGGGGAAAGATTTCTGCCAGCGTGCTGAGGTTCTGGGTAGAGTTGCTCCGGCGCGGTCGTTATAAACCACTGATTGTCACACCTGCGGTATAAGGTCGTATGGGAGGTCCATCCCCGCTTTTGATAAAGGAGGTAATATCCGTCTGGAAGAATAGGGAAACGACTCCATATCCTATCCTGAGCGATCCCGCTAACCTGGCTGGGTTGAAGAGGTGGTCGTCCTTGGTCTTCAACGTATAATCAGGGATTCCGTTGATGTCCCGGATCATTTTAACCTTGGTCTTGACGCTGGTCAAAAGGCCGGCTTTTACGCCCAGGGCTAATTTCCAGGCGTGATTGGGGTCATTGGGTTTAGAGCTATACCTGGCCTCAATGGGGATTTCTATATAAGTCGCGTTGAGCTTGGATTTCCTGTAATCATCCGCGGTATCCGTGTAGAAGGTAGCACGGCTGGGGTTAGTCAGGTCTATCCTTTCTTTGTTCAAATAATAGTTGTCACTACCAAATCCAAGACCTACGGCTGCACTAAAACGGTTGTCCTGCTTATCGGCAAATGCCATCATGAAGTACATGTTGACTGTCCTTCCTATGCCTTTGGTTGAAACGGAGTCACTTTTGTTGAAAAAGTCACTGTACCCGAGCTGAAACAGGAAATGGTCGTTAGCTTGGTCTCCAAGAATCACATTTGACCAACTCTTCTTCTTTGGCTTTGTACTAAATGTTGTACTGTCCACTTTGGTTTGGGCCATGGTGTGCAGTGCAAACAAGCTGACGGCCAAAACAATCAATATTCTCTTCATACGAGGTATTAAAAAAACAAATGTATTTGTATGCAGGTTAATGAAAGGTTAAATCAGGAAAGGGTTTCCCAAAACAACTCGCGTGCAAAAATAGCTTTTCCTGGCAATTGACAATTCCATTACTAAAATATTATATCCATAGAATCAGTTCAATTCATTTGTATATTACTTTGCATAAAAATACCCTATGCGTAGAGGTTGGCTTATTTTCATAGGCATTGTTGTGTTGTTGGGGATCGTTTACTTTATTGGCCCCCATCCTTCAACCCCTGTTTACAATCCAGTATTGCCGGTGGTCCCTTCGGCTCCTGCCGCCCTGATGCAATATGTGAGCAGTATAGAGGCTCGCCACAAGGTCAAGCCGGATAATGAAGCCAGAATAATCTGGTATGACACCACTCAAAAAAAGACGCCCTACGTTGTACTCTACCTGCATGGCTTTTCCGCTAGCCAGGAAGAGGGCAATCCGGTCCACCGGGATTTTGCCAAACAGTTTGGTTGCAATATGTACTTATCCAGGTTAGCTGAACATGGAATTGATACGACCGATGCCATGATAAACCTGACTGCCGAAAATCTGTGGAACAGCGCCAAAGAAGCTTATGCCATTGCGCGTAAATTGGGGGACAGTGTTATCCTGATGGGTACCTCCACCGGATCCAGCCTGGCCTTACAGCTAGCAGCCACCTATCCTGATGATCCCATAAAGGGGCTGATTTTAATGTCTCCCAATATTGAGATCAACAATCCTGCGGGCTTTCTCTTAGACAAACCCTGGGGCCTGCAAATAGCCCGGATGGTACTGCATTCCAAATACCATATGCCTTCTGATACTTCTGCTTTAGCTATGCAGTATTGGAACTCCCCTTACAGGCTCGAAGCGCTTACTCAGTTGCAAGCGTTCGTGGACACCAAAATGACTAAAGCTACATTCCAGGCTGTGTCCCGTCCCACCCTGCTGCTCTACTATTATAAGGATGACAATCACCAGGACCAGACCGTAAAGGTATCTGCTGAATTAAGGATGTTCGATCAATTGGGAACGCCCCCGGCCCTGAAGCGTTCTGTGGCTATCCCTAATGCTGGTGATCATGTATTAGGCTCTCCTATTACTTCGCATGATGTGCCCAGCGTGCAAAAAGCGGTGAATGATTTTGCTATTCAATTAATGCGCATGACGCCAGTGATGACCTCTGTGGCAGATACCATTCACTAAGCTACCTTTGTCAAAATCAGCATTACCTATGGCTCAGCTATTTACTCCTTTTACGCTTCGCTCTGTCGAGCTAAAAAATAGAATTGTCGTTTCCCCCATGTGTGAATATTCCGCCGAAGACGGATACACCAATGACTGGCACGTAGTACACCTTGGTAGCAGAGCCGTTGGAGGCGCTGGTTTGATCATCACGGAAGCTACCGCCGTAAGTCCGGAAGGAAGGATCAGCGCCGGAGATCTGGGCTTGTGGAAGAAGGAGCATATTGCGGGTTTAGAAAGGATTACTCGTTTTGCAAAGGACCATGGCGCAGCCATTGGGGTTCAACTGGCGCACGCCGGAAGAAAGGCCAGCCACCATATTCCCTGGGTAAAAAACGGGGCCCAATTAACGCCCGAAGAAGGTGGTTGGCAAACGGTTTCCGCTTCTGCACAGGCTTTCAGCGAAGAGGAAATTCCTCCGGTGAGCCTCGATCAGACGGGCATCACTAAAGTCATTCACGACTTTCGCAGGGCAGCGGGCTATGCCTTGCAGGCTGGGTTTCAGTTAATAGAACTTCATGGGGCGCATGGATACCTTATCCATCAATTCTTATCTCCCCTTTCCAATAAACGTACTGATGAGTTCGGGGGTTCCTTCGAGAACAGAACCCGGCTCCTAAGGGAAATCGTCAAGGCGGTACGGGAAGTCTGGCCCTCCAATCTTCCCCTGTTTGTCCGCCTTTCGGCCACTGATTGGCATCCGGAAGGCTGGACCGTAGAGGATTCGGTTAAGTTGTCTCAGCAACTGACCCCTTTGGGCGTAGACCTGATTGATTGCTCCTCTGGCGGCATCATTCCAGGTGTGAAGATACCACTCACACCAGGCTATCAGGTACCTTTGGCGGCCAAGGTGAGGGCTGGCGCCGGTGTGCCGACCGCAGCCGTAGGGTTAATCACTACCCCAACGCAGGCAGAGGAAATCCTGGAAAAAGGAGAAGCAGACTTGATCTTACTGGCCAGGCAATCCCTCAGGGATCCCTATTTCCCTTTACACGCAGCAACTGAATTAGGCGCCGAGGTTACCTGGCCCATACAATACGTCCGGGCCAAACTCTAGTGCGATACGGGGCCCCGAAGCGGGCGGAACAACTGCGGGCAGGACGGCAGTAATAAAAAACGCAGGCCAGAAGCCTGCGCAAAAAATTAGGCCAGCACAGTTGGCCGGCCCGAAAGCTATCAGTTGTCTATTCATCATTAAACTCCCCATCCACCAGGTGTAATATCCTATTACCATAGGTGGCGTTTTTCTCGGAGTGGGTGACTTGTATGATGGTGACTTTTTCTTCTTTGTTGAGCTTGGTAAACATCTGCATGATCTCGTCTGCCTGCTTGGACTGGAGGTTGCCGGTTGGTTCGTCGGCAAGGATGAGCTGGGGCCTGGCGATAATGGCCCTGGCGATACCCACCAACTGCTGCTGGCCTCCGCTCAATTGAGCGGGAAACAGGTCCTTTTTAGCGACCATGTTGAACCGATCCAGGATTTCTGCTACCCTGGCTTTGCGTTCGGCGCCTTTAACGTTTTGATACATGAGCGGCGTTTCCAGGTTCTCGTAAATGGTCAGGTCATCCAGGAGATGGTAGGCCTGGAATACAAACCCTATATGGCTGCGGTATAGGGCTATCCTTTGTTTTTCACTTAAAGTATGCACAGGGGTATCCATAAAATAATATTCCCCTGCCGTGGGTTCTTCCAGCATACCTATAATGTTGAGTAGCGTGCTTTTACCTGCCCCGGAAGGGCCCATAATACTTACGAAGTCTCCCTGTTTGATGTCGGCGGTCACATAACGGAGGATATAGTTCTTTACGTTACCGTTGGTAAAATACCGTTCAATGTTCTTGAGTTGGATCATGGCTATAAATTAATGGTTTCCTCCCGTAAATTAATGTTTCTCCGCATACTTTAATCAAGACAGAGGCTTATTCATACTTGATGCTGTCAATTGGATTGGCCCGTGCTGCTCGAAGCGCCTGGGTTGTCATGGTACCCAGCGCGATCAAAGCCGCTACCACCGCGGATATCACAAGGACCCACCAGTACACGGGAATATGATAGGCAAAGCTGTCCAACCAAACGTGCATGCTCCACCAGGCCAGGGGTCCGGCTACCAGACCGGCCAGGAGTACCAGTTGAAGGAAATCTCCGGCCAGTAAGCGGACAATCCCAAAATCTTCCGCTCCCAGTACTTTACGAATGCCGATTTCCTTTGCCCTTTGCACCGCAGAAAAGTGAACCAGGCCAAGCAAGCCCATACAGGCCAGGGCCACGGCCAGGATGGTGAAACTCAGCAGAATATAGCCTTGTTTGCGTTCAGCTTCATATTGCCTGGAGAAATTCTGGTCCAGGAAATGAAAGTCAAAGCTTGCGCCGGGGTCGAAGGAATGATAGGTCTGCTCCAAATATGCCAGGGCTTCCGCCACATGATCTTTACTAATGCGCACGAACATATTGTCTTCGTCCATGACATCAGCGGGTAGGTACAGGGCCAGGGGCATAATCTTATATTGCAGGGAATAGAGGTTGAAATCCTTGAAGACGCCTACGACCTGGGCCGTATGCCGGGAAGAGTCCCCCGTAGGAAAGGAGACCGTCTTTCCTATGGGATCGCTCCACCCGGCCTCTCTCACAAAAGCCTCATTGACGACAACCGCAGTATTGCTATCTGAAGCCAACCGGTTAGAAAAATTTCTTCCATAAGCCATAGGCACCTGAAGGGTAGTCAGCAAGTAAGGGTCTGCCTGTAAAATGTTTCCCATCAGGGATCCTCCGTCCTTAACGCCATCTTTCTCGATGCTGTATTTGCGTTGACCTATATAGTTGGTCCCAATGGGATTACTTGCGCCAGCCGCGCCCTCAATCAATGGGCTTTCCAGTAGTTTGGCACGGAGAGAAGCAAACTGACGTCTAACGGTAGGGTTATGCACATGAAAGCTCAAGGTCTGATCCTTATTGAATCCAAGGTAGGCGTTGTCCACATAGCGCATTTGTAGATAAATCAGGGCCGTGGCGCTCAACATAAAAATGGTGATGACGAACTGAAAAGTAACCAATCCTTTGCGGAACAACACATTCATAGTCTGACTGCCCAGTTGTCCTTTTAGGGAATGAAGCACCCCAAACCCTGACATGAAGAGGGCTGGATAGACGCCTGCCAGTGTACCCAGGATCAAAGATCCCAGGGCAAGAACACCCAGCGTAGGCAGGGTGCCAAAACGAAGTAGGGAAATGTTTTTCCCTGATAATGTATTAAACAAAGGCAGCGTCAGTTCAACTAGAATTAAAGCCAAAAAAGTCGCAAACAGGGTGATGATGACAGACTCGGCTATGAATAAGGCCGCCAGGGGCGCTCTGGTTGATCCAATCACTTTGCGCACCCCAATTTCTTTTAGGCGCAGTGCAGAACGGGCGGTAGACAGGTTCATGTAATTGATCGCTGCTATAGACAGGATCAATAAAGCGGCTGCTATGAAAATGTATACATAGTGGATATCCCCATTTCTGTCCATCTCGAAGCTCAGGTTGGAATGCAGGTGAATGTCCTTTATGGGCTGCAATTCCATGCGGTAGGTCGTTCCGGAAGAAGGGCGGCCGGTTCTATGTAAAATAAATGGGGCAAAGGAGCGATCAACCTGTGCTTGCGCGCTGGAAAGCGTCACCCCTTTTTTGAGCAGCAAATAAGTATAAAGGTTATAGTAATTCCAACTGTCTGGATTGGCCGCAATATCGTCCTTATAGGTCCTCAGGGCGCTGAAACTAAAATGGGTGTTAGCCGGTACGTCCTCCATGACAGCGGTTACGACGTAAGGTTGGTTCTTGTCAAAGACGACAGACTTACCCAGCGCCAACGCTGGATCTGTAAACAAAAGGGTGGCCAGACTCCTGGTCAGCACTATGGAAGCGGTGCCATGTAAAGGGGTGTGCGCATCCCCGTAAAGGATCTTAAAGGGAAATACATCGAAAAAGGTGCTATCCGTAAAAAGGCATTGACTGAAAAACGCTTTTCTCCCATGATAATGGTACCGTCTCCATTCTGATCTACCCTCACCACTTTTTCAACCTGAGGCAACAGGTGCTGAAGGCTATTGGCAAAGGGGGGAGAGCTGGTAGCCGTATGCAAATGCCCCCCTTCCCAATCCGCATAACTCACGGCCCGCACCACCCTGTTGGAAGTAGACAGGTAGCGGTCGTAGCTGAGTTCATCCCCTACATAAAGAGCGATGATCCAGAAAGCTGCCAGTCCTAAAGACAAGCCCCCTATATTGATCAACGAGAATACCCTGTATTTTAACAGGTTTCTCCAGGCGGTGGTGATAAAGTGGCGAAGCATAACCAAAAAATTTAAAGTTACTCAGATCTAAGGCTTTTCATAGGATTGGTCATAGCCGCCCTCAGCGCTTTGTACACAACGGTTAACCAGGCCACCAATAAAGTCCCGATGATAGACGCTATAAATACATTCCAACCTAGATTGGTCCTATAGATATATCCCTGTAACCATTGATTCATGAAGTATCCTCCAACTGGCGCTGCAATCAGAAATGCCAGGGCGACCAGCAGGGTAAATTCTTTAGAGAACAGGTATACAATATTGAACACGGTTGCCCCCAATACCTTTCTTACGCCCACTTCCTTTTCCCTTTGTACCGCCATGAAGGACACGAGTCCATAAAGGCCAAGGCAGGAAATAATCAGGGCAATACAGGAGAAAATCTGGAAAAGCCGGGAGGTCAATCTTTCTGAACTATAATAGGTATCCATGTCTTTATCCAGGAATCCTGCATTATAGATAAAGTCAGGAAAGGTCTTTTCCCAGTCCTTTTGAACCCGCTTCATCGTCGTTTCCACTTGGGCGGGATTGAGCCTCACGGCAATGCTACGGTAATAGGATTTGCGGGTGGACATGGCTATGGAAGACAATGGGCTCTGTAAAGATTGGCTATTGAAGTTCTTTACCACGCCTACAATGGGAAACTGTTTGTTACCCAATTGAATCGTTTTACCCAATATGGCTTGCGGATCCTTAAATCCTAACTTATGCAAAGTCAGTTCGTTTATGACAAATTCCTTGATCGTATCGCTGGGATAAGGCACACGCCCAGCCAGTAATGTGATGTGGAAGGTGCTGTAGTAGTTGCTATCGTTCATCCGGAAGCTCAGGTCAAAGTTTTCATGTTGGGGCCTGTTATCAAACTTGAAATCTCCTCCCCACACCCAACCGGAGGAAGGCGCGGAAGAACACAGAGAGGCGTTGATCACGCCTGGGTCCTGCAATAGGTTTTGCTTGAGGAAATCAAATTTTTCACGGCTGACAGAATCCTGGGGGAGATCAACCATAAGGATGGCGTTTTTATCAAATCCCAAAGACTGAGCCTGGAAATAGTTCATTTGCTTTACGACCACCAAGGTGCCTATGACCAGCATCTGGGCTATGGCAAATTGGACAATCACCAGCCCCCTTCTCAAGGATAGACCACCGACAGATTTGGGAGAGATCTTATTTTTAATGGCGTTCACCGGATTAAATCCGGATAATATCAAAGCGGGATAAAAGCCTGCCAATAGGGTGACGATCACTACGATCCCCAATAAGAAACCCAAAATCGAAGGGTTGGCCAGGAAATTCAGGCTAAGGGGTTTTCCCAACTGGTCATTGAGGTAAAACCTCGTTCCCATTTCAGCCCAAATACAGGAAAGGAAAAGGGCGATCACGGTGATAAAAAACGTCTCTCCCAAAAATTGGCGTATCAACATGCTTTTACTGCTGCCTAAGACTTTCCTTACGCCGATCTCTTTGGAACGATTGACAGACTGAGCCGTTGCCAGGTTGACAAAATTCACGCAGGCAACGAACAGCAGAAACGCCCCAATGAGTCCCAGGGCCCATAGTTGTTTGATGCCTATGGTACCCGATTCGAAATCCGCATAGGGCGTCGTTACCCTATCGTCGAAGTGCATTTTTGCCAGGGGTTGAAATTCGATGGAAGATTTCTCCAGGTTATCTTTATCATTGCCAAAATGCCGGTCGGCAAATCCGGGTATCTGGGCATTGGCATCCTTAATACCTACCCCAGGAGCTAATAAAGCGTAAAGATTATAAGCACTACTGACGTTACCCCAATTCGTACTGTTTTTATCCGCATATGAGGCGTAGGATAAGGCTACCCGAATGGGTAGATCCGTATTATCCGGGTGGTCCTTCATGATGCCCACAATACGATAGGTCTGGGTATTGTCCATCCTCACCGACTTACCAATGGCCTGTCTCCATTCCTCCCCAAACCAAATCTGGGCAACGGACTGCTCTATGGCGATGGTATTGGGTTCCTTCAGGGAGAAGGGTGCGCCATAAATCCAGGGGAAGTCAAAAATGTCAAACAACCCCGGTTCGACGTAAAATATGCCCTTGTCCTGTTTGAATTTCCTGGTTCCTTCCGTGCCTGTCCCGGCCAGGTTAAACTGAGCGCCGTAGACCGCCCTGGAAGCGGCTACTTTGGAGAATTGAGTAAACTCATTGCGGAGGGTTCCCGTCAGGACAATAGGCACACCCTGGGAGTAACCCGTCCCATCCGTCCCTCCTGTATATACAGATATGACCCGATAAATCCTGTCCCGGTTCCTATGGAACTTGTCGAAACTGGTCTCGAACCGGATGACCAGAAACAAAACCAAAGCAGACGCAATACCCACAGAGAGGCCCAATACATTCAGGAAAGTAAAGGTGCGCCTGCGCCAAAGTGCGCTGAATGCTACCTGTATATAGTTTTTGAACATGAGCTGGACGTTTATTCGTATTTCAATGCTTTTATCGGATTGGACAGGGCGGCTCTCAGGGCTTTGTAGCTCACCGTAATCCAGGCGATCACTACAGACATTACAATGGAGATCAAAAAGACATCCCATCCAATGTGGATCCGGTAATAAAACCCATCTAACCACAGTTTCATGAAATAATATCCCAAGGGAGCCGCAACGAGGAAAGCAACACCAACCAACAGGGTAAATTCCTTAGAGAACATATAAATGATGTTCCCTACCGATGCGCCTAATACCTTGCGTATGCCCACTTCCTTGAATTTTTGCACCGCCATAAAGGAAACCAATCCATAAAGACCCAGGCAGGATATGAAGATGGCCAGGAAAGCAAAAATCTGGAACAGCTTCTGGGCTCTTGTTTCTGCCTGGTAATTGTCCATGAGCATTTTATCGTAAAAAGTAGGATCAGGAACATGGTTAGGAAATACTTCATTATACACGGCGGCCATTTTAGGCATCAAGGATGCCAGGTTGTTCGGGTCATAGCGTACCGCCAGGAAATTAAAGCCCTTGCTGGAGGAAGCAGAAACCATGACTGGCGTGATACCTACCGTTCCATTGAGGGGTTTGTTGTTAAAATCCTTCATCACCCCGACAATAGTACAACGGAAACCATGTCTGCTGAAGCGCAAGGTTCTGCCCAATATTTCCTGATCGGAATGCAGGCCCAGGCGCTTTACCGTGGTTTCGTTGACCATCAGTTCCCCTATGCTATCCGAGGGATAAGGTTGACGACCTGCGGCCATTTGCATATGAAAGACTTTGAGGTAATCGCTGTCCTGAAAGCGCATGGTGATCTGATAGCCTTCCGTCTCTGTATGCGTATCGAAGATAAAGCCGGTATTCCAAGCATCCTGGGTGGATGGAGGATTGTCACAGAGTGTGGAGGCCACTACGCCTGGCAGTTGATTCATTTTAGCCTTGAGTATGGGAAGGCTTTTTTGGCTGTTGGAATCCAGGGGGACATCATACATGAGTATGGTCTTTCTTTCAAATCCCATAGGGCGGTTGCGGAAATAACTCATTTGTTCAATGACCACCAAGGTCCCGATGATGAGTAATTGGGCGATGACAAACTGGGTGACCACTAAGCCCCTTCTCAGGGAAATCCCTTTGGTGGATTTTGCCGCTATCTTACTTCTAAAGGCGGTCACAGGATCAAAGCCTGACAAGACCATCCCCGGATAGAAACCTGCCAGGAAGGTTACGATCACGCCCAGCCCAATTAAGAAAAGTGCGGTCCAGGGTGTTTCCAGCAAATGCAGGCTGAACGTCCTTTCCATAAGCGTACCTATAGAAGGCAAGGTCAGTTCGGCAATGATGCAAGCCAGTACCAGGGAAATAAAAGTGATCAGGGCTGTTTCCTGCATAAATTGTCCCAATAACTGAGGGCGGTTACTTCCCAACACTTTCCTTACCCCGATTTCTTTGGCCCTATTGACAGATTGAGCGGTAGACAAATTAATGAAGTTGATACAAGCCACCAAGACCAGGAATATGCCAATCAAGGTCATTGCCCATACCTCCTTTGAAGAAAGACTGGGATCACCGTAGCGGGTATATTGTTCATCAAAGTGCTGCCCGTTAAACGGCACGAATACATTGGATTGATAGGCCGACCCATTCCTGTTCACATCTACATACGTCGCCTTATTGAAGACGGCCAATTCTCCGGTCAAATCGGCGATTTTAACACCGGGTTTGAGTAATACAAAACATTGGGAAGAGCTACTCACGGAACCCCAGTTGGAATTGTTGGAGAAATCCGATTTGTTTTGTTCCCTGAACGTCTCATAAGACATAGCTACATTGACCACTAAATCCGTATTGGTGGGTGGGTCCTGAAGAATCCCCTTTATCTGCATGGGGGTACGATGGTCGGAGACCAATATCATTTTATCCATGGCGGACTTCCAATCGCCAAACCATTTTGTGGCAAACTTTTGGGAAATGGCTATGGTATTGGGGTTTTTCAAACTGGAGGGGTCGCCCTGAATCCAGGGGAAATTGAACAATTCAAAGAAGGCGGGCTCCAGAAAAAAGATCCCTTCCTTTTCCTTGAATTTTTTTTCGGTTGCCCCACTTGATTCCGGGATAGCAAACTGGTCCTCGTCTTCCAGGTAGGTGGGTGTAACCTTATCCAGTTGGGGAAAATCCTTTCGAAAAGCATCTGCCGCCAAAAGGGAACAGGCGCCGTCTTTGAGTTCTGAGCCATCTTTATATTTCAGATAGGTCCCTATTTTATAGATCCTGTCTTTAAGCGGATGGAAAGTGTCATAGCTGAACTCCTGACGTATGATCATGAAGATCATCAGGGCGGAGGCAATGCCCACCGCTAATCCTAAAATGTTCAGGAAAGCAAATCCTCTTTTTCTCCAAAGGGATCTGAGGGCAATCTTGAGGTTATTGGTTAACATGGCTAATTATGGGGGTTATTCGTATTTCAATGATTTTATGGGATTGGCCAGGGCGGCTTTTACCGCCCTATAGGCTATGGTGATCCAGGCTATGAGTACGGAGCTGCTAAGGGCTGCTAAAAAGATGAACCAACCCATATCCACATGGTAATAAAACGTATTTAACCAGTGGTCCATGGCCAGGTACCCCAGGGGTGCGGCTATGAGGAAGGAGAGGGACACCAGCATAGTAAACTCCCTGGAAAACATCAGTACGATACTTTGTACCGAAGCCCCGAGTACTTTTCTGATACCAACCTCCTTGGTTTTACGGGCCGCCATGAAGGAGACCAGTCCATACAAACCCAGACAGGAAATGAGGATGGCCATGATGGCGAATATTTTGAAAAGAGAGGAAGACTGGGCTTCCGTATGGTAAAAGCCATTCAACCTGTCCGCATAAAATTGAGGGTCATAGGGCGTTTCGGGATAATCCTGGGTGTATACACTTCCCACTTCCCTTATGATGTCCTGGGTTTTATCGGGTTGGATGCGCATGGCCAACTGGTAATAATTCGAAGCATCCGAGAGGATGAACATGGGCTGGATTTTATCCCTCAGCGTGGTATTGTTAAAATCATGGAATACGCCAACGATGGGAAGATCCCTAAATTTGAGGTAAGCCAGCTTGATGTTTTTCCCCAGAATATCATTGGGATCTTTAAATCCCAGTTTATGTACCGCTGTTTCGTTAAGTAAAATTTCCTTGGAAGAGTCGGAGGCAAAAGGAAGCCTTCCGGCAGCCAACTCAATTTTATATGTGGAGAGGTAAGCCGTATCTGCATAATGGGTCATCAATTCAAACGGTTCTTCCTGGGGGCGGCCATCAAAACCAAATCCACAGGTAGACATGTCTGCGGTAGAAGGGGGTTCATTACATAGGGCGGCAGAAGATACCCCGGGAATTTGCTTTACTCGTTGTAAGAGCCAGTTCATTTTAGTGGCACTGACCTGCGCGTTACTGATACCGGGCAAATACACCATCAGGATATTCTCTTTCTGAAATCCGAGGGGCCGGGTCTGGAAGAAGTGCATTTGTTTGACGATGACCAGGGTCCCTATGATCAACACCTGGGCAATGGCAAACTGAGCCACCACCAGGGCTCTGCGTAAAAAGACGCTGCTACCCGCAGGGGCGTTTATTTTGCCTTTCAGCACGGAGGCCGGATTATATCCACTCAGGACCAATCCAGGATAGAGGCCGGATAAAAAGATGACGGTTACGGCCGTGATACCCAGGAAAGCAAAAGTAGACGGGGCCGCAAAGGTCGAAAAGGGGATTTGCTTTCCCAGCAATTGGTTCAGGGCGGAAAAGCTCAGTTCCGCTAGTATGCAGCCTACAAATAGCGCCACACAAACCAGGAGTGCCGTCTCGCTCATAAACCGGACGACCAATTGGGATTTGCTGGAGCCCAGCACTTTTCTTACCCCAACCTCTTTTGCCTTATTCAGGGACTGGGCGGTAGCCAGGTTAATAAAATTGATGCACGCCAGCAACAGCAGGAAGGCGCCAATTAATCCCAGGGACCATAATTCTGTATAAGACCAACCGTCTCCTCCATAATGAGAATAATGCTGGTCAAAGTGCATTTGGCTCAACGCCTGAAATGAGCAGGAATCCTGCGTATCCGAATGGGGAGCCAGGGGCGTAAAATGCCGGTCAATGAAGCCTGGTAATAGCTGATTCATCCCGGCTATGCTGCTGTTTTCTTTTAATAGGAAAAAACACTGGCAACCGCTGCTAAAATTATCCCAGTTCTTTGGATCGCTGAAGTCCCCGGGCCTTTCCTTGCGGATATTATCGTAGGGCAATAAAACGTCCATCTTCATATCCGTATTGGATGGGAAGTTTTCCAATATCCCTGTGATCCGCATTGGCCTGTGCACATCCCCTTCTTGTACCACTTTTCCCAGGGCAGCTGTCCAATTTCCAAACCAGGTCTCGGCGATCCTTCGGGTAATCACTATCGAAGAGGGCTCTTTCAAGGCCGTGTTGGGATCTCCAGCCAGCCAGGTAAAATCGAAAATGTGGAAAAGCTGGGGTTCTACATAATAGACCTCCTGGGTCCGGAATTTTTTATCGGAAGCGCTGTTACTGCCTTCCCGGGAGCCGAATTGTGACTCCACCAGAAAAGATTTCCAGGACTTGTAGGTGGATGCCACCTGCGCTGTTTGGGGAAACTCATTCCGTAAGGCATCGCCCAAAGGAATAGGCGCGCAACCATCCCAATCCTTGAGGCCATTCCGGTAAGTTTCTGAGGACACTACCCTGTAGATCCTGTCCTTTTTAGGCCAGAATTGGTCTATGCTGAGCTCATTGCGGATCAACAGGAAGATCAGCAAGGCCGATCCTATTCCCACACCCAAACCAATAACGTTGAGGATAGAAAACTCCTTTTGCTTCCAGATGGACCTAAGGGATATGGTGATTCCTTTTTTCATGTTATTCGTGTTTGAGGGCCTTAACCGGATTGGCCACGGCAACCGTCCTGGCCTGAATGCTTACGGTAATGACGGTACATAATAAAGTAATCACCATGGTACCTGCAAAAGCCAACCAGGGAATAGATACCTGAAAGGCAAATCCTTGTAGCCACTGCTTGCCTAGAACATATAATATGGGAAGGGCTATGGCATTGGCGATAATCACCAGGGTTACAAACTCTTTATTGAGCATTTGTATTATCTGGAACACAGAGGCGCCCAGTACTTTTCGTACGCCGATTTCTTTGGTGCGATGAGCGGCCATGAAGGCGGCCAGTACAAAAATGCCTAACAGCGCAATGAATAAGGTAAGGCCAGCGAATACCAGGAAAACGGTATCCATTTGCTGATATTTATTGAACATCTTGTCAAATTGTTCATCCAGAAAATGGTATTCCATGGGAAAGTTTGGCTCTACCCGGGACCAGATGGATTTCAATCCCACCAAGGTCTGGTCCAGGTTTCGCGTATCTACTTTCATGATCACATTTGTCACATAATTGGTTCGGTCCCCTTGTATCCAATAAACCGTAGCCTCAGGCCTGGTTTCAAAGCCTTTTTGGGTCATGTCACTGATAACCCCTACTATAGGACGGTCTTCAATCCAAGGTTTATCCAATAAATCCTGCAATTGAAAGCGCTTTTCAGCAGTCTCATTGACAATAATGGCGCTGGAGTCGGTGCTGAAATTTTCATTATAAGAACGCCCTTTAATAAAATGCGCGCCCATGATTTCGAAGTAATCGTAGTCTATAGTGACCACATTAATATCATCTAGGAATTTACCTTGGTAATTCCTTCCAATAGATTGTATCAGCTTATCCCCTGGGAGATAATTGACCCTGCTAACCAGCTTTACACCTGGCACATTCAGCATTTGCCGTTTGATGTCCGGGAAACGTTCTATATCCTTTTTTTCATGGATGGGGAGGATCAGGACCTGATCCTTATTAAATCCCGGATCCATATGTTTCAGATGGTTTACCTGTTTATGGATGATGAATAATCCCCCCACGGCAATGGTTGCCAGTGTGAATTGAAGGATCAACAACCCCTTTCTCATCAGGCCCCCTTTATACATAGCGCTCAGATTGCCCTTGAGCACTAAAACAGGATTGTGGCCCGAGGTCCAGTAGGCTACATAACCACCGGAAACCAAGACCACTATTAACAAAGTAACACACATGACCAGCGCCAACCTCGTCCATTCAGGGTTGTGGAGCAAGGAAAGGTTCAGGCCCAGCAGATGATTCATGGAGGGAAGAACCAATTCGGCCCAGACGGCCCCTAGGATTAGGGCAATGAAGACCTGTATGGAAGCCTCCAGAATACTGTACAGCACGATATTCCAGCGGAAGGCCCCCAATACTTTTCTAACCCCCGTCTCCCGGGCTCTTCTGATCGAACGTATAATATTGAAATTGGTGAAGTTGATCGCAGCTATGGCCAATAATAATGCGGCAACAATGGACAAGACCTGTAGAATATGGATGTTCCCATGTTGGGCGAAATCATATTTAATATCGGCGTCGAAATACATATCCCTGAGCGGTACCAAGTGGATACTGGCCTGATTGGAGCTATCTGAATTGACAGGAAGTCCATCCAGAATTTTGTCCATCTTCTTTTCGATGATTTTAGGATTGGATCCCGGCCTGAGCAACACATAGGTATAAAAATTACCATTACCCCATCCATGAGATTCGCCCGTCATCCGCTGGAAAGCATCCGCTTCAATATGGCTGGGCTTGGCAGGCGGAAGGAAGACCCCCGTAATGGTCATGGGAGCCGATCCCTGCATCGTCAACACCTTTCCCAAGGCAGGCTGTTCTCCAAATAATTTATGTTCGAGTTCCTCACTGATGACTATGGATGAAGGCCCATTAAGGGCTGTTCCCGGGCTGCCTTCCTTAAAGGTGTAGGGAAAAACATTGAAAAACGTAGAATCCACCCCCTGGTTATGCTCGGCGTAAAGGTTGGTTTCCTTATAAGTAAGCAGTCTTTTACCCATGTTCCAAACATAGAAGCGCGCATAGTCTTCCAGTTCAGGAATTCCTGCTTTGAACGGAGGAGACATTTCTGCCATGGTCGCTCCATAGTCCCCATCCTTAAGCCCGGACCAATCTATAGTTACTCTATAAACCCGGTCTATTTTAGGGTTCCAGGTATCGTAGCTCCTTTCATGCAGTACATACAGCAGAATCAGTATGGTTCCCGCAATACCTATGGATAAACCAAAGATGTTGATAAAGGACAAGCCTTTGTTCCTCCATAGATTCCGAAAGGCGATTTTAAGGTTGATTTTCAGCATGGGGTTGTAGGCTTAAATAAGTTCAGCAGCTTTTTCCTTTTGTAGTTTTTCTGTAACGATCATTCCGTCTTTCATATATACGACCCTGGAGCTGAAGCTGGCATCGTGTGCAGAGTGGGTAACCATGATGATGGTTGTTCCCTGTTCGTTCAACTCACACAGGATATCCATTACCTCGTTGCCATTGGTGCTGTCCAGGTTTCCCGTGGGCTCGTCTGCCAGGATCAGGGCTGGTTTGTTGATCAGGGCCCGACCGACTGCTACGCGCTGTTGCTGTCCACCAGATAACTGTTGGGGAAAGTGTGCACTGCGTTTCGATAAGTTCATCCGCTCCAGCATATTGTTTACCCTTTCTTTTCGTTCTTGGGCGCCTACCCCTGCATAGATCAAGGGCAATTCTACATTTTCATATACCGTGAGTTCATCTATCAGATTGAAGCTTTGGAATACAAATCCAATATGCGCTTTTCTGAAGGCGGATTTATCTTTTTCCCCTAGGTGCAGTAATTCCTTTTCATTAAATGTAAAGCTTCCTTCCTCCGCCGTATCCAATAATCCCAACACATTGAGCAGGGTGCTTTTTCCACAACCGGAAGGACCCATTATACTTACAAACTCACCCGGTTTAACGTCGAAGGTTACGTTATGAAGGGCCGTTGTTTCCACCTCTTCGGTTCGGTAGTATTTGGTCAAATTCCGGATAGATATCATAAAGGAGGTTTATTTATATAGAACAGAGGACGTGCCTACCCCATTTATGTACCATATATGATTGATAATCAGTATTTCGCTTGTGGCTCTTATTATTTTTTTGTCCAATATTGAACATATATTGTACAAAATCGGACATTTGTCTTAAGTCATTTCTCTCCCCTCCAGATCAGCACATATGAAAAAATTTCCGGCCAGCATTCTCATCGTTGATGATGACCTTGATATCCTTGTTTCTGCAAGGATCTTTCTCAAACAACATTTTCAGACGGTCCATATTTGCCAGGATCCAAAAGAATTGCATTCCCTCATTACGACGCTGGAAACGGATATCGTCATGCTGGACATGAATTACCGGAAAGGCACCAATGATGGAAGAGAAGGCCTGTACTGGCTGAAATTTTTGCACGAAACGGACCCCAGCCTGATACTCATACTCATGACGGCCTACGGGGACGTTGAGCTGGCGGTGGAGTGTTTAAAATCCGGAGCTACCGATTTTATCCTCAAACCCTGGAACAACGAGAAATTATTGGCCACCCTTAGTGCTGCCTGGCAATTGAGGGCCACTGGGAAGAAATTACAAAAAGCTGAACAGGTTCAGGAGACCCTGCAAAATGACATGCTGGGCAGTTCCAGCGGGTTAGTGACCGGAAGTTCCAAGTCAATGCAGGGGGTTATACACACCATTCGAAAAGCAGCCCCTACGGATGCCAATATTTTGATACTGGGCGAGAACGGGACAGGAAAACAGGTGGTCGCTTCAGAGATCCATAGGCTTTCCAACAGGGCTTCCCGTGTTTTTATCACCGTGGACCTGGGCGCCCTTCACGCCAATTTGTTTGAGAGTGAATTGTTTGGGCACGCCAAAGGTGCTTTTACCGATGCCCGGGAAGATAAAGCTGGTCGTTTTGAGCTGGCTGATGGGGGTACCTTGTTCCTGGATGAAATAGGAAACCTACCCCTTCAACTCCAATCCAAATTGCTGCATGCGCTGCAAAACAGGACCATTACCCGGGTTGGGGAAACCAAAGAAAGGAAGATCGATATCCGGTTGATCTCCGCTACCAATATGCCTTTGCAGAAAATGGTGCATGAAGGTACCTTCCGGGAAGACCTGTTATTCCGCATCAATACGGTAGAGTTAATGCTTCCTCCCTTAAGGGAAAGGGCGGAAGACATTCCGACTTTGAGTGCCCATTTCCTGGGTCAACTCAATAATAAATACCGTAAACATCTGATTCTGAGCAAGGAAGCAAAGGACGCCATTCTGAAATATGGTTGGCCAGGCAATATCCGGGAATTACAGCACGTCATTGAACGTGCCTTGATCATGGCCGAGGGTGATGAAATTCAGGAGGGAGATCTGCACTTATCCTCTGGTCGCAAGCCGGAAGGCGAGGTAGCCATTTCATCCGGTTTGGACCTGGGCAGTATGGAGCAATTGCTGATCAAAAGTGCATTGGAAAAGCACAAAGGCAATATCAGTAAAGCGGCAATGGAGCTAGGGCTAACCAGGGCAGCCTTATACAGGCGCATGGAAAAGTTTGGGATTTGAACTTTGTAGGCGCAACGGCGTGGGCCGTTGTCTCTTACCGCTGCCGGTAAGTGGTCATCATGACCGCGGCCGTACTGGGATGTCCGCTTTCATAATCTGCCTTACATTTTTCAATATAGGATCCCAGGTCTACGTCGTTGATGTTTTGCACAAATTCGTAGACAGGGCGATATTGCTTAACGAAGGCCGCCAGTTTATCTCCGGTATATCCTGTTAATTTGGTAATCAGGATATTATTAAAGCGGTGGTCAATGTATTTTTCGTGCTCTTCCCACTCAAAGAAGTGCTTATAACCCGTCTGGCGTTTGTTATACCCAAACCGAAACATGTTGATAAGGGCGTCCAGGTCTAAGCCAACGCCGCCCCCGTTGGGATCTATGGACGTCCCAAAGGTTGGGTTACGATAATTGAAGATCTTGGCATATTCCTGCCTGTTTTCCATGGAATCCGCGTGGTAGGACTGTTTGGTCACATACACTTCCGGCAACTCAGGAGCATCCACCCTTAGGGATATGTCAAAGTTCCAGGGATTTTGTATATCTTTTATGGCAAACCAAGGGGAGCGCTTATTCAGGAAAGAAAAATAGATGGAGTCTTTTTCATCCACAATGATCTTATAATTTCCCAAGGAGTCGGTAAGCGTTTGGGGCCCAGAGGTGCTAATCACCGTTACGGAAGGCAAGGTTACCCGTTGGGATCTGTCATAGACGGTTCCTTTGATCATGAGTTGGGTAGATGACTGGGCACAGACATCAAGCGATAAGAGCGAAGCAAGGACAATACAGGTTAATACATGGAAGCAGAAAGACGTTCTCAAGAAAAAATCTTTAGGTTGTAATATTACTTAAGTGGAGCGAGTTATAACCATGTCCGCATACCTTTTAACAACAATTTCTTAGCTTTAAATTCTATGGAAACGAAATCCCCAGAAACCCTGTCTGCACTCACTAAAGCGCCCCCTGTTGTTTCTGAAAAAGCATCAAAATAATCCTCCGTATATGGAATCAACGCTTAATGCTCCAAATGAATCCGATCCTTCTTTACTCTCTGATCTAGACTATATTATGGGGTCAGAGGACGCAACAGTAGGTCAGCGCTTTGTTAACCGGCTCATTGACGCCATTGTAATATACGTGGCAACCCGGCTTTCAACCCAACTGCTGATTTACCTGACTGTTCATACGCAGGTTATTGATGTATACTCCTGGAACAGGTGGTTTTTTTATTTCGTGAGCTATGCGATTACCATAGTCTACTATGTGGCCTTCGAAGGGCTTAGTCGGGGTAGAACAGTTGGAAAGTTCTGTACCGGCACCAAAGTGGTTCAAGACAACCCAGAGGAGAGCCCTATTACCGCAAAAGATGCTTTTCTTCGTTCTTTGGTTAGGATCGTTCCCTTTAACGGGCTATCCGCTTTTGGGGGTCATCCATGGCACGATAGATGGACAAACACGAAGGTGATTCAAATCAAGAAATAGATTTAACGTCGTATAAATCAATGTAAAAGGCGCGGTTATTCCGCGCCCTTATTTATTTACCTGATCCCGGTGTCTATTCTTTGGCTACTCCTTGCGTTTACCGTCCCATATACACCATCAGGATCTGAACATCACTGGGTGTTACCCCCGAAATCCTGGATGCTTGTCCCAAGGTCCCTGGTCTAATTCGCCCAAATTTCTGCCTGGCTTCCGCTGAGAGGGAATGAATCTTATCGTAATTAAAGTTCTCGGGTATGGTTAGGTCCTCCATTTGTCCCATACGTGCTACCATTTCCTTTTCCTTTTGGATATAGACGTCGTATTTGATCTGAATATCGGCCTGCTCCAATGTTTCTATACCCATTTCCCCTAGTATTTCTTTTAGCCGGGGGACACTTAGGTACATGGTATCCAATGAAATGCCTGGCCTTAATAAAAGCTGATGCACCTTTTGCTTCTGAGAAATCGCGGCAGAATTATTATCCTCCAGATAGGCATTTACTTCTTCTGGTTCAAGGCTGACCTCGGTCAGTTTCCCTTTCAGGTATTCAACCTGCGCTTGTTTCTGTTTAACCTTTTCCATTCTTTCTTCAGAGGCGAGGCCCAGATTATAACTCAGTTCCGTCAGACGAAGATCAGCATTATCCTGACGGAGCAGGGTCCTGTATTCAGCCCTACTGGTAAACATGCGGTAGGGCTCTTCCGTACCCTTACTAATCAGGTCATCAATCAGCACCCCAATATAGGCTTCACTGCGTTTCAGGATCAGGGCATCTTTTTCCTTTGCCGCCAGATGGGCATTGATACCTGCCATTAAGCCCTGGCAAGCAGCCTCTTCATATCCTGTGGTACCATTGATCTGGCCGGCGAAAAACAAGTTGCTGATTAATTTGGTCTCCAGAGAGTATTTCAATTGCGTTGGCGGGAAATAATCGTATTCAATGGCATATCCAGGTCTGAACATCCGGCAGTTTTCAAAACCTGGTACCATCCGGAGCGCTTCGTACTGAACGGATTCGGGCAAGGAAGTCGAAAACCCGTTCACATAGATTTCCACCGTATTCCATCCTTCCGGCTCCACAAATAGCTGGTGTCTATCCCGCTCGGCAAACCGGTTGATTTTGTCTTCGATGCTGGGGCAATACCGGGGGCCTATGCCTTGTATTCTGCCCTGGTACATGGGAGAACGATCAAACCCAGTCTTCAAAATATCATGAACCTCGGGTGAGGTGTAGGTAATCCAGCAACTTCTTTGTTGTTCGGGTTTTACCCTGGGTATATCCAGGAAGGAGAACCCAACAACGGTATCATCCCCCTTTTGTTCCGTCATTTTACTATAATCAAGGCTTCTTCCATCTATACGGGGAGGCGTTCCGGTTTTTAGTCTGTCGCTTTCAAAACCTAAATCCACCAATTGTTCAGTGATTCCTGTGGCGGCCTTTTCTGCAACCCGGCCTCCTCCAAATTGTTTTTCTCCAATATGAATAACCCCATTTAGGAAGGTCCCATTGGTTAACACCACAGACTTAGCCTTGATTTCATGACCCAATCCCGTGATGACCCCTTCTACCCTTCCGTGTTTGACCAACAAACCCTTTACCATGTCCTGGTAAAAGTCCACATTGGGCGTTTGCTCCAACAGCTCTCTCCATACGGTTGCAAATAACATCCGGTCATTTTGGGCGCGGGGGCTCCACATGGCCGGCCCCTTGGACCTGTTCAGCATCCGGAATTGAATGGTACTTCTGTCGCTCACTATCCCGGAATAGCCGCCCATGGCATCAATCTCCCGAACGATCTGACCCTTAGCAATACCACCCATGGCCGGATTACAACTCATCTGGGCAATTGTTTGCATATTCATGGTGATCAAAAGCACCTTGGAGCCCATATTGGCAGCCGAGGCCGCGGCTTCACATCCGGCATGACCGGCACCAACAACTATAACATCATAATGGGGAAACATGGCGCAAAGTTACGAATGCTATACGCAAATGGGTTGTGAAGTTTCGGGGTGCGGCCCTTCGGGATGTGAAGTTTCGGGGTGCGGCCCTTTGAGGTCGTTTTGTTCCACGTGGAACATTCCGAGAGGCCGGGTCCGTGAAACCTTGTGTGTGTAGTGTAGGTGCGCCAACGATGAGTATTGAAACATTTGGAGTCGCCCACTGATCAATTTTGGAACATGTTGGGTATGGCCTATCTGCCAAACCTTTCATTCCATAGGGAAAGATATTTCTCCTCCATCTCCCTCATCTTCTTTTCCTGAGCAGGGGTCTTGTCCTTATAGCCGCATAAGTGGAGGGCGCCGTGAAACAGGACCCTACGCAATTCATCTTGAAAGGGTAAGCCCAGGTTCTTGGCGTTGTCTTTAACCCGATCAACGCTAATATATATTTCCCCCTCCACCCCCGTGGTTCTGGAGTCGCCCATTTCAAAGGTGATGATGTCTGTATAATAGTCGTGTTGAAGGAAATCCTTATTGATTTGGAGTAGGTACTCATCGGAGCAAAAAACATATTGGAGGCTTGCAAGGCTTTTGTTTTCCACGTGGAACATTTCTATTAAAAGGGCCTTCACCGAAGTTCTTTCTTTTAAAGAAACAGATCTATCTGCGCCTGAAAATCGAATCATATAAGGATAATATGTTGTTTTCCGTATTTCGTAACCACCAACGATTCCTGCAAAGGTAGCTTTGCATAGATATCCGATAAGGTATAAGATGATGAAAAGATTATCTCAGATTTCAATAGGGCAAAAAGCAATAATCCGCTCTTTCGACAAAGACGAGATCTTTTTAAAACTCATGGAAATGGGTTGTGTGCCAGGCGAATCCGTCACTATTGATTTGGTTGCCCCCTTAGGAGATCCCATATCCATATCGATTGCCGGCTATAGCCTAAGCCTGAGATTAGAAGAAGCCGATCGCATATGGGTAGAGGTTCCAGGGAGCGAATCGGCTATATTTGAGCAATAATTGCTTACATGCAAATAGGATTATATTTCGGGTCATTTAATCCCATCCATATTGGCCACCTCATTATTGCCCAACATTGTTTGAATCAAACCGACTTACATCAGATCTGGTTTGTGGTTAGTCCCCAGAACCCATTTAAACAATCTTCTACTTTACTTAACGAGTATCACCGCCTCCACCTGGTTAGATTAGGTATAGGAGAAAACCCAGGTTTAAAGGCAAGTGACATTGAATTTCATTTACCAAAGCCCTCTTATACCAGCACAACCCTCACCTATTTGGGCGAAAAATTTCCTCAGCATCAGTTTTCCATTCTTTTGGGAAGTGATGGATATAGCAATATAGACTCCTGGCATAACGCCTCATTTATCCTGGAGAATTATCCCCTATATGTCTATGAAAGAATAGGGTTCTCTCTAACAGATAAACAAACACCCAAACAAGGCGCCTTCCTTAAAGCCCCCTTTCTGGATATTTCTGCTACACATATCCGTAATCTGGTAGCGGGCAAAAAACCCATAACCTACCTGGTACCTAAGGAGGTGGAAGAAGAAATCAATAAAAATCATTATTACCGGGGGTAGACCTACGCGCTAAACACGTAAAACGTCGAACCAGGCAGGATACAAAAGTCAAAATACCCAACCTAGCAGCAGACAAAACAAAACAATGTAAGGTGGGCGTATCCGCGTAAAAGTTAGGAGCAAAAAGGTACAGACAATCACCAGCAGGTTAATATAACTGGCCATATGATTATCAAAAAAGGCAATATCCTTTAAGAGGAAAAAGAAAGAGGCAATCATAATACCCACTACGCAAGCCTGAATTCCCTCCAAAGACCGGTAAAATGCCGCATACTTTCTCAG
The DNA here is from genome assembly GCA_903970475.1 of Beijerinckiaceae bacterium. Classification (GTDB taxonomy): domain Bacteria; phylum Bacteroidota; class Bacteroidia; order Chitinophagales; family Chitinophagaceae; genus Dinghuibacter. The sequence goes on from CAJCIQ010000169.1 coordinate 26,375, forward strand.
GTTATGCCATACGGGATAGAAAAATAGAACCAACAATAAACTGGGGAGAAACACACCAACTACACCGATGACACACCCTAATACCTGACCCCCTGTTCCATAGGGACGCATAGCCATGCCTCCCGTATAAGCGCAAACAGAAAAGGTCGGACCAGGAACAGCCTGTACCATCCCGGCTCCAGTAAGCAACTCTTCCCCACTCATGTACTTTGTTTTCTCGTGGAGTACAAACTGCTGATACATCATGGGGACCAATACCTGCCCACCACCGAATACGATGCTTCCGAAACGGTAAAAGTTCTCAAATAAGTTAAAGGCCCGTCTATCCTGCCACTGCTCTTTCCTGGCCGTTTCGCTAACAAATCCTGCTGCTATGAATACCGCAAGGAACAACCAGATATTCGTCCATCTTATTTTCTTGCGCTCATGCGGGATCTGGGGAATACGCTTTGAGCTGAAGTTGGTTACTATCCCGCTTAATATGATTAAAATAGGAAAGATCCAGGGTGTCCGGAAAAAAGCAAAGGACATTACCGCCACCACCACCATGATTACCCGGGTAATGGTGTTCTTTATGGCAATCTTAAAAACCTTGATGGCAGCAAAGGCCAGGAATCCAACCGCCATGGGTTGCAGGTAATTAAATATATTCTTATGCAGGCTGCGGGTATCCAGATACTGAACCAAAAAGGAGAATAACCCCATCAATAAACAGGCGGGGATGAGCCAGATCAGTAATGTTAGGATTGCTAATGGGACGCCGCCTCTCTTATACCCGATCAAGGTCACCGTTTGAGAGGACGATGCCCCAGGCAATAATTGACAGAAGGCGCTGTATTCCATCAGTTCCTCTTCGGTCACATCCTTCCGTTTTTGGACGAATGTTTTTAGCATCATCCCCATATGGCCCTGTGGTCCTCCAAAGGCGGTGATGCTATACCAAAATACGGAACGCAGAAAGGCGCCATGTCTTCGAATCATGCCACACTATTTAGTCTATGCTCTATTTCTTCAGTCCTATTTCCCTTAACCTTTCATCCAGATATTGGCCCGCTGTCATATCTGAATAAGCCTTGGGATGTTCCTTGTCAATACAGCCAGGTAAGCAGGCTAAAGACATTTCAGACTTCGGATGCAGGAAAAAAGGAATGGAAAACCTGGAGGTATGCCATAAATCACGAGGTGGGTTTACAACCCTATGCGTAGTAGATCTCAACCGGTTGTTGGTTAAGCGCTGTAACATGTCGCCCACATTGACCACAATTTCATCCGCTCTTGAGGTTACTGGTAACCAGTCCCCTGCTTTGGTCAGAATTTGCAGCCCGTCGGCAGACGCACCTACTAAAAGGGTGATTAAGTTGATGTCTTCATGTTGTTCAGCCCTGACTGCACTTTTGGGCTCCTGAGTTATCGGTGGATAATGAATGGCCCTCAAAATGGAGTTCCCGTTGTGCACAAAAGCGTCAAAATATTTCTCCTCCAGACCCAGGAACAAAGCGATAGCCCTTAAGAGATGGGTACCTGAAGTTTCGAAGGCCCGATAAGCATCGTGAAACGTTTTGTCAAATCCGCTAACCTGAGGAACAGAAACATTCGGAGGATAGTTCTCCAAATCCTTTTCTCCATCCTCAACTTTCTGACCATATTGGTAAAACTCCTTTAAATCAGGAGCGTCAAAGCCTTTGGCGTGTTCCTTTCCAAATGAGGTATATCCCCTTTGTCCGGCAAGAGCAGGAATTTCATACCCCCTTTTAATATCCAAGGGAAGGGAAAAGAAATCCTGGACCTTCTGATACATATGCGCAATCAGGTCCGAGGGAATACCATGATTAATAACCGCTACAAATCCAACCTCCTCATATGCTTTTCCCAATTGATCCACAAAAGAAGCCCTGTCAGCAATGGCCCCCCTTGTGAATTGGTTCAAATCCACAACAGGAATATTCATAGTCGTTTTCCTTTTAGAATTCGCAATTCTTGGGGGTCCTGGGAAAAGGTATTACATCCCTGATGTTACCCATACCCGTTACAAATTGGACCATTCGTTCAAATCCCAATCCAAACCCGGCATGTGGTACCGTACCAAATCGACGCGTATCCAGATACCAGGACATTTCGTTTTGGGGGATATGCATGTCTTCCATCCTGGATACTAATTTATCCAGCCTTTCTTCCCTCTGGGAGCCACCCACGATCTCTCCAATCCCCGGAGCAAGTATATCCATGGCGGCTACGGTCTTGCCGTCATCATTCTGCCTCATATAAAAGGCTTTAAAATCCTTAGGATAATTGGTGACGATCACTGGTTTCTTAAAGTGCTTTTCAACCAGGTAGCGCTCGTGCTCACTTTGCATATCAATTCCCCAGGCCACCTCGTACTTAAATTTCTTCTTTTTATAGGCAGGAGACTGTAGCAGAATGTCTATGGCCTCCGTATAGGTAATTCTTTCAAATTTGTTATTTACCACAAATTCCAATTTCTCGATAAGTCCCATTTCGCTTCTTTCCGCCTCAGGTTTGGTCTTGTCCTCCTCTTTTAACCTAAGATCCAGGGTTTCCAGGTCTTCACGGTTATGCTCCATAACATAGGCAATCAGATACTTAATGAAAGCCTCTGCTAAATTCATATTATCCTCAAGGTCATAAAAGGCCATTTCTGGCTCAATCATCCAGAACTCCGCCAGGTGCCTGGTGGTATTGGAGTTCTCCGCCCTAAAAGTAGGCCCGAATGTGTATATCTCGCTGAATGCCATGGCGGCCAGCTCCCCTTCCAACTGACCGCTTACTGTCAGGTTCGTGGGCTTTCCAAAAAAATCCTGATTGTAATCTATTTTCCCATCCTCTGTCTGAGGGGGGTTTAGTGGATCCAGGGTGCTAACCCTAAATAATTCGCCGGCTCCTTCTGCATCAGAAGCGGTAATGATGGGAGAATGGAAATAAATAAATCCCCGCTCATTATAAAATTGATGCACGGCAAAAGCCAACGCATGCCTGATGCGGAATACAGCCCCGAACGTATTGGTTCTGAAGCGCAGGTGGGCTACCTCCCTCAGGAATTCCAGGCTATGTTTTTTGGGTTGTAATACGTATTGCTCAGGATCTGAATCACCCAAAATGTCAATCTGTGTCGCTTTTAAATCCACTTTTTGCCCTTTTCCCAAAGAGGCTACGAGATTCCCGTTTATTCTAAGGGAGGCTCCGGTAGTAATCCGCTTTAAAAGTGCAGGGTCTGTATTTTCAAAATCAACCACCACCTGTAAATTGGCATTGGTTGACCCGTCATTGAGGGCTATAAACTGGTTATTTCTAAATGTCCTGACCCAACCCATCACCACAATGTCTTGCCCGGCGGGCTCCGTGGACAATACGTCCTTTACTTTTACTCTAACATTCAACATGAAGGCAAACCTAAAACAAAGCGCCGAAAAAGCCCCAATAATTCGTTAAGACCTCAAAAAACTTTTTTGTTTTCCCCATTTTCTATGTAAACTTGCACCAGAAGGAGTTCCTTTTTTCCAGCGCTCCCTTCTTTAGGTCATCAGTTTTAACATTCCGATCAGCCTAATTTTCAAATCCATTAATGTAACAACCCCCTTCACTGATAGTCTTCATCCATCAAGCACTAAGGTGAAGTTACCTGAACGTAGTTAAATTTACAATGTACCTCTTTTTATGTATGACATCTTACAACTGAACGACATGCTCGTTCCTGAGCTGCACGACATTGCAGACCAGTTAAATATTCCCGCCTCCAAAAAACTAGATAAACAAGAACTCATCTATAAAATTCTGGATAAACAAGCAGTTATGGCTAGTGAGGCAAAGACAGATAATTCCGGTAAACTAAAGCGCAAGAGGATCGTTAAAGCAACCACATCCAATACCACAGAAGAGGCTTTTGTAGAGAATGAGCCAGAACCGGTTGCCAAAAAAGAAAAGGACAATAACAACAATAAAAGGCCTAAAAAGGAAAAAGAAGCGCCCGTTGTTGCCGCTGCGGCTCCCCAGGCTCCTATTCCACAATCGGCAGCAGGAAAAAGAGGGCGTAAACCTCGCAAGAAAGAAGACTCCCAGTCCGAATTGCCGCTTAACGACGACGACAATAACGAGGACGATGAAGAATCATCCGCCTCCATTCTTTCTCCCGATACTGCCAGACTACAGAACAACCTGCTCAGTCTGGTAGAAGAAACGGATCCCAGCGTTACAGAAGATACCGCCCCCATTAATCAAAGGCAATACCCACTCAGGAAAGACCCCGCCTTCAACATTGAATTTGATGGCGTCGTACAGGGTGAAGGTGTATTGGAAATGATGCCTGATGGTTACGGGTTCCTGCGATCCAGTGATTACAACTATTTAAGTTCCCCGGATGATATTTATGTTTCCCCTTCCCAGATAAAATTGTTCGGACTCAAAACGGGTGATACTGTTTACGGTTCTGTGCGCCCCCCCAAAGAAGGTGAAAAATATTTCGCGCTGTTGAAGGTAGAAACCATCAACGGCAAAACTCCGGAAGAGGTTAGGGATCGTGTTCCTTTCGAATACCTGACACCTTTGTTCCCCTTCGAAAAAATGAATCTTTCCTATAGTCCCAGTAGCTATTCCACTCGTCTGATGGATTTGTTTACACCTATAGGAAAAGGACAACGCGGATTGCTGGTTGCCCAACCAAAAGTTGGTAAAACTATGCTGCTCAAAGAAGTGGCTAATGCCATCGCGGAAAATCACCCTGAATGCTACCTCATCGTATTACTCATAGACGAACGTCCGGAAGAAGTTACCGATATGGAGCGCAGTGTTAAGGCAGAAGTTGTTGCTTCTACCTTTGACGAACCCGCAGAGAAACACGTAAAGGTTTCCTCCATTGTTTTGCAAAAAGCAAAACGGCTGGTTGAATGCGGTCATGATGTTGTTATCCTCCTGGACTCTCTTACCCGTTTGGCTCGCGCCCACAATACCGTTGCGCCCGCCTCTGGTAAAGTACTGAGCGGTGGTGTCGAAGCCAATGCCATGCAAAAACCCAAACAATTCTTCGGTGCTGCCCGTAAGATTGAAAACGGTGGATCACTCACTATTTTAGCTACAGCCCTGGTAGATACCGGATCTAAAATGGACGAAGTAATCTTCGAAGAATTCAAGGGAACCGGTAATATGGAATTGGTATTGGATAGGCGTCTGGCTAACAAGCGCGTATTCCCAGCCATGGATGTGGTTGGCTCTTCAACCCGCCGCGAAGACCTCCTGCTCGACAGGGAGGTACTCAGCCGCATGTGGGTTCTCCGCAAATACATGTCTGACATGAATCCCGAAGAAGCTATGAATGAATTGCTCAAACGCATGAAAGGCACTAAATCGAACGAAGAGTTCTTGGCTTCTATGAATAGCTAACATTCTACTTTTTTAGCATCTTACCATAAAAGGTGTGAGCCCGGCTAAGTCCCTAGCGATATAAAAGGGAAGGGTCAGTTTGAGTTTGTTTGTTGTCAAAATCACAAACTCAAACTGTGCCTTCTCTTTAACATAGGCCTGCTAGAGGGCCACTAAAGGATAGGCCAGCCAACAGGCCTGCGCCTACTTCAACAACCAGGTATCAAACAATTTCTTTATGCGCTTATACTCATCGGTCCAGGAACTAGGCTCCACGAAACCATGATCCTCCATTGGATAGACCGCTAACTCCCAATTATCTTTTCCCAATTCAATCAGCCGTTGCACCAAGCGCACGTCATCCTGAAAATGCACATTTTCATCCACCATGCCGTGACAGATCAGGAGATGGCCTTGCAGGCCAGACGCAAAATAGATGGGAGAAGACCTGCGGTAGGCAATGCTATCGGTAAAGGGTTCATTGAGGATCTCTGCTGTGTATCCATGGTTATAAGCCGCCCAGTCCGTTACAGACCTAAGTGCCGCACCTGCTTTAAAAACGGTGGGGGCGGTAAACATAGCCATCAGGGTCATGAAGCCTCCGTAACTTCCTCCATATAAACCAATCCGGGCTGAGTCGATTCCTTGTTCCCTTACGAGATAACGGGCTGCATCCACTTCATCATCCAGGTCCTTTCCGCCCATATGCCTATAAATTGCTGTTCTCCAATCCCTCCCATATCCGGAAGAGGCTCTGTAATCAACCTCCAACACGGTATACCCCTCATCGGCCAACAGGTTGTTAAACATATATTCCCTGAAATAATGCTCACTCCAACCATAGTCAACATTCTGTAGGTAGCCCGCACCATGCACAAAAATTACTGCGGCTCCGTTTTTCTTTCCGGGAGCAGGATCATAGATCCTGGCATATATATCCTTTCCATCCCTGGATTTAATGGTAAAAATGCGCGTATCCCTCCAAGGGTAGGCTTGAAAATCTGCGCCGGCAGCCTTATTTGTAATTTGAACAGGTGACTTTCCAGGGGCATTTTCCTGGATATAGAGTTCTGCTGGTTTATTAATATAACTGTACAGGTAGGCAATGTTTTTTTCATCAGGACTTAGGGTTACCTGGTAAGAACCCGTCATAGATGTGATCTTCTCCGGGCTTCCGCCATTTACGTTTAACCTGTACCAGTTTGGTTTACCAGGATGCTCCTGATTGGTTAGCAAGTAAAAATATTTTTTATCCCTGCTCAAGCGGGATTGCAGGACTTCATAATTACCGGAAGTCAAGGCCCTTTTCTTACCCGTTTTCAGATCATAAGTATATAAATGCGAATAGCCCGTAACCTCACTTTGAAACCAAATTGTAGAAAGGTTGAGCCAACCCTTCCCTTCTCCCTCCGGTCCCCATCCTATTCCAGGTCCGCCAATCCAGGCAGAATCATGCTGATGATCTATCAGTTGGAGTTTACCCGTTTGAGGTTCTAATAACATGATCCACCTGTCCTTAAAATCCTGGGAACGAATATCTACAAAGGCGGCTGTCCCGTCTTCATTCCAATAGGTTCCTTCAAAACTTACCGGCCTGGGTGAGGGTTTATCTTTATGTTCAGCGGGATAGTCCACCAGGTATTCGGGCTCTTTATCGATATCCACTATGGAATCCGTTTTAACCTGCATGACAGTATCGGAGAACCGGTCGTATACAAACAGCGTGTTTTCTCCCTGGGCAACACCAACTTTTTCCCTGCCGGGAATATCGGTCGTAAAACCACTTTCCGTTACATAAGCAGGAACAATGGTGTTTTTAATACCGGAAGGGTCTTTGTACAAGGAAAAAACAATGAACCTCCCATCAGGGGACGGGGTCAGCTCATTCAAGGATTTATCCCCAAGGTGAATGACCTTTAGGGTATCGGTTTCCTTTACGGCTTTATTATAGGCAATGGTTGCTTCTTTTTTATCATGCCTTTCCTTCAGCACTTGCATCAGGTCTAATTGCTGTTGTTTCAGCCACTTTTCCTGCGGATTTCCCTGGGATCCGGCGTCCTCTGTATTTCCGCTACGGGCCCCTCGTCCACGACCACGTGGTCCGGAGGCTGTAGTCGTTTCCCCTCCCTTTTCAAAATCTGTCCATTGTTCCAAATAACCTTCCCCAATATGGTAGGCAAAAAGGTTGTCTCCGGATTGGTAAACTATACAAGAATCATGTGCACAGAACTGGGGATTATACTTCCCTTCCAGGGTATGAGACAAGCGTTTTGTTTTTCCACTGCTCAGGTCTGATAAATACAAATCATTTTCAAAGGTATAGACCAGCAACGTGTGAGCCTTATTGTAGGCGCCCCTCCTTTCTGCCCTGGAAATGGCCGCATCCCGGTAATCCAATTTTTGTATGGCGCCCGAAGCCAACACTTTTACATATGTTGAATCTGTAGGGGCCCCTGAAGGATTCCAGGAAAAAAACAATTCCTTTCCATCGACCGACCAGTAAACATTTGAGGGAGACGTACCGATCCATTTGGGATCCCTCATGATTTGCGGAACAGTAAGCTGCTGTGCAGAAGCGCCAGACCCTGCCAAAAGGCAGCATCCCAATAACCAATTTCTCATGTCTTAAGATATCTGTTTAAAATATAAGATGCTGTTTGTTACGAATGGTTTGTGTAGCCAATTCCATCACCATTTGTACGGGCCCCATTTTCCTTATTTCCTGTTGCAGCCCATTCCATTCCGCCTCTACCAAGTCTTCTCCCTTAGCCATCCACAGAAAATCCAGGTGCTTAAACTCCGGCAATAAATATTCTCCATCGTACTGATTATTGTATAAATAATGCCGTAGAAAGCCCGGAGGCTCTACATATTCAAAGACGGAAAAAAAATATTGCCTGTCCTTTTTACTCAGTTGAATTTCCAGGTCATTGTTAACCCTGAAATCAAGCCTAAGCATGTGATTGAGCTGCCAGCAAAATTGGTAGTCCTTAATTGGAGCCACTATACCCAAAATACGAGCATCGTCGAAAAAATCCGACGCCATTTGGTCCATGTCCAATTTTAATTTCATGGCTTATCGGCAGCCTCCATCATTTTATAAATATAGCGTATGGCCAGCGCTTCCCGGTCATAATCCTGGGATTTTGGGATAACTGGTCCTGCCGTGCTGAAACAGAAATAAGGATAATTATTTACTACATGGTTGGTTGGAGTCACCTTAGTATACTGGAGGGAAATATAATTGTCTTTAGCCTTATGAAACAAGTACTCCCACTTGTCTTCAGCAAAGGCGGCCATCACACTGATCTGGGGTTTGGTTGGATCGGGGATCATTCTTTGAACCTCCAGATCATAAGCAACCGGCTCTTTGGGAAGACGGGTCCATATCGCGGAATCTGTTTCAACACCGCCTGAATATCCTATAACCAGATAGTCATGTTGTTTCCATCCGGAATGACGTATTAATCTGGTCAATTCCACCAAAGCTACGGCACTACCTGCCGAATCCAAAGAAGCATGAAGTAATACTAAATTACCCGCTCCGTTATTCATCATACCCTCCACAAAATGGATATAGTATTGTTTTTTCTGGATGGATACGGATAAGTTTACCTGAATATATGCGGTGGGATCTTTGAAAACTACCTTACTAATCGTTCTGGTCAGGTAAATAACCGGAATAGCATAGTGGGAAACCGAGTCATTCTTTTCAAAGGAAATGCTATCGGCTATTTTGGAAGAATTATAAAGAATCAGGGCCGTAGCTCCTTTCTTTTTTGCATCCAAAGATTTGTTTTCCAATAATTTATGCATGTCAAAGCCAGGCGTTTCTTTCTCCGCCTCTAAATCGTACTTCAAATCGTATATCCACGGCAATCCCCTTTCATTCAAGGAAACACCCGTACTACCCTCTGCATGACCCTGAGGGCTTCCAGCCAAGGGAAAGAAATCAGATCCGGGTTTCAGGCTGTTTCCATCCAGACTAAGGCTACAGCCTGAGCCGATTATTTTTCCTTCGTCTACCAGTAAGGTTTTTATAAATTGACCACTGTCCGCCTCCCCCAAGAGCCCCATTTGAGCTAGCTGGCTGGCAGCAAACATACAAGGAGCAGGAGGTGTTGAGGTTTGTGTATGCCCTTCAAATACAGAATCACCCGTTAATAGGGACATATCCCCGGCAATACCGGTGGAAACCAGTTTGTCCGCCTTTTTAAGCCTTTGGGCATTAACAGGGACAACAGAAGATAAACCCATCAAAACGATCCAGCAAGCCTTTCTCATAATATGGTTTGAACCACGCAAAATTCATGCAAATGTAAAGTTTCCTTTTTTCGGAAACAGCTCCCCCATAATAACAGCTAATTTTGTTCATTCCCCCAGGAAAATTAGGATATGATAAACATTGCATTAGTAGGAAATCCCAATAGCGGCAAAAGTTCACTTTTCAATGCCCTTACAGGTCTGAAACAAAAAGTCGGCAATTTTCCCGGGGTTACGGTAGATAAGAAGACCGGCAGCAGTGTCATCAGCGAACAACTTACAGCCAGCATCATAGACCTTCCGGGAACCTATAGCCTATACCCTAAAAGGGCCGATGAATGGGTAACCTATGAAGTATTAATGCAACCGGATATCAAGGTTCGTCCAGATATGGTGGTTCTCATTGCCGATGCCAGCAACCTGAAAAGGAACCTGCTGTTTTGCTCTCAGATGATAGATATGAAAATTCCCCTGGTCATAGGCCTATCCATGATGGACATTGCCAAAAAGAAGGGAATTGAAATAGATATACCTGGGCTGGAAAGGGATTTAGGCGTTCCCATCGTACCTATCAATCCGCGCAAGGAAAAAGGATTGAATCAACTCAAAAAGGCCATCCAGGATACAGCTAAACAGCTATACAAAGCTCCTTCCCGGGATTTCATAGCCAACCATGAACTAGCCCCGGAAACAGTACAAGCCCTTAAACAGGAAATACACGGGATTAGTGATTACATGGCGATCCATTACCTGATCAATACAAACCATATCCCCCTGGATGCCGAACAAAAAGCGGCTATCCACAGTGCCAAAGAACAGTATCCTTTCAATGCCACCAAGGTCCAGGCGGAGGAGATTATGCAGCGCTATGCAAGGATCAAGCAGGTTATGTCCAATAATATAGTAGAAAAAGACCCATTGCAGAAAGCCTTGTTTACAGAAAGCCTGGACAAGATTCTCTTGCATAGAACCTGGGGATATCTGATATTATTGGGGGTTTTATTCTTGCTGTTTCAAAGTATATTCTGGATAGCTTCCTTTCCCATGGACGCCATCGAATGGTCCTTTGCCCAATTAACGGGGTGGTTGGGCGGGATCTTACCTTCTGCGTGGTGGAGTGATTTATTCCTAAATGGCATATTGGCAGGTTTGAGCGGAATTATGGTGTTTGTTCCCCAGATAATGATCCTATTCGGACTGATTACCTTGTTGGAAGACACAGGGTATATGGCCCGCATCAGCTTCCTGACCGATAAGCTGATGCGAAAAGTAGGTATGAATGGAAAAAGCGTCATGCCCTTGATCAGTGGATTTGCTTGTGCCGTACCTGCCATCATGAGTACCCGCAACATTGAAAACCGCAAAGAGCGCCTGTTAACCATCATGGTCACCCCTTTAATGAGCTGCTCTGCCCGACTTCCTGTTTATACCATTTTAATAGCCTTGGTCATTCCCCAGAAATACTATTTTGGTTTTTTGAGCATACAGGGTTTGGTTATGATGGGATTATACCTACTAGGCGTTGTCATGGCGCTAACGGTGTCTTATGTCTTCAAAAAGATTATTAAGATCCAGGAAAGAAGCTTTTTTATCCTGGAGTTACCCGTATATCGCGCGCCCCGATGGAAAAATATGTTTATCACCATGTGGGAAAAAGCCAGGATATTCCTAAAGGATGCAGGACAAGTCATCATGATCATCTCCTTAATCCTTTGGGCTTTGAGTACTTTTGGACCTCATAAGGATATGCAGGCGGTAAGGGACAAATATGAAGTCCTGGTCAAACAAAATCCTTCCCAGGGAAATGAACTGGATAAGGCAGAAAAATCTGAGCTCCTTGCCAATTCCTATGCAGGAAAGTTGGGAAAAAGTATTGAGCCTGTCATCACCCCACTAGGCTTTGATTGGAAAATAGGCATAGCCTTGATTACTTCCCTGGCTGCTCGTGAAGTGTTTGTAGGTACCATGGCAACCTTGTACAGCGTAGGGGAGGATCATTCCGGTGATCAGCTTACCCTCAGACAAAAAATGGCCATGGCTAAGGAGGAGGATGGTTCTAAAGTATATACACTTGGTACCGGTTTATCGCTAATGATCTTTTATGTCCTGGCGATGCAATGCATGAGCACCCTGGCTGTGGTTAAAAGAGAAACCAGGAGCTGGAAATGGCCGGCCATCCAGTTAGTATATATGACGGGATTGGCTTATTTGATGAGCTTTATCGCCTATCACCTGTTCCGGTAGGTTTTATCCCCCAATTAATCCCGCCTTGCGGCTTATATCAAGCATCCTTTCCATCGGTTTACGGGCAGCTTCCCGAAGATTTTCCTCCATAATGATTTCTGGGAGTTCATACTCCATGCACAAATACACTTTCTCAAGGGTATTGAGCTTCATATAGGGACAATCGTTGCAAGCGCAGTTATTATCCGGGGGAGCAGGTATGAAGGTCTTTAAGGGGCTTTCTTTTTGCATCTGGTGCAGTATGCCGGATTCAGTCACCACGATATAGGCTTGGGAGCTGTCCGTCTGGGAATATTTGAGCAACTGGGTCGTAGATCCTATGAAATCGGCCACTTTCAGCACCGCCTCTTCACATTCGGGGTGGGCGATTACCTTGGCTTCCGGGTGTCTAACTTTCAGGCGGGTGATTTTTTCCAGTGAAAAGATCTCATGGACCATGCAGGCCCCGTTCCACAACAGCATATTCCTTCCTGTCTTCTTATTGAGATAGCCACCCAGGTTCTTATCGGGAGCAAAAATGATGGGTTGACCTTCGGGTAAGCTCTCTATAATTTTTTCTGCATTGGAGCTCGTGCAAATAATATCGCTGAGTGCTTTTATCTCCGCTGTGCAATTGATATAAGAAATCACCACATGGTCCGGGTGTTCCTCCTTAAACTTTTTAAACAGAGGGGCAGGTGCTGAATCCGCCAAACTGCAACCTGCTTTCAGATCGGGTAAGACTACTTTCTTTCCAGGATTCAAAATTTTGGCCGTCTCCGCCATAAAATGAACACCTGCAAACACGATCATGTCAGCGGTCGTCTTGGCCGCGGCCTGAGCCAGCCCCAAACTGTCACCAATGTAGTCTGCCACGTCCTGAATATCGGGTTCCTGGTAATAGTGAGCGAGTACAACTGCATTCTTTTCTTTTTTGAGTCTTTGAATCTCTTCGAAAAAATCCATTTTCACATCCAAATCTATGTCAAGAAACCCCGCATTATTCAAATTTTTTTTCGCTGAAGCCAGAGCAAAGTTTTCCATAGTAGTATTAATATCTTTCTTATTTATTTAAAAGAACCTATTATTATTAGGAGTGTGGATTTGTGGATAACCCATATTTTTCCTTCCATAAAGGTAGGTTATCCCCCACAATTCACAGGTATCCACATTTCATTCACAGCCAACATTCTACCGTGTATTACTATATACTCCCCTTATTCACTAAAGTGCATAAATCTTGTAAGTGGATAAGTACACCATTGTGCACATGTGTAAAAGGGGGGGTACGAAAGTGGATAAAGGTTGGGTTATACACCGGCCTCCTCCGGCACCCCTGTTAGTACCTGTATTTATAATCAACTTATGCACCGGTGCTAAGGCCAATTACCCCCAGTTATCCACAGAAAAGAGTGGAAATGCACAGGGTGTTGGGGATAAACTCAATATGTTTCACGCGTGGAACGAAACGAATGCTTTTTTTACGGACTTTTGCCTTCCTTCCCCTTAAATCCCTCTTTTTCCCAAATTTTATGCCTTCCTGGCACGGAATAACGTTTTTTCCTGTAGGTTTGCCCCCACCAAAAAAAGGTAGTACAATACATATATATGTCAGTTATTCAGAAAATCAGGGATAAGTATGCCGCAGTAGCCATTGCTACGATTGCAATTGCCATGGTGGGCTTTATATTAATTGACGCCCTCAGCCAAAGAGGTGGTGGTAGTGTATTCAGCAAGGATATCAATACCCTGGGAAAGGTAAACGGAGAGAAGCTCGGTCGCATTGACTTTGAAAATCAACTCAAAAGGGCCGAAGAAAAGTATCAGCAACAAGGGCTTACCGTCAACGAAGACGTTAGGGAAGAAATCAACAATGCGCTTTGGGGTTCCATGGTTGAAAGGACATTGTTGAATCAGGAAACAGAGAAACTTGGTTTGGTCTATACAGATAAAGAACTGGAGTCCCTGATCTATGGACCCAATCCTCCTGAAGGTTTCCGTCAACAGCGGTTTGCCAACCCTCAAACTGGTCAGTATGATCCTTCTTTGGTGGCTGATTATATACGTAGGGTAAAACGGATGTCCGATACTTCTCAGGAAAGGATGGGACTGGAAGATTACCTGTACAATCAGGTTACCAATCAGGCTTTAAGGGAAAAATACCTGATCTTACTCATGGGTGCTTCCTATTATCCAAAATGGTTAGCTGAAAAGGATAACCAGGATAATTCAGCCATTGCCAGCATTTCCTATACAGGCGTTCCTTATGCAATGATTGCTGACTCAAGTGTTCCTGTCAGCGAAAGTCAGATTAATGATTATATCTCTGCCCACAAGGAAGCGTTTAACAGCACCGAAGCCGCCCGTGTTATTAATTATGTGATTTTCGATGCGGATGCCTCTTCTAAAGACAGTGCCGCCATTTTGTCCGGGTTACTGGCATTGAAACAAGGATTTTCAGAAACCAAAGATGCGCAAGGTTACCTCAACCAGAACGGAAGCAGTATATCATATTATGATGGGTTTGTAGGTAAATCCGTCATTCAGAACCCCAATAAAGATTCCATCCTCTCTCTGCCTATAGGCGGCTTGTTTGGACCTTACCTCGATGGGGCTGCCGGCAATGCCAACTATGTGATTGCTAAAATGATCGATAAAAAGGATTTCCCTGATTCGGTAAAAACCCATTTTATCCTTATCTCCAACCAGAATGGTCAGTTGCCGGATAGTATCGTGAAAGCAAAAGCAGATAGCATTGCTGCTGTAGCTCAAAAGGGTGGTGATTTCGCTACCCTGGCTGCCCAGGTTTCTGATCAGCAGGGTACTGATAAAGGAAAAGAAAATACGATCGCCTATAATCAGGCTTACCCACTCAATGGGCAGCCTGCATTGCCCAAAGAATTCGCCGATTTCCTGTTCACAGGTAAAGTTGGAGAAAAGAAAGCCATCAAAGCGGAGGGGTATGGTTATATCTATGCCGAAATCCTGGAACAAAAGAACATAGAACCTTATTATAAAGTGGCCTACCTCGCCAAGGATATACAACCTTCCGACGAAACGACGACGACCGCAAACAGTGCCGCCACTGGTTTCGCCGCTGACGCTCAGAATAAGAACTTATTTGAAGAAACAGCAAGGGATCATAAATTGGTGATCCGCACGGCAACGGTAAAGGAAACCGATTATCAGGTTCCTGGTATCGGCCAGGCGCGTAGGATCGTGAAGTGGGCTTTTGACAGCAAAAAGGGAGCTATTGGAGACCCTGAAGCGTTTGGCAACAAATTCGTCGTGGCTACTTTGGCTGGTATTCAAGACGCCGGACTTCCAACCGGTACCTATGCCAGAACCCTGGTTGAAAATAGTGTTCGTCGCGAACTGAAAGCAAAACAAATCATTGATAAACTGGGACCGGTTACTGACTTAAGCGCAGTAGCCAACAAATATCCCAATGCAACCGTGTTACATGCTGATAGTGTCGGATTTGCTTCTACCATGGTACCTCAGGTAGGAAATGAACCCAAACTGGTTGGTGCCATTTTCTATAAGGGAAATCTGAACAAAGTGTCCAGCCCGATCCAAGGGAATGCTGGTGTATTCCTGGTAAAAACAGAAAGTGTTACCAGTGTACCCAACCAAAATAATACTTATCAGTTGTTGCGCCAGAATATGGAAGGCAATATGAGGAACAACATCGGCTATCACGCCTTGGAAGGACTCAAAACAGCCGCCAAAATTGTGGACGACAGGTTGACTTTCTACGGCAACTAGGATTCAAAAGGGAATTGGTAACTTTGTTTCATGTCTGACGTCATTGTGAACAAGGTTGCGGAGAGCGGACTCATCAGTCTGGATCTCCAGGATTATCTCCCAACGGAGAATCAATTAGCGGCTTTCGATCTTAAAGAATACCTTTTTATGGGGATGATCTTGAAGGAAAAAGACTTCAGATCATCCCTTTTATCTTTGGACTGGTCTGCCTTCGACCAGAAATGGGTAGCCGTGTATTGTTCAGCGGAGGCCATCATACCCAATTGGGCCTATATGCTCATCGCAACCCGACTGGAGCCTATTGCTAAAGGCATTTTCATGGGTAGCCCCGAATCATTGATACAATCTTTGCTGGTAAAAAATATCGGAGAACTCGATGCGGCAGTTTTTTTGGATCAACGTGTGGTTATCAAAGGCTGTGGAGACCAGACAGTAAGCGCAGATGCCTATGTAGCCATTACCCAAAAGCTGAGGCCGGTGGTAAAAAGCATCATGTACGGAGAGCCCTGCTCTACGGTACCGGTGTATAAGAAGAAATAAGGCCCACGCTTTGACACCACCCCGCTGAAGGCGGACAAAGGCACCGGGCCGCCCGCCTAGCGCAGTTTCCGCAGCCGAAGCGCCGCTTCTTCCAGCGTCTTTTCCGCCTTGGCAAAGCAGAACCGGATCACTTTATCGTCTTTTCCGTCCCGGTAAAAGACAGAAACGGGAATAACAGCCACCCCATGATCTTTGGTCAACCGCACAGAGAACTCCTTATCGTCTTCCTGGCTGAAGTGTTTATAGGAAGCCAGAATAAAATAGCTGCCTTTGCTGTCCAAAAACGCAAAAGGGCTATCCCGCATTAGTTCCAGGAAATAATCCCTTTTTGCCTGAAAAAAGCCAGGCAGGCTTTCGTAGGCTTCATAATTATCCAGATAGGTAGCCAGGGCAACCTGAGCGGGGGTATTGGTGCTGAAACAATTGAATTGATGGACTTTTCTGAACTCTTTGGTTAACCAGGCCGGAGCCACACAGTACCCGATTTTCCAACCCGTACAATGATAGGATTTCCCAAAACTGGAACAGGCAAAGGCCCTTTCCCGGAGCTCCGGATAACGTAAAATGCTCTGATGCTGATAACCGTCGAAGGTGATGTGTTCATACACCTCATCACTGAGGATCAATATGCGGGTGCCCCTAACCATGTCTTGTAACTCCAGAAAATCGGACGCTTTCCAAACACTACCTGTTGGATTATGTGGGGTGTTGAGGATGAGCATACGGGTTTTGGTGGTTACGGCGGCCCTCACCCTTTCCCAGTCAATGCTATAGCTCGGGAATTGAAGGGGAACCGTTACCGCTATCCCCCCGTTGACTTCGATGGAGGGGATATAACTATCATAGGCAGGCTCCAGCACAATTACCTCATCTCCAGGATGCAACACACAGGTTAAGGCCGTGTATAGGGCGTATGTTCCTCCGGGTGTTACGGTAATATTGGTTTCAGGGTCAACAGAGGCTCCGTACAGGCGTTCAATTTTGGAGGCAATTTGCCCGCGAAGCGGTATATACCCGTTCATATGGGTATATTGATTGGCTCCGGCGGACATAGCCTTCGATACTAAACCTATCAGGTCCGGGTCCATAGGAAAATCCGGAAAGCCCTGGGATAAGTTGATCGCATTGTGCTCCAGTGCCAGGGAAGACATTACGGTGAATATGGTCGTTCCCACGTGGGGGAGTTTGCTAGGAAAGGCGTTCATGTATCAAATGGGGTTATGGGTACCTTTGCGCCTGGGTCTAGTGTAGGGCCTCTAATGCCTTACGCACGGCACCCAGCATTTCCGGAATCTCCTCTTTTTTGCAAGTACCGACACTCAGGCGATACCAATCAGACTGCTTACCAGCCCCAAAACTGGAAAAGGGAACAACCGCCAAGCCGGCCTTATCTAAAATGTAAGAGGTCACCTCTTCCTGGTTAGATAATCGTTTTCCTTCTTCGGTACTCTTGCCGACCAACCCGAATCGAATGGTCAGGTAAATGGCCGCCTGCGGGGCAACCGCATCCACGGCAAAGCCTGATTCCCGGAGCTCCATAAAACCTTTGTAGATCAGGTTCAGTCGCTCTTCCAGTTCGGCCTTGAAATGAAACAGGTAATGATCCACCTTTTCCTTTTGCAATAAAAACAGGGCGGTAGCCCTTTGTTCTGCCATGGGCGCCCAGGCCCCCATATGAGAAAGAATGGCCTTCATTTTAGCAATCACTGTGCTTGGTCCGAGTGCCCAACCCACGCGTAGTCCTGTTGCTGCAAAAACTTTACTGATCCCATCTATGAAAATGGTTGTCTCTTTTAACTCCGGACGAAGGGAAACAGGGTTGTAGTGTTCGGTATTTCCATAAGTAAGGGTCCAATACATCTGGTCATACATGATGAACAGTTTTTTCTGATCGGGCCCCCTGCGCAGATTTTCTTCTACAACAGCGTCGCAGATAGATTGCAGTTCCGCCTTACTGAAAACCGTACCTGTGGGATTCTGAGGAGAACAGAGCGCCAGCAGCGTTGCATTCTTTAGTAAAGGTTTGATCTGGGCCGCAGTGGGCAGAAATTGCTGGTCTGGTGTGGTTTCTATTTGCACGTGCTCCCCCTCTACAAAGTGCACATAGTGGTTATTGTTCCAGGAGGGGACACCATAGATTACCTTTTCTCCTTTATCCACAATGGCCCTGAATAGCGCATAGATCAAGGGTCTTCCCCCGGATGCAATGAGAATTTCTCCCGGAGAATAATGAATTCCTTCGCGTGCAGAAATAAACTGGCCGACGGACTCTCTGAGTTCCAGTATACCTTCGGCCGGAGGATATGTAGTGAATCCTTCCTTGTAAGCTTCATGTATGGCTTTTTCCAGGGCATCAGGAATGGGAAATATCCCTGAGTCAAAATCTCCGATGGTGAAGTTATAAATACGCCTGCCGGCGCGGATTTTATCCTTAATCTCGTTACCCAGCCTCACGATTTCAGAACCCTTGAGACTTTCAGATAGATGTGATAAATGCATAGCAAGAAAAAATTTGAGTAAAGGTACGCTGGAGGTATCAAAATCGGTTTTCCCCTTTGGTTTATAAGTTTTGGAAGGCTATTGGCAAAATCTTTATAAATTGACGCCGAATTAGTGTACTATCCAATCAAATTGTAATAGAACTATGAAGTTTATCGTTTCCTCATCGGCTCTACTCAAACACCTGCAACAAATCAGCGGAGTCATCAACGCCAATACTGTTCTACCTATTCTGGAAGATTTTCTTTTCGATATTCAGAAGAACAAACTTACCGTTGTGGCAACAGACCTTGAAACGGTAATGAAAGTGGAATTGGATATAGAAGCAAAGGATAGCGGTAAAGTTTGTATTCCCGCTAAAATTCTGATGGATTCTTTGAAGAACATTCCTGATCAGCCCCTGACTTTTACCATAGAGAAAAATTTCGCCATAGAAATAACCAGTGATAATGGGAAATACAAGGTCATGGGAGAAAACCCGGACAACTTCCCCAAAGAGCCTGTTGCCGACGATGCCACGGAATTTTCTATGAGCAGCTCTGCCCTGGTGACCGCCATCAACAAAACGCTTTTTTCTGTAAGCAATGATGACCTCAGGCCAGCCATGACAGGCGTATATTTTGAGCTGGATAAAGAAAGCTTGAATTTCGTAGCAACTGATGCACACAGGTTAGTACGCTATCGCCGCAAAGAAGTCAAATCTTCCAGGACAGATAGTTTTATTGTGCCTAAAAAGCCCCTTAACCTCCTTAAAAGTGCGCTTCCGGATAACGACGACGAACTGAAAATCTCTTATAACGGAAATCACCTTTTTGTATTCCATGGTACGACCCAGTTGGTCTGTCGTTTAATCGATGCCAGATTCCCGGATTATAAGGTCGTTATCCCCACAGACAACCCTTATACCATGGTTGTCAACAGGACGGATTTCCAAAATGCCCTCAGGCGGGTAAGCGTATTCTCCAATAAAAGCACCAACCAGGTAGCCTTAAGCATCAGCGGTAGCGAATTGCAATTGGCCTCCCAGGACGTGGATTTCAGCTTTGAGGGAACCGAGCGCATGCGCTGCCAATATGAAGGAGAAGACATGCAAATAGCGTTCAATGCTAAGTTCCTCATAGAAATGCTCAATTCCACCAGTTCTTCAGAGGTGAAAATGGAGCTTTCTACGCCCACTAAGGCCGGTATCATCAAGCCGGTGGACCAGGATGAAGAAGAAGATCAGCTCATGCTGGTCATGCCGCTCATGTTGAATAACTAGTTCCTTTCCGGTGTATGTGATCCTAAGAACATATGACAATTACATCAATGCCAACATCGCATTGAGCAAGTTGTTGGATGCGGGGATTCATGCCCATCTTCAGGACGAGCATACCGTTACAGTAGACCCCCTGCTATCCCTGGCCATCAATGGCATAAAGCTGGTCGTTCCCAAAGAAGAAGCCCCTACTGCCTCTGCCATGCTGGGCATTATGGAGGATGAGTATAAAGCATCCCTGTCTTGCCCCCAGTGCGGAAGTTGTGAACTGGAAGACCTTTCCAAACCCAAGGGATTGGGCAGTTTCTTCAGGGGGATTAGCCACTGGCTCTTCTTGCGGGACACGCAATACTTCGGGGAGAAATATCGTTGTACCCAGTGTGGCCGTGAATTTGACCGGGAATAATAATTTTGTATATTTCACTTCAAATACTGTTGCTTGTCTAACTGGATCACATATTGGTCCCATATACCTTCTTCTCACAGAAGCCTGATCCTGGTATGTGGGTTATTGCTTTTCTGGTTACTGGAAGGATCTATTCCCCTTTGGCGAACCCAATATCCGCGTTGGAAACATGCGGGCGTCAATTTGTTTTTCACCCTAACGACGATAGTGGTCAATTTTGTCTTTGCTGTTGCCATTGTACGTTATAGCCTGTACGCGGAAGAACACCAAAAGGGACTATTATACCTGGTAAAGATGCCCGTCTGGTTATTTGTCCTGGCAGGACTCTTGTTGCTGGACCTCATCAGTGCCTGGCTTATACATTGGATAGAACATCGAACCAAATGGCTCTGGATATTCCATACCATACACCATATTGACCAGCACGTGGACGTAACAACTGCCAACCGGCACCATCCGGTAGAAAGCTTGTTCAGGGCCATTTTTACCTTGCTGGCCGTCACCGTTTCCGGGGCCCCGATCTGGATCGTGATGATATATCAATCCCTGTCGGTTTTGTTTGCCCAGTTTAATCACGCCAACATCCAGCTTCCTCGATGGTTGGACCAGGCCTTAAGTTGGGTGATCATTTCTCCGGACATGCATAAGGTCCATCATCATTACAAGCAGCCCTATACGGACAGTAATTATGGGAATATTTTTTCTTTTTGGGATAGGACATTCGGGACTTTTACCTACCTGAACCCCAATGAAATTGTGTATGGCCTGGATACGCATATGCCTGAAGGAGAAAGGGACCATATTACCAATCTCCTGGAGGTTCCCTTCCAACCCTACAGAACCAGATTGGAGGGTCCAGATCCATCGTTGAAGCCGGAGTAAACCTGGAATGTTGCATCTTTGCAGCAAAATAGCTTCCTACCAATGCGAACAGCGGCACTTATCCCGGCCCGTTATGCGGCCACCCGATTCCCCGCCAAACTCATGCAAACCCTGGGCGATAAAACGGTCATCAGGCATACCTATGACAATACCGTAGCCACGGGCCTTTTTCATGAAGTGGTGGTGGTAACGGACAGCCCCATCATCTTTAAAGAAATTACGGATGGAGGCGGTAAGGCCGTCATGAGTAAAAAAGCGCACGAAAGTGGGAGTGACCGGATTGCCGAAGCTGTTACAGACATGGACATTGACATCGTGCTCAATATCCAGGGAGATACCCCCTTTGTAAAGAAGGAGCCCCTGGAAAAGCTGTTGGATGTATTTAAAGGAAGCGACGGGGCTTCTGTACAAGTGGCTTCCCTCATGCAGGAACTCAAGGACCCGTTATTGATCGCAGACGAGAACTATGTAAAAGTAGCGGTAGACCTCAAGGGCGACTCCCTGTTTTTTAGCAGAAGCATTATTCCTTTTCCCAGAAATAAAGACGTTCCCATCCCTTATTATGAGCATATAGGGGTTTACGCTTTTCGCAAAAAGGCTTTGCTGGACTTTACCAGTTGGCCTGTTTCTCCGCTGGAAAATGCGGAGAAGGTCGAGTGCTTGCGTTACCTGGAGCATGGTATTCCTTTAAGGATGGTGATAGTGGATTATATGGGTGTGGAAATCGATACCCCGGCAGACCTTCAAAACGCTGCCCGGTTTATGGAGCAATCAACAAAAAATAAATAAAGCATGGAGGCATTGTGGGGTATAGATCTGGGTGGAACCAAGGTAGAGGGCGTGATCATGGCTGATCCGGCCAGAGCGGAACCTTTGCTGAGGATACGACTGGATACCGAATCAAGGTTGGGGTACGATCACGTGATTGGACGAATTAAGGAATTGGTGCAGAAAATGATGGAGGAGTCCGGATTGAAACCTCAGCGAATTGGCATTGGAACCCCAGGTGAATTAGACCCCATACTAGGGGTCATGAAAAATGCCAACTCCGTTGTGCTCAATGGAAAGCCCCTGAAGGCAGATCTGGAGCAAGCTTTGGGAATACCCTTTGAGATGGCCAACGACGCAAACTGTTTTGCATTGGCTGAAGTGCATTGGGGAGCGATAGCCCGTCAATTCCCGAAGGCTCGCGTGGTATTTGGGGTTATTGCAGGAACGGGTGTGGGCGGAGGAATCGTGATTGATGGCAAAGTCTGGAACGGCAAACACGGCATTGGCGGCGAATGGGGGCACAATTTTCTGGACGGATCGGGGGGCCGGTGTTATTGTGGTAAAGTGGGTTGTGTAGAAACGGTTATCGCGGGGCCAGCCCTGGAAAAATATTATACAGGGCTTACGGGGAGATCCCCCCGGCTCAAAGAGATAGCAAACCTTGCCTCCTCCGGCGAACCCGAGGCGAAGGCAACCATGGACCGCTTATATCATTTCTTCGGGAAAGCCCTATCCGTCATTACCAATATCCTGGATCCCGATGTCATCGTCGTGGGAGGTGGGGTCGGTAACATACCTGGCCTTTACACCGAAGGGTTGGCCTCTTTGAAACAATTTATTTTTAATAATACGCTGGACGTTCCCGTGATAGCGCCCCTCTTAGGGGATAGCGCGGGCGTGTTCGGGGCCGCTGCATTAACTTTGAAACATAATTCCGCGGCCCCGAACCATTAATTACGGATGGGCGAAGCCCATCCGGGGGTGCCGCTGCATTAACTATAAAAAATTAAAAAATGCAATTTCGCAACTTTAGGATGGTTAATTACGTGGTGTATGGCCGCGGCTCTTTTGACCAGTTGGATGAGATCCTGGCGCCCAATAGGAAAGGCGATGCGCCTATGATTTTTTTGCTGGACCATTTCTTTAAAGGAAAAGCATTGGCCGGTAGAATTCCCCTCCAGGGAAGAGACAAGCTGATTTTTGCCGATGTGACCTATGAGCCGAAAACCACACAGGTTGATCAACTGGCGTCGGCCCTTAAGGAAGAATTTGGTACCGTCAGCGGGATCATTGGTATAGGTGGGGGATCTACCATGGACCTGGCTAAAGCCGTTGCACTGATGATGACAAACGAAGGGTCTTCTGCCGATTACCAGGGCTGGGACCTGGTGAAGGTGCCTGGTGTATACAAGGTGGGTATACCCACCATCAGTGGAACCGGAGCGGAGGTCAGCAGGACTTGCGTACTGACTGGACCGACCCGTAAACTGGGAATGAACTCCGATTTCACGCCCTTCGATCAGATCGTGCTGGATCCGGCATTAACCACCAATGCCCCCGTCAATCAACGCTTCTACACGGGGATGGATTGCTATATCCATTGTATAGAGAGCCTACAGGGAACCTATCTCAATGAGTTCAGCAAGTCATACGGAGAAAAGGCCCTGGAACTTTGCCAGGAGGTTTTCCTCCATAAGGATAAATGGGATGACCATAGTGATGACCAGCTAATGATGGCTTCCTATGCAGGGGGGATGAGCATTGCGTACTCCCAGGTGGGGGTAGCCCACGCAGTCAGCTATGGATTGGCTTTCTTGTTGGGTACCAAACACGGCATCGGAAACTGTATCGTGTTTAATCATTTGGAAGCGTTTTATCCCGAAGGAGTCCGGGAATTCCATGAAATGGTAAAGAAAAACAACATTGATATTCCCACAGGGGTCTGCAAAAATTTGACCGATGCGCAATTCGATACCATGATCAACGTTTCCCTGGGGATGAAACCTTTATGGGAAAATGCGCTGGGCAAGGATTGGGAGAAAATCATGACCCGGGAACGCCTGAGGGCTTTGTACGAGAGATTGTAATATTCGGGCGGCCGCCCGAATATCGCATACAGAAAGGGCGCCGAATACCGGCGCCCTTCATATATACAGATCCATGTCAAGGGCGTTGAAAACTTACCATCTCCTGTAACCCCCATGGAAACCACCATGAAAGCCACCACGGTATCCATAATATCCGCGAACATAAGGAGCGGGAACGATTATCCTAGGCCTGGGAGCATAATAAGGAGCTGGAGCGTAGGCACCGGGTCCATAATATCCGCCACCCACAACCACAGGAGGAGCAGGAATAACAGGGCCAACGCCGAAACCTACATGAGGACCGTAAAATCCGGGCCTGTACCCGAATCCACCCCTAAATACAGGAGCCGGAG
>CAJCIQ010000170.1 GCA_903970475.1 Beijerinckiaceae bacterium
GCAGATATAAAAAGGCTCGTCATTGAATGATATTTTTTGCATCTTTGGCGCCACTGTTCAGCACCTCCAGAAAAAACATCATTCACTAACGAGCTGATATTAGCCCTTTGATATTAAAAAGTGACACAGTTTATTTTACACTCCCTGTGTTTCCTTCAATGTCTTTATCTTCTCTATGCTTGCATTTGTAAAATACTTAGGATTTCGATGCATTATCTTTTCTAATTCTTTATAGGTGGCGTTTGCTTCCTGCCTCAGATTTAGTTGTGTACAGGTCTCTAAATGTAGTTGAAGGACCTCCCAATTGTAGAATGCCCTGTCCACAAATCTGATGCGAAGATGAGATGGATTATGGTTCAGAAATATTGACTTGGCGAAATTGGTGTAAATGTATGCCTGCCTCCAATCCTTCAATTTTATATGGTGATTGATTATATATTTAATGGATTCTCCTCTAATTGGATCAATTATATAGGCTTTGAAAAGGGCCTCAAGGGTTTCAAACCAAGGATAATCTAATAGATCCATAATATATCCTATTTGTAACTGTGCAAAGTATCGGCTTTCTATGTCAGTATTGGGTAAGTTGACAACCTCTTTATAATAAAGAATGGCCTTATGAAGCAGTTTTGTTCTTTCCTCTCCCGGCTCATAATAATGTCCCGCGGTATGATAAGATTGCGCTGTCATAAATACCCATCGTTCTGCTCGATCCTGGTTATTGATAAAATCTTCTAATATATCACCATATCGTTTGTTCTTTTCTCCTAGATTGCCCTTCCATGAGTTTCCCGTTTTCTCTGATAGCATTTCAATTCCGAGAATAAGAATTGAATCTACGGGTTCGTTTATGCATAGCTTCTCGTGAATTGGGCCATACCAATAGAAATTCTTCGAAAGGCGGAAAAATTCATCCCTGGCATATGGTGAGTTGTCAATAGTGCCTGGAACAACATGGATGTCCTTATCAAGCTTATTTTTCCTGAATCCGGAATGGATAATTAATTGCTCATCACAGTCTAACCAAAGCACAAACACCTTATGCGCGTTCCATTGAAGATCGGCAACCACCACTCGAAGTTTTTCTAGCGCGCAGTTCCGGCTAGCTGAAAAGTTGTCAAAGGGGCGATCAAAGACGTATGTAGGGATTTGGTGTTCCTTGCCAAAAGCCTTAATCAGCTCGCAGGTATTGTCGGAGGATCCGGTATCAACAGCAACTATTAGATCAATAATTGGCTGTGTTGATCGGAGCATTTTCAGAATTATGTGACTTTCATCCTTGCAAATGAAGTTGAGGGCTACCTTCTGCATTTTTAGCGGCATTGTATTGGATAAGAAAATATAAAACCCCAGCGTTCCCATTCAACAAATTAGCATCGGGACCAAGCCGGACTGAATCAAATACTCGGACAATATAAGTAGCCCGCTCAATCCATTGTCTATCCCCCAGTATCCGAAAGGCTTCTAGATAGGCATAGCCAAGGCCAGATATTCCTGTTTTTAGCGATAGAACCTCCATTGTAATCTCCTTGGGATACGCTTTTAATATCTGTTCGGCTATTTCCCCGTACACAACATCATGGGTGATCTCATAAGCCTTCAGATATAAAATGGCCGTTTCAAACCCATCTCCAGGATTGGTCAACCCTTTTATCGCGGCCTTAATCGCGGCTGGATCATTGTACACGCGAGCATAGGATAGCAGAAAATAAGCCAATTCATTCGCATCACGCTTATTCCACTTCTCCATAATATCCTTGCAGATCCCCTGGAGAAACCGTAAAGCCTCTCCAGGGTCTAAGTAGGGTAAACACCTCAAACACGCAATTCCCTGCCCCGCCCGACCATTTGCGAGGTCCAATGTCCCTGCCTCCCGGAAAAGCCATTGCCTGATTAATCCCCTCACCACTGGACTATCCTGAAGTATCCCCGCTTCCAAACACGCAGAAAGCATCATCGCAATCCCCGCGCTTCCTTCACAAAGCCCCGGCGGAATCGGCGAGTTTTGCCTGAATATTCCCTGGTTCAGGCTCTCCAACCACCGGTTGACCGTCTCAACACAGGGCTGAATGTCGAAGCCCTGCCTTCTGGCTTCAGCTAATACCCAGATCACCCCCGTCACCCCATTAGCAAGACTATACCAGGGTGCATCAATGATTAAATCATCTCCCGTACGTATAAATACCTGGATCAAATTAAGCAAGGACATATGTATATTCCCATCCGGGGCACTCCCTTCTCCGAGTCTGGAGACCACTTGAAGAATGGCATGGTCTCCGGGGCGGCCGCCCCTTGACTCGGAGAAGCAAGCACCAACAACGGATGATAGTTCTTTGTCTCCTGTAAAAAAGTATATAACCTCGGCCTGGTTCCCCATCATTCGACCAGGCTCAATACCAGTGAATACCCGCGCAAGAAGCGCCCCAACGGCATAGATGTCGTCGGCCTGGTCCGGGAGCTGATGGTTAAACTGCTGAAGCGAAACATACCCCGGCGTTCCAAACCCAAAGGGTGGGGCAGGGGCGCCTTCTCCGATATGATAGAGCATTTCAAGGTCTATCAGCGTAACCCGCCCATTTTTACCAATCAGGAAGTTACTCCCCTGTATATCCCGATGCACATAACCCTTTTCGTGTATGGCGGCTATATACCCCAATATCTGAACAAGAACGTTAATGACTTCCTGCCGGACAGCCGCCGGTTGCCGGTACCAGGGTATCATCCCCATTTTAGCTTTTACCCAATCTGTAAGCCGCTCCCCCGACACAAAGGACATGGGAAGAAATACAAATCCCCCGTCTTCAAATGGCTCCCTGATTTCCGGAGTAGGTACAACATCCTTCAGGTCTCTATATACCTTTACCTGCCACCGGAATATATCCCCGATGTCTCTATTTTGCTCATCGTAGTACCGGTATTTCCGTGCCCGCTTCACCACCCGCCATCGGGGAATCAACCAGCGAGAAAATTCCAATGCCTTAAATACATCGGTCTTGACATCACTTTTCAAAAGCTGTATAGGCAAAAACTCCCCCCCCAAGTCCCGACTTTCCGACACGATGGGTTTAGCACCAGACCCTGGGAAAGGAGCGTCAGCATAAAGCGCCTGGTTTATTTTAAAAGTATTGATGATCTCCGGCCCATAAAAAGGCCCCGTCACTTCCTTTAGCCATGGAAGAAAACGCGCACCTATAATAAGGAGTTTACCGATTTTATCCTCCCCGAAAAACCCATTATTAACCCCAAACATGGTCGCCTCATCTTTCACCACCGCAAACGCTATCCCCTGCGACACCAGTAACGGCAGCACCAACTCGAACAACTCCCTAAACCTGGTAGGAATAACTGAAACATATAGGCAAGGCCCATCCGGAAATTCCCCGCACCGAATATACAAGTCGCTTGGGACTGGCCGTAAGCCATGCCTCTCCAATAGATCGACAAATGATCTTTTTGCCGGGTTGATGATTGCCTGTTCCATGTATATAAAATCGATCTGCCTGGCAAAATAGTAAATACTAGATCTCTTCCCATGACCTTGAGAAAATGATCCCAAAAGCATAACTTTTTTCTGGATCTCATAACTTTCATATATTGGATATATTTATCTATAAGCCCATTGGTTAGAAAGGGCCTCGAGATTGTTATTTACTATTAATCGTTAGAAGTCATGCGAAAATATCTACTCGTTGCTTGCTTAATCTCTAGCTCCTCCGTCTTCGCCCAAGTCTGGCCCTCCGCGAAGGCTGCCACCTGGTACGCCCACCAACCCTGGCTCGTCGGCGCCAACTTCACCCCCTCCACCGCCATCAACCAACTGGAAATGTGGCAGGCAGACACCTTCGACACACTGACCATCAACAAAGAACTTGGCTTCGCTCAGGGAATCGGCATGAACACCATGCGCGTATTCCTGCACCACGTCGCCTGGCAACAGGACCCCGCCGGCTTCAAAGCCCGGGTGAGCACCTTCTTACGCATAGCCAGCGCCCACCACATCAAACCGATGCTGGTGCTATTCGATGACTGCTGGTCACCCATTTATAGCGCAGGCAAACAACCATCCCCCAAACCCGGCATCCACAACAGCGGCTGGCTTCAGGACCCAGGACAGTACTATTATAATGAGCCGCTACTGGTGGATACCCTGGAGACCTATGTCAAAGACATCCTCACCACCTTCAAACAAGACAATCGCATCCTCCTCTGGGACCTCTACAACGAATGCGGCAACAACGGCCACCTGGACCCCAGCTTTGATTTGCTCAAAAAGGTCTTCAAGTGGGCCCGGGAAGTAAACCCCAGCCAACCCCTGACGTCAGGATATTGGATAACGGACGTCCACTTCGGCCAGATAAACGCCTTCCTCCTGGCAAATTCCGATATTATCACGTATCACTGCTATGAAGACGCAGAACAACATCAATTACGGGTAGAAATGCTCAAAGCGTACGGCCGCCCACTGATCTGCACAGAATACATGGCCCGTAAAAGAGGCAGCACCTTCTTCACCATCTTACCGTTATTAAAGGCGCAAAAGATAGGCGCCATCAACTGGGGCCTGGTAGATGGCAAGACCAATACCAAATACGCCTGGGACGAACCCATCAAGGGTGGGGGAGAACCCAAGCTCTGGTTCCACGATATTTTCCACAAAGACGGTACGTCATATGACACAACCGAGACCTCCTTTATAAAAGCAGAAACGAAGAGGTAATCCCGAATTCAACAGTTTAACTCCCGAAAACGTAGCATCCCCAAAACCGATGCGGACTATTTTTACTCCGCATATGTTACGTGTTGCCATCGTCATCCCCTGTTACAATGAAGCCTCCCGGATAAACCAGGAGGCCTTCCGCACGTTCCTGGCAACTCAGCCCTTCAATATCATTTTCGTAAACGACGGCAGCAAGGACGACACGCTCCATGTTCTAAAGAATATACAGGCTGAATTCCCCACCCACGTCCACATCATCAACCTGGAACAAAACCGGGGTAAGGCCGAAGCCGTAAGAAGGGGTGTACTAAAAGTCGCTTGTATCGGCAACTACGACATTGTAGGGTTCATGGATGCAGATTTAAGTACGCCTTTCAGAGAGCTAAGGTATTTTATAGAGGCCTTTGAAGAGGAACACAAACCCTTCGTATTCGGCTCCCGCATATCCCGCATCGGCGCCAGGATCAAAAGGTACAACTATCGCCACTACCTGGGCCGCGTGATCGCGACGGCCATCAGCATTTATTTGCACATCCCTATATACGACAGCCAGTGCGGCGCTAAATTCTTCTATCCGGATTTCGCCAAACGGGTTTTCCGGGAGCCTTTCGTATCCCGCTGGCTTTTCGACGTTGAAATCTTCCGCCGGATCGCCTTGGATGGTCTTGATGTCGAGACATGCGCGCTGGAATTGCCCCTCCATACCTGGATCGAGCAGGGGGACTCGAAGCTTGGGTTGAAAGACATGCTTCGCCTCCCCTTTGAATTCTACCGGATTTTCCGGCACTACAACCGAAAGGTCATGAGCCCGGTTGGGTTGGACCTTTCGGAGTTCGCCAGGATTGAATACCTGGAGGAGGTATAAATCGGCGGATATTCAAATTCGCTGCATCAACTTTGTGATTTATTTGTTAACGAGATGTTGTTTGTAGGTATGGTATCCTAAGAAACTTACAATATCTATGGTTATAAATACCGCCTCGGTTGTTATATGAGGTGATGTGGCAGCGCCCCCCAAAGGGCGCTTATTTAATTAGGACAAATGTCGTTTTTTTTGATACTTTTTTCGTTTATAAAAGATAAATAGATTCATTACCTATGAATACGTATAAATACCTGCAATTACGACCTTCACCTTACATTGTTCACCAAACTGTTCTGGGCCATGATTAGTTCTATAAAGATTGATCCGTTTCCTCCCCCCGTATAGATCCCTTTATCGGTCATATAAACAGAGGCAAGACAAAAGAGTTCTTGGTTCATCGGCTTTTGATGAATGGGGCAGCTTGCGCCCGTTCATATTGCATCATAAAAGACGTGATATGTCTGGATATATTGATTCTAAAGGTGAATTTAATGAGGATTTTAGCGAACTCCTCTCTAAGGAGCGCCCCCGGTTGATTAGAAGACTAAAAAAAATATACAACGACGCTAATGCAGAGGAACACGCCGACGATGCCCTGGTCAAATTGTTGGAGAAATACGGAAAGGAATCGGATTGTTTTTACCAACGATTTGAGACGCTTGGAAGGGTAAGGGCCTGGCTGAATACGGCGGCCGATAATATGTTCAAAAACGAAGCCAGGAAGAAGGGCGCAAAGGTGATACCCGCCCCTCTGGATGAACTAATGGAGGACGTTACAGAAACTCCCAGATATATGGAAGGGGTCAATCTTCTCCGCCAGATCAGATCATTACCCCTTGAATCCAGTGTGATCTTGGAATTGCTTTGCGCGGGATATGAACGTAAGGAGATAGCGGAAATAATGGACCTGCCCATGAGCACCTTAAACGGCCGGATTAACAGGGGAGTCGGGGCTATCCGGAAAAAAGTAGGATATGCCGAGGGCGTTGACCTGGAGGCCAAGATTCAAAAGAATAAAATGAAACGGAATAAATAGCGCGGATCGGCGGTAA
>CAJCIQ010000171.1 GCA_903970475.1 Beijerinckiaceae bacterium
TGCGCTCCTTTAGGGCCTCTAATACTACTTTGGCTTTGAAGTCCCCGCTAAATTTTCGTCTGCTCTTTTTGGTCATGCTTTGGCAATTTAAGATGAAAAATTCTATCTTAATTACCGGACCTTTTTTCGGGGACCATTATACTCATCGGTTCACTTCGGGGTGCTCCTCCGCGGCCATGCGGGTCTTAAAGTCCTCAACCGCTGATTTGGCACGGCTCTTTCGTGTCGAGCTGGCTTACCATAAGACTACTATACATTACAGGACCGCATTGGATAAAATCAACAGTCAGTTTCCACGCGAAAAAGAAAAAATGCCTTCCAATGGACGCTTCCAATGGCTTAATGCCAACTGGATGCAAACCATGCCTTCGCCGAAAAAATAGTTGGCACCCAAGTTTCCATGTGTAAATAAGGCGCATCATCCTTCAGGATTTTAATTTTGCCAGATCGAAGCTCAAACTAATCTCAATATGAGGACCATTATTCCCTTTTAAATAGGAAATATTTTGCCGGAGACTACCTAATAAGATAGATTGTTGTCGAGATCGAGCTATCGACCCTGTCCGTCCGAATTCTCCAATTTAACTAACCCGTTAATCGGGATATGGTCCATTATATCTTAGGAAATCAGATTATCTGTTCTTATTCTTGGGTCAATTATAATTTCACATTCAACTTTTTTTAAATAATGCGGGGCGATTGACGTCTCTTTTAATGACCAAAATGAGAATATGATAGTCTTTAGGGTTATTTTTTGTAATTTAGTATTTACAAATCTGAGTTCAAATTTGTTCTAATTTTATGCAGACAGTAACCTTACAGATCACTAATAAGAGCGCCATGAAGACTCTGCATGAGTTGGAAGACAAAAATCTTGTCCGGATTGTGAAATCTCCTCGCTTTGAATCCCCTTCCCTTCCTGGCGAGCCTATGGATATCTCAGCATTCCAGACCTGGATCAAAAATGCAGAAAAAGCGCCCAGCATTAGTTTAAAAGATGCAAAATCAAAATGGGCCTCTCAAAAAAAGCAACTCCAAAGGCTTTCCAAGTAAGGATATCGGCAAACGCTTTATCTAATATTGACGAAATCACCGGTTATATTGCGTTCGTCAACCAGCAGCCTGTAAATGCTATAAAGGTTGGTGATGCTTTCTTTGACACCATAACACGCGTTTCTCTCAATCCTTTTGCTTATCGAGAATGTGAGGAGATAACTACCAAGACCAAAATGTACCGGAGGGCGATCTGCTATTCCTGGAGGATAATTTACCGAGTAATTGGGGTTGATATTTTAGTATTAGGGGTAATTCACAATTCCCGTCGCCCATCAGCGATTAAGGCGCTTAGGAAAATCAGGTAAGATTCTAAGCAGGAAAATCCTGGGTCGGGCCTAGTTCGATTCTCCATATTAATTACAGCCTTTATTCTTTAATGCGCAAATACTTCCGCTTAATACTTAGTATAACACCTCTAATGTTCAATGCCAGAAAGATTAGGCAAATAACAATTGTCAAGAGTTGAGGTAGTATTTCACTCAAAAATATATTAGAATAATCTAACTGAGAGCTTCTGCTAAGGTTATTAAAAACAGCAAACACAATTTGGTAGTAAAGGCAATAAGTAGACACAATTATTCCTAGTATATTCATTATGGTTCGCATAAGGCTTTATTGTATGGTAACTTTAATATTTGGATTCTGCTGCAACGCATTTGTTATAAAATCGGCAATTTTCCCATTACCAACTTTTTGATTAATCAAGTCATGCAAATTGTCCCAAAATTTGCCACCACTATCTATAGGACCATGATGTATATAAGATAGACCTTTGTCACTTTTCTCCCTGGGTTTGGCGTCTGCATTTTGTATATCCCCAGGGCTTGAACGGAACCAGTTATTAATTACAGGATCATTCGTATTTTGATAATCTATAACGTATGTTCGGGATCTTTAGCGTCAGGCCGAGACGTACCAGGCACCTTTCTTTGCGATTTATCAGCTTCAATATCTGCCGCTTGAAAAGCGTTAATATGTACAGCGTCTGCGACTTTCCAGCCCATTTGCTTTAAATAGCTAATCATACCCTCTCCAAAAGCCGCACCCATGAGGTGGTCGGATTTTGCC
Source organism: Beijerinckiaceae bacterium (assembly GCA_903970475.1). Lineage (GTDB taxonomy): Bacteria > Bacteroidota > Bacteroidia > Chitinophagales > Chitinophagaceae > Dinghuibacter. The sequence goes on from CAJCIQ010000171.1 coordinate 2,125, forward strand.
GGACAGTGGGAGTCTCTTAGTGAAGAAATAGATTTGTACAAAGGTAATAATCCAAAAGTAGATAAATCCAATGTTTTATACTAATGTCTTTAGCCAAAAACCATCTATAGCCTATATGCCTATGCCTATGAAAACTGATTAATAAGAGTAGTGGGCTATAGCCCACACCATTGATTATTAAAAAGATTCATGGGCGGTAGCCCATTCCTTTGATTTCTCTTTTTGCTACTTTTTCTCTTTACATGTCAAAACTAATAACCTCCGAAATACTTGTCCACATTGGATTATGTTGATATTAAATTGGGTTAAATGAAACATTAATCATTATTTTTGTTTTATCGAAACGAAGCGGAAGCAGGCTCTGCAGCGGTGCAACCTACCAGGAATACTTTCGGTCTTACGAGGCATATTGTAGCTCTTTGATATTTCAACAAAAAGGGACCCTCTGGGCTTGAGAGGAGGCTTTCCGAGTCGGTCCGACCTCTTGGGTCATCGTTCCGGAATTAAGGGCGTAAAACGGCTATCTGGCAGGTTTGTTTATTCATGCTTAGTTCTGTTTTAAACTTGTTTCAAAAGTGTTAGGCGATAAGTAGCCAATAGAGGAATGCAGCCTTATCGGATTGTAATACATCTCGATGTACTCGAATATTTCGGTATAGGAATCTTCTGCCGTTTGAAATGCCCCACCTTCAAGCAATTCGGCCTTGAACCTGCTAAAGCACGATTCCATGAAGGCATTGTCATAGGGATTATCTGCATCGCTCATACTCTGGGTCAGCCCGTATTTGTCGATGAGTTGACGGAACCTTGTGCCTGCATACTGGCCACCCCGATCGGAGTGAGTCAAAAGCATCCCCTTGATTCCACGAGCTTTCAGCGCTTTTCTTAGTGATACCAATACCAGCGCTTCCTTCATGTGATCCTGCAAGTCCCAGCCCACAATTCTGCGAGAATAAAGGTCCATCCAGACAGAAAGATAGCGAAAGGTTCCACCGGCCATGGGGATATAGGTGATGTCGCCGACCCAAACCGCATCGATGCCAGATGGGAAGCCCCGCTCTTTGAGCAGATTGGGGCTTATCGGGTAAGAATGACGGCTATCCGTCGTTTTAGGCACAAATGACCTTGGCTGAATGGCTTTTAGCCCGTTACCTGCCATGAACTTTCTGACTAAATCACGGCCAATTCCCTTTCCCTGGTGCTCCATCTCCTTGACAATACGCCTGGCGCCATAACGGCGCTTATGGGCCTTGAAGACGGCAATGACATCATCCTCTCTGCTTTTAGATTCAATACTCATTTGGTGGGTCTTGTTGCTCTTCCAGGCATAATAACAACTTCGGCTGACTTCTAAAAGATCGCATATCCGCTGGATGGGATGCTCACACTGGATTTCAGCAATGCAAGAGTATAACTTCGTTACATTCCACGGCCTAAGATTCCGAATACTTTTTTTAAGATTTCCCGATCTTGCTCTGCGCGAAGACGCTCCGTTTCTGACTGCTTCAGCGCAGCCGATAAACGTTCAATTTCAGCCAGTGCCTCCGGTAGTGCAATTGGATGGGGACGATCCACGGGACCGTTTTCAGAAGCTTTTCTGCCCTCTGCCTCTCGTTTCCATCGATAAACCAGATTTTCCCCTATCCCTAATTTCTGGGCAATCTCCGGCACCGGACGGCCTAATGCTACCATTTTTAGCACTTCTTCCTTGAAAGCCGAGTCATACTTTCTGCGGGTCTTTTTTGTGTCCTTGACAGTCATTGTTTGCAAATTTAAGCAACTCCGACTGTCCGGCCTTTATAAGGCCATCTCAGGAATGCGGCTGGTTAAAGGAAGAAGCTTTTCGTCGTCCCCGTCCGCCGACACAGCCAAGAGTGTAATTGTAAATGAGCGTTTGGTAAAACATTTCAATTGGGCTGAGGCGATTGGCAAAAAAATCAAGATTCCAGGGGATAGCTCAGGAAAGTATTTCGAGGTGATAGGGGTAGTAAAGGATTTCAATCAAAAATCATTATATAACCCGGTCACTCCCTTGCTTCTCTTTGACCGTCCCGGAAGAGGCAATGTAGAGGTGAAGATCAATTTGCAAAACATCCCTGCGACCATAGCAAGCATAGAACGTGTCTGGAAAAATATATTTCCGGGCTTTCCCTTCCAATATTCCTTTTTGGACCAGGATTTTGCCTCTCAATATGCGGCAGATCAAAAACGGGGCAAGATCTTCTTTATCTTTTCCGCATTGACCATCGCCATCAGTTGCCTAGGGTTGCTGGGTCTGGTGTCCTATACCTCAGAACAAAGGAAAAAGGAGATTAGTATTCGGAAAGTAATCGGAGCCGGAACGAGGCAAATCATAGCTTTAATTTCTAAGAATTATATGGCATTGGTGGGTATATCGACACTAATCGCTTTTCCGATCGCCTATTATTTCATGAATAAGTGGCTAGACCTGTTTTACTTTAAGACAAGTTTAAGTGCACCTGTTTTCTTAATTTCTGCGTTGGCGGTCTTTCTGATTACCTTACTTACGGTAAGTTTCCATACCATCAAAGCGGCCAGGGCCAAACCCATAGATAACCTCCGGGCGGAATGAATCAGTGAAGCCAATGCCTCCCTAGCTTCTTTAAATTAATGCACTTTACTTATAACCGGGTTTAGATTATTAGCTTCAATCGCCTTGTTCATTCTGCTAAACATTTCTTTGGAACCCGTTTCAATTCCATGTAACCTGATTTGTTTGGACATCAATTTCCGGGTATTGACTTCACCACTCAATCCGCCAATCAGGCCGATAACAGAAATTGTTCCGTCTACGGCTACAGCATCTATTGATTTATTAATATGACTGCCTCCCACCACTTCGACTACATGATCAGCACCTATGCCATTCGTTATTTCCATTACGTTATTTTCCCGGTCAGGTATTTGTTTATAATTGATCACGTGATGCACACCCATTTATTTGGCTATTTCTAATTTCGCATCACTTTGCATTTATGTACAAAACTAACAGCCTGTCGGAAACAGCATGCAAGATTGTCGCTAAAGCCTGCCAAACAATTGAAGCCCCGAAGATAGCTTTACACCAGATCAACGCTACATAAAATGAAACGGGTTTTCATCGCTGCAGCCACCGGCTGCGTCATCTTATTTATATGGGGAGCGCTCTCCCATTTGGTATTGTTCATTGGGTCAGGGTTTACCCCTCTGCCAAATGAAGACAATACCCTTAAGACACTGGAAAGCTCTTTACCAAAGCAAGGACTATACTTCTTTCCCGGAAAAGATTTCAGGCACAGCACAAAAGAGCAGGAAACGGCATTTCAGCAAAAGTTTCGAACAGGGCCGGTGGGCATAATAGTTTACCGGCCCGTTGGAGGAGACCCCTTTTCCGCTCAAAAGTTGTTCACCCAGCTTGCCAGTAATTTTATAACCACCTTTATACTTGCATTCATAGCCACGTTTATCCAGCTCCCCTATTGGAAGCGGGTTCTGCTAATAAGTCTTCTCGGCGTCTTAGCCTGCGCCTCCGTGAGTACGATCTATTGGAATTGGTATGAGTTCCCGACTAGTTTTTTCCTGGCCCAAATCGCGGACCAGGTCATTGGCTTTTTCCTGTCAGGATTGTTTATAGTCCATATAAGCAGGCAAATTAGAAAACCTTCAATAAAATGAATGGCCCACCCTACCCAACAACACCTACAACGTAAACGTATTCTCTCCTCCCTTCAGCAAATACCTCTTTCCCTTCCAAACCAGGGTCCCGGTAACGGAGGCAGGAAGCGTAACCCTCAGGCGCCATGCAGTCCCAGACATAGCATAGCTTACAGCAATCGTACCCGCAGGATGCGGAATAGACCCACTGGCATGTGTCAGCGCCCCTAACCGAGGCTCAATCTTCACACGGGCAAATCCGGGCGCATCACTATCAATACCCAGCACCGTCCTGAAAAACTCAATGTTAGGACTGCTGGCCCAGGCATGGCAATCAGACCTTGTGGTAGCCGGGTCAGAATATTCCGCCCAGGTGGTAAGCCCCCACTTCATATTGGTCCTCCACACATCTAACCACTTATAATAATCATTGCCCAATCCCGCTTTAGTCAGGGCTTGGAAAAGGTAATATTTAAAATAGATCGTGCATTGAACCAAAGCCGAATCCGAAAGCAACTTACGACCAAAGGCAGGCAGCCCAGGGCCAGTAACCATACCCGTTAGTATTGCCAAGGCGTTGGCATGTTGGGAAAAAGTTGTTTTGTCTTGTGTATCCGCATAAAGCCCACGACCAGCATCCCAGTACTTGCGCTGCACCAAAAGACGAAGCTGAGTCGCTTTCTGAGCATATAAAGTCGCATAAGCCTTCATCCCAATGCGAGACTCTAACTGAGCAGCCCATTGATAAGCCCATAACAATTGCAGATCAAAGACCGCAGAGCTTCCGTCCGTACCCCTGGGTGTAACCCCCATACCCCAACCCTTTCCATCCGCCCAATCTACAAAGGTCCAGTAAGGCAAATGCTCAACAGAACCAGCCGAATCCTGAAAGCGTCCAAAGAAATCAAGAATGGACCTCATCCCAGGCAGCTTATCCTTCAGGAAAACACTATCCCCCCGGTACATCCAGAAGTCATAAAGCATCCCTATATACCATAGAGAAAACGTAGAAATAATCTGGGTACTGTGCGTTGGATAACGGCTAAGGGTAATACCTTCAGACAAACGGGACCTGTCCATCAGGTTAAGTGCATTGCGGGCCAACCGGTCATCCCCACTGTAATAATAAGAGATCATCGCCTGTATCCGCGTATCGCCAATGTACTGCAATTGTTCATAGTAGGGACAGTCCGTGTAGGTCTCAAAAGCGTTCAACCGGGCCGTACGCCAACCTATATCCAGCATTTTGGGGATGCTGGTATCATCAGAGGAAAAAACGGCAGCTTGCCTGAATGGATACCCCGTAAATGTGCCATAGATATCATTAATCACCAAGGGATCGTCCTGGGTATGAACGATCAACCTGATATATCGGAAGGTCCTAAAATTAAGGGTGGTATAGGATTGCCCGTCCAAACCATTGGAAACAAGGGTATCCTTTCTGCCCACAAAATACTTCCCCTCCACCTCATTCCGGTTTGCCTTGCGCCTGCCCTGCCTATCTACATACAAAGACTCGGCGTAGCTGAGGGAGATACCCGCGTTTTTCCCTTTACTAAACTTAATGGTCGGATACGCATTGGTCAGATAGGACTGATCCAGCAATAGCACCACCGTTGTATTAGCCGGTATAGTCAAGGGCACACTGTCCCCGGGAAAGGTCTGGGGAACATCCATACCGCTGGCTTGCCGGCAAAAGGGGATCCGTTGATATACCAGATCCCGGGCAGGGATAGGAGACGCCACCAATTCATACCCAAATCCATCGCTCTGACCCTTCAGAGAACCACCCAATACCCTAGCCGCGTTGGGCCATCCGGCCATATCAACCATAGCAGACTCCGCACCCATGAAAGTCTTATTCATATCCACAAACTCTCCGGTACTGGCGGCAAAGAAGCCCCACTGAGGTTGATAGGCTTTGTCCTGAACGCACTTCCAGGACTCATTGGTATTGAGGACTTCTTCTTTGCTGGAATTGCCCTGTACAATAAAGGCAGTGCGTAGGGTCATAATGGCTTCTGGGCGAAACTCAGCTTCATTCCACACGAGCGCCGCAACGGCATTTTTACCAGCCACCAGATAGGGCGCCAGATCCAGCGTCTCATAATTCCAGTTATACAGATCACTACGTGCAGGACCAGTGGAGACCAGGGCGCCATTGACGTATAATTTATAGCGGTTATCCGCAGACACGTGGATGATAAAAGAAGAAGGCTTTCCATCTAATACAATATCCTTTCGGAAATGATATACGCCATACTCCGTGCCCGGATCATTAGGTGCGGCAATCCAACTCGCGTTCCAGGAGGAGCGCTCTCCTAGCTGGGCATCAACACCGCCTGTCGCCAGGACCAGAACGAACAGGAAAAATAAACTTTTCATATGCAATACGTGTAAGTGCGGACCTAATGTTAGATAAATATAATCAGTCAGCCATCCTGGACCGTCCTATACGCCTAAATGCCCCCCAGTATATTTCAGCACAACTCCCGTAGATTTGGTTATGTCCCCCTTCCTGCTGACCTGGAGCTTTGCTAAAAATTAGTCACGATGAATATAATAGTAACAGGATCTCTAGGACATATCAGCAAGCCCCTTGCCCAGACACTGGTTCAACAGGGGCATTCCATTACCGTGATCAGCAGCGACCCCTCAAAGAAATCAGTGATTGAGCGCCTGGGTGGAAAACCCGCCATTGGCTCCATAGAGGACGTTGAATTTCTAACGGACGTATTCAATGGCGCCGATGCCATCTATAGCATGATCCCTCCCCGAACCTATGCAACACCAGGCTTCGATGTGTACGGATACTGTCAGCAAATAGCAGACAACTATGCCCAGGCCATTTTGAATGCGGGCGTTACAAGGTTGGTCCATTTAAGCAGTATTGGTGCAGACGTGGAAAAGGGCTCAGGATTACTTCGCCTTCACTATAACGCAGAACATACCCTGGGTAATCTTTCAGGTGTAGACATTACCTTCATGCGACCTGTAGGCTTTTATTATAACCTGCTGGCCTTTATTCCCATGATCCGGAGCACAGGCTTTATTGCCACCAACTACGGTGCCGAAGACAGTGGCCCCTGGGTATCTCCCCTGGACATAGCAGATGCCATAGCAGATGAAATCCAAACACCCCTTTCTGGGAGGAAGGTAAGGTACGTAGCCAGTGAAGAACTTACCTGCAACCAGGTAGCCTCCATCCTGGGGGAAGCCATTGGTAAGCCAGACCTGAAGTGGATCCGCATTCCAGATGAGCAGATGGAGCAAGGGCTGATTGCGGGAGGGTTTAGCCCGGCCATCGCCCAAGGTATGGTAGAAATGTATGCAGGCCTGAGAAGCGGACTTCTAAGGGCGGAATATTATAAAAACCGGCCAACACTGGGGAAAGTGAAACTGAAAGACTTTGCCAAAGAATTTGCAGCGGCCTATAACCAAAACTAAAACCCCGACCTTTGTACCATGCCCAATAGCGCTCCATTAAGGATAAAATCCATCACGGAATTTCACCAACTCAAGGAGCTTCCTAAACCAAAGCATCCCCTGATAAGTTTGGTGAATATGGAAACGATGAAGCTGATCTTCCCACCAAATGTGGTGAGTGCCTCCTTCGACTTTTATTATATAGCCCTGAAACGCAACTTCAAGGCTAAAATAAAATATGGTCAGCACGAGTACGAAAGTGAAGATGGACTCATGACCTTTATGGGACCAGGGCAGGTCATCCGCGTGGAAGTAGTCAAGCAGCAGCATGGTCAACCGACCGGATGGATGTTGTTCATCCATCCGGACTTTTTATGGAAAACCCCGTTGGCAAAAAAGATCAAGGAATATGAGTATTTCGGATACTCTGTGTACGAGGGTTTGTTCCTTTCCGAAGAGGAAGAACAAATCATCACCCATATTATCAGGAACATAGAACGGGAATACTGCGCTAACATAGACAGGTTTAGTCAGGATATCATCATTGCCCAGTTGGAAACGCTGCTGACGTATGCAGACAGGTTTTACCAACGTCAGTTTCTCACCAGGAAAATTTCCAGCCATAAAATCCTGGAAAAGCTGGAGGACCTATTGGATCAATATTTCAAGGACGATCTTCTTACCATCAATGGCATACCCTCTGTCATCTATGTGTCTAATGCACTGAACATTTCACCTAATTACCTTAGCAGCCTTTTGAAAGCCCTCACAGGCAAGAGCACACTCCAGCATATTCACGACAAGTTAATCGAGAAGGCCAAAGAACGACTATCCACTACTGACCTGTCTGTGAGCGAAATCGCCTACGAATTGGGATTCGATTACCCCCAGACATTCAGCAAACTTTTCAAGACCTACACCAACTTATCGCCATTAGCCTTCAGACAGTCGTTCAACTAAGCCGACTGAGGAGGCGTGGCGGCCCAACGGGTGCGTGCCGCGCGCATTATTTGATTTGTATAATTTATTATTTGATCTACCGTCGCAGGTTCCGGTGTCGCCCCAATAGCTTTGTATGTAAATCAATCAGCCTTACATATGAATGCGCTAATTTTCGATACAGTTGGAAAACCAATCGACATCCTGCAACTCAAACAAGTTCCAAAACCAACACCTAAGAAGGGCGAGTTACTGGTTAAGGTATCCGCTGCCCCCATCAACCCCAATGACTATGTTTTTATGGAGGGTACCTACCGCTTCAAACCAACCTTTCCGCAAACAGCAGGATTGGAAGGATTTGGTATTATAGAAGAGGCAGGAGAAGGCGTAAGCCTGCTCAAAGGAAGCCTGGTCGCCTTTATGGGCATGGGAACCTGGGCAGAATATACGATCGTCCCTGAGCAGGATGCTTTTCCATTGCCCAATCAGTTTCCCATTCAAAGAGCAGCCCAATTCGTCTTGAATCCTTTCACCGCAACAGGACTACTCGATGTCTCCCGGGTCGGGCCCGGTGGCTATTTATTGATGAATGCAGGTAATTCCGCCCTTTCCCAGATCATTGCCCAAATGGCCATCAGCAAAGGGATACACCCCATCCTAGTTGTCAGGACCAATTCCGTAGCAGAAGAATTAAGGTACCTGGGCGCTGATGTGTTGGTCTACGATAAGGAGGGCCTTCCTGCAAAGGTCCTGGAAGTGACCGGAGGAAAAGGGGCTCAGGCTGCCTTAGATTCCATTGGCGGCGAATTCGGTGAGGCCATATTAAGCAGTCTGGGTCCGGATGGAATATTCATTACCATGGGCCGCATGCTTTCCAAAAGTATCGTCGTCAATACCGATCTGCTATTATACAAAGGCATCACCCTCCGGGGTTTTGGCATCAGAGGTTGGATGGCCGCTAAAACCCGGAATCAATTGCTGGAAACCTCCCAAGAACTGATTCCCTTAATCCAGGATCCCAAATTTCAATTACCTGTGGCGGGGGAATTTCCTATCCAATCCTACAAAGAAGCCATTCGGCTCAACGAGCAACCTGGTAAGCCAGGAAAGGTTATCTTCAGGTTCGCATAGGTCCGGCCATGCCCAATCGCATACCCGCGCCCTAGCGCACGCCATTATGTTCGATCAATTCCGGGAACGGTTTCCCCTGCTCAATCATAAGTGGGATGAGTATATTGATCTCTATCACCGCATAGAGGTTCCGGCCAAGACCATTTTGCTAAAGGAAGGGGAAACCTCCAATAAGGCCTATATGATTGAAAAGGGCTGTCTGAGGGCTTGGTTCTACCGCAAGGACAAAGACATCACTTTTCAGTTTTTCTTCGAAAACGAAGGCATTTCCTCTACCGAAAGTTTTCGGAAAAGGATACCCAGCTTCATTACCATAGAAACCCTTGAGCCCTCTGTACTACACTGGATCAGCAAGGATAACCTGGACAAGATCATGGAGGAGACCATGGAAATCCCGGAAATGAGGAAGTGGATGATGGATATCCTGTTTGAACGTCAGGCCCACTATATGCATCAATTTTTATCCCTTATCCGGGACACCCCTACCGAACGCTACCTGAGCCTGATCAAGGACAAACCCCATATCCTCCAACGTGTGCCTCAACAATACATAGCTTCCTATTTAGGGATTACCCCCGTATCACTTAGCCGTATCCGTAAAAAAGTGAGCGGCCACTAACCGGCGGTCTGTTACCAGGCAGGGCGCCCTTTCTTATCTTTTGTTATTTTCTTCTCGGCGCCTTCCATGGACATTTGTAAAAAACAAAGCTATGAAAGCAGCCATCATCCATTCTTTCGGACAAACGCCCCAGATCGAAGACTTCTCTGATCCAGTGGCCAAAGAAGAAGAGACCCTTATTCAGGTAAAAGCCAGCGTACTGGAAAACTTTGATAAGCTCACCGTTAGCGGCAACCACTATTCCAGCGGGCATCTATTCCCCGCCTTCCCAGCCATAGTAGGCACGGATGGGATTGGCCTGACAGAGGATGGCAAGATGGTAGGCTTCGGCAACATGAGACCACCCTTTGGATCCTTCGCTGAAAAAGCAGCGGCTGGATTCACCGTACCCATTCCTGACGGCATTGACCCTGCCCAGGCCGCAGCCATGCCCGCTTCCATTCTGACCTCTATGCTCCCGCTTAAATACTCAACCCTATTAAAACCGGGAGAAACGGTATTCATCAACGGAGCCACCGGCGTGTCTGGACGAATAGCTGTACAGGTAGCCAAAATGTTAGGGGCATCCAGGGTAATAGGAACAGGAAGAAATCCTCATTCCCTGGCGCTACTGAGCCAACTCGGTGTCGATGAAGTGATTGACCTGACACAACCCGATGACCTTTTAAAGCAGGCCTTCAAAAAATCGGCTGGCGAAATCGACATCATCCTGGACTTCCTATGGGGCCATCCCGCCGAAGTACTCCTGAGCGCCTTTATCCCCAACTATGCCGGATTTCCCAAAAAACTCGTCCGCTATGTTCAGGTAGGGGAGTCCGCCGGATCCCACATCACCATTCCCGCATCCGTATTGCGCACCTCCGGCGTGTCCATGGTCGGTGCCGCCCCCCTGAACATGGACATTCTTGCCCAGGAAATGGCCCAGATATGGAATGGGATCAGGGATGGAAAATTTTATATGGATATCGAACGGGTTCCCCTTTCCGACATACAACAAGCTTGGGACAGGAAAGGCCTTGAAGGAAAAAGACTGGTGATCATGCCCTGATTTTAGAAGCGCGTCCCTCAATAGCACAACCAGACCACCTCTCCAATTACAATCATAGCAGGATGCTGCAATCCAGCCTGATCTGCCATGCGCACCAGATCCTTCACCTGACCCACCACCTTCTTTTTGTTGTCCATGGAAGCATGTTGAATGATGGCCGCGGGCATGCAACCTTTTGATTGCTCAATGTATATGTTGGCTATAGCCTCCAGTTTTTTCATACCCATGTATATAACCACCGTTGCCTTACTTTCAATAGCCCTGGTTAGGTCTTCACATAAGTCAGCAGATGCCTTGGTGCCTGTGAGCATCCAGACACTCTCGCTAACACCCTGGTGGGTGAGCGGAATATCTTCCATACCTATAGCCTGCATGGCGGTAATGCCAGGGATATAGCTTGCCTTCAATCCGTTGGCACGGGCGAACATCAGTTCTTCCATCCCCCGTCCGAATATATATGGATCTCCCCCCTTAAGCCTAACCACACAGCCCTTCTCCCTGGCCTTTTTGACCAAAATCCTATGTATATCTTCCTGTAACGTATGTGTTCCATAGGGCTGTTTCCCCACATAAATTTTTTCTGCCCAAGCAGGAGCATAAGCCAATAGCTCCTCATTGATCAGGTTATCATACATGACTACTTCTGCTCTTTGCAAAGCCTTTACGGCTTTCAGGCTGATTAACTCCGGGTCCCCAGGGCCCGCACCAACCACGATTAACTCAGGAATAATTACCATCCGTGCCTGGACCTCCCTACCCATATAATCCTGTTCAGATGCGAAGTAAGCATTCATTGGTTAAACTGTTTTTGATACATTTGAATACATGACCACCTCCCCACAAACATGGGGGAGAGGACAGGGCTCAATTTTTTCGCGGGCGAACTAGAGGAATCTGAAAACAACTACTTATGAAACTGCATTCCAGGGTACTCACAGAACTTGCCAAGGAAGATTTAATACATGTAGAAGGGAAAAACATTACCCTGCTTCATCCAGATCAGCTTCAGAATTCATGGATAATATTATTATTTCTACTATGCTTGTTTTCATGATAATATTAGTAGAATTATTGAAATAAATCAAAGATTTAGCTTATTTTTTTAAATAAAATCGACTAAAAATATCGTATTATTTTTATTTATAATAAAAAATCTCTAAAGGGTTAATCCATCGTAAAAGCGCTCATTTTGTGCGCTTAATCTCATTTTTTTATATCTTTTTGCCATGATTCGGTCCCTGCTAATCCTAATATCCTTTTTATTGTTTTTGTATCCAATATCCAGCTCCGCCCAGCAAACGCAACCGCCTCATGCCCACGCAGAGAGCCAACAGCCAGCGCAGCAGGACACCCTTACTTCCGATGGCCTGTTTCAGGCCGCCAGGTTTGCCGCTTTTAAAGAGAACGATTACCCAAAGGCCATTCACTATTCGCATAAAGGATTGACGCTTTCTCCCAATTATTCAGACTTCATGATCTTCCTGGGAAGGATATACACCTGGACCGGGAAACTTGACAGCGCTGAGTTCTATTTCAGAAAGGCCATTGCCACTTCCCCTAAATACATCGACGCCTATGTAGGCTTTGCAGACATGCTGTATTGGAATGACCGCAATCAGGAAGCCCTGGATATGTGCAACCTAGGATTAAAAAGCGATCCAAGGTCAACAGACCTTTTATATAGAAAGGCCCAGGTGCTATATAGTTTGCGTGACTTTGAGCACGCCAGCAAACTCACCGATACCCTACTAGCCATTGATAAGGACTATGCCAAAGCCAGGGCCCTGGCCTCCAGGATAAAGGATCAGGTCGCCATCAATAAGGTAGGCGCAGATTATGACTTCGTTTATTTTGACAAAGAGTTTTCCAATCCCTGGCACCTGGCTGATATATATTATACCCGGAATACCAAAATGGGATCTGTAACAGCCAGGGTAGACTATGCCAACCGTTTTCAAACCAACGGCCTTCAATACGAGCTGGAATCATATCCCCATATCTCCAACCTTTTCTATGGATACCTGAATGTGGGGTATTCCAATGACGTAGGCGTTTTTGCTCATTATAGAGCAGGCGCCTCCCTGACGGCCAACCTGCCCCACGCTTTTGAAGCGGAGGTCGGATACCGATACCTTTATTTTACCTCTTCCACGAATATCTTCACGGCCTATATCGGCAAATATTATAAAGACTTCCTGTTCGGTGCCAGGACCTACCTGACACCCGACGTAAACACCATATCCCAGTCTTATAGCATTTTCGGACGCTATTACTATGGCGATGCCGATAACTACATAGCCCTTACCCTGGGCACCGGTATATCTCCGGACGATCAATCCCTCAACTATCAACTCTCCAGTGAATACAAACTAAAAACCTATAAGGCAGGGTTAAATATCTGGCACAGCATTAAAAAACTTAACCTGCTGACCTTTGATTTGTCCATCATCAACCAGGAATACCTACCCCACACAGCGGGCAATCAAATGCAGGCTGGCCTTGGCTATGCCAGAAGATTTTAAATGCATCCTATGAAAAGACGAATCTGGATCACCGTTATCATCAGCTTGCTACTCCTCCCTTTATGGATGATCCTGGCCTGGTTATTTACCCCTAAAAAGAAACTCGTTCTGGCCATTATCGATAAGACCGTCCTTACGCCTGATGGACAGGAACACGTGTCCCTTACCTGGATATTAAATCATCAGAAGTTCACCAAGAATAAGACCGCTCTCTACAACGTAGCAAGCGACTACTTTGGCTTCTTTCCCAAACCTGAGAAAAAATACCGCATCAAAGGGCTGGAAAGATTCACCCCAGATCAACTACAAAGACTCTCCGTAGACGCCGACGCACTGTACGTCACCGATGCCTATGGGGTCTACCGTAATGAATGGTCCACCCAGAAAAACGAAGGAGACAGATCCAGCGTCATTTATGGGGGCCTGAGCCGGCAGGACGTAGACCTGATGACACTGATGAAGGCCAGGCACAAACTCATTCTCTCCGAATTCAATACCATCGGTTCCCCAACCACTACGGACATTAGAAGTCAGTTTGAAAAGCTTTTTGCCCTGCATTGGACGGGATGGACAGGACGCTATTTTGAATCCCTGGACACGGCCGTCAACAAGGAATTACCAAAATGGCTGATCGACGATTACGTCAAAACCGGAAATGCCTGGCATTTCAAAACACCAGGGGTAGCCTTTGTCAATATTAAGGACGAGGTGGTCGTGCTGGCCTTGAACGAACATTTGACTCAGGCCATTCCTCACCTCGTCACTGGCGATAATCCCTACGGATTACCCCATGATTTGCCTTATAGCTTTTGGTTTGACGTGATGAACACGGATACGACCATCAACAAAGTGGTTTCCCGTTTCACCTTCGATCTGACAGATAAAGGGATCGACGAACTCCTATCCCACCATCTTCCCTTGACTTTTCCAGCCGTGCAAATCCATAAAGGGGCTGATTATACCTTCGCCTACTTTTCAGGAGACTTTGCAGACAATCCGATTTCCTTTGGCAGCTCATACTTTAAGGGGGTAGAATATGTCAGTTTTCTGTTCTACAGTCGTTTCGATCCCGTAGACAGAACCCGCTTCTTCTGGCGATATTACAGACCCCTTGTCACGGGCTTGTTGGAAACGTATAGCAATGGCCTTCATGGGAGATAGGCCCAGGCCGCTGGCCGTCCGGGGCGGACTGTTGAGCTGCCTGCCGTCACATCCGGGACCTTACTTCGGGAAGTACCGCTCGTACAAGCTATCCGGCATCAGCTTACCGGTACTGAGCATTTTATTATTCCGCTGCTTGAACTGATCAAACAAAGAACCCAACCGGGAAAGCACGGGTTGATCATTGTCCGGCGTCAGCCCCATATCAGGTCCAATCATAAAAACACTGTTCTGGTTGAGCATATCAGTGGCATTAATAAAGTCCACGATATCGTTCTTCGTTTGCATGAATGGATAATCATGCACATTCTGAAAAGCCCTGGTTGTGTCTAAGCCCGTGCCCATCCAGGTCACCAGGGAAGGAAGGTCTATGGCATACTTAGCTTTCAACATGGCCAGGAGGCTGGGCGTAATGTCGAAATGAGTAGAAATGGAGCTGAATTTAGCCGTCCGCCTTAGTAAGGGTGAATAGATGATCAGGGGCACATGATAGCGATCAATCTTATTGGCCATAGGTATTTCCGGCATACGGTGATCTCCCGTGATCAGGAATATGGTGTTGTGAAAATCCGGGCGTTTACTATAAGCAGCAAAAAATCCCCGGAGGGCATCATCCGTATACAGAATACTGGCAAATTGATTTTTATAATTGCGGGCTTCCTGCTTACGGTCATCATCGAATTTCAACTCATTCATCCTGGATTCAAAACGCCCGAGATAAGTATCTTCTTCATTAATGAGGAAGGGATTATGGGTCGATACGGTAAGCATGACATTCAAATAGGGCTGCGTACTTCCGGATAATGTTTCGAAATAATGCCTGAACAATTCCTTATCCCCGTATCCCCAGGTAAAGCCACTGGAGGAGGTGGGCATTTTCACATACCCCGATGGGAAGGATTGAATATCATTGATCTTACCGATGGCGTCGTGTTTGAGATAGGTATCCATTAAATCGAAGTGCGCATCCCCTCCATAATAAAACGCCGTCTGGTATCCATTGTGTTTTAACAAGCTGAGCAAACTCAGGTGGTTGGGCTGGTTCTCTGCTAACGCACAAAACCCATTTTTGGCAAAGGGCAGAGAACCTATCACAGAAGGCAATACCGCAAAGGTTCTTCCCCCCTCACTCATGCAATTCTCCCAATACAAGCTTTGGCCAGAAAGGGAATCCAGAAAGGGTGTGAAATTTCCCAGGTATCCTCCGGAACAAGCAAAAGCCCTGCCCAGGCCTTCTACCAGCAAGATGACGATATTGGGCTTTTGGGTATCCAGGTCTAAAAAGGAAGACAGCACATCGGGAGCCTGGGCCGTATGGAGGAAGGGATAATTAGTCTCGTCAACATATTGGAAAACGACCGCCTTTGCGCCGGCCTTCGCCTCCGATTCATAGTCTCCACTATAACTATCGGCATAGATATCCAGGTCAGCGAAACTGGGAAAGAAATGGTGAAAACTGCTATTGGTAAAAAACTGGAGTTTATTAAGGGTCAGGTTATTTTTATACTCGCTGTCCGTAAATCCTGGACTCAGTTGCTGAGGCCCCGTCCACGCCAACAGAAGCAGCAGGATCAATAACGGAAGGGCAAATAGTAAACGAATATGTACTTTTTGGGGTACCCGCCAAAGTAAGAACAGGCCCAGCCCCACAAACAGCAGAAAGGCGATAATGGCAGAGACCGGCACCCCACCAGCCGCACCCATGGTTTGATGAATGTCGTTCATGGAGTAGCCCCAGAGATCTCCACCGAGTGGCGCCAGCGTCGTTGAAAAATACTGGATCAGGGAAATCTGGATAAGGCCAAGTAGTATTCCGATTACGGTAAACAAGATAGCAGCCGCCTTTTTGCTGAACAGATACAACAACACGTATAACAACAACAGAAATGGAGACAGCAGCGAAAGCCATAAGATATCATTAGCCCATCCAAATACCAGAATGGAAAAAAATGGATGCGGACCACCGTGCGCCAGCCCGTTAAAGGTCAGTTCGTATATCCTTAAAGCCGCAAGCAGCAATACCAATGCGATCATCCGGGCCGCAAAGCCATTTACTGCGCTCCTTATAGTCGTAATAAATTTCCTCACAGGATATGGTTTATTTAGTCGAAGTCGACGCCGCCGCAACGGGCGTTGCCGTCCCAAACCCCTGTCTGGTCATTTCCCCCCAGGTTGTTTTCTTCCTGAGCAAGTCATACTGTCCCTTTACAGAAGACCATACTACAAAGGGGTGGAAATAGAAAGGCTCCGTAAGCGCAGTGAGCAACAGCCTTGCCATGTCCGAACGCCTATGGTACATATTATAGGAAATCACCTCCATCAACGCTGCAAAAGCCGAATACACGTAACCGAAAGTAATGATGAACAGGAGCAAGGATAAAAACACCGACCAGGCAATCACTCCCAGCATGGCCATGATTAAAAAGGCTATAAAGCCGAAGAACTCAATGGAGGGAGCCATCATCTCAAAGAAAAACCAATAGGGATAACTCAGCATCCCCAATACATGGTAGGAGGGGTTGAAAAACATCACCCTATGCATCCTCAGGCTTTCAATGGTCCCCCTGGCCCAGCGGTTTCGCTGGCGTCCGAAAATTTTGGTATTCTCCGGGGCTTCTGTCCAACAGAGGGGATCGGGTATAAAAGATACTTTATAGGGTAGCTTATGTTCCTCCATGTAGCGACGCATGCGGATGACCAGCTCCATATCTTCTCCTACGGTGTTATGGTTATAGCCACCAGCAGCGATGACGATTTGCTTATCAAATGCCCCAAACGCCCCGGAAATCAATAACAACCCATTCATCCTGGCCCAGGCCATCCTTCCCAGAATGAAAGCCCTTATATATTCCAGGGACTGCATTCGGGCCCAGTAATTTTTAGGCAGGTGAACCTTTACCAACCTGCCTCCCTTGATTTCACAGGAATTGGCTATTCTTATGACACCGCCCGTGGCAATCACCCGGGTCTGGTTTTCTTCTAAAAAGGGTTTGATCAGCTTCAACAAAGCATCCTGTTCCAGGATACAATCCACGTCTATACACACAATGTAATCGTTACCAGACACATTGACGCCTACGTTTAAAGCATCTGCTTTTCCGCCGTTTTCCTTATCAACTACTACTAATTTCCGGTAGACCGGGTTTTTACTTTTATAAACACCCCTGATTAGTTTGGTGGGGATTTTATAGCTGATATGGCGTTGGATCCTTTCGAGCTGATAGGCCTCAATAAGCTTATCCAGGCTATCGTCCTTACTTCCATCATTGACGATGATAACCTCCAGATTATAATAATACAGGGACAATAAGGAACGCACATTTTCAATGATGGTAGCACCCTCGTTATAAGCAGGGGCAATCACACTAATGGAAGGTATATGCGGAGACGAAGCTAACAGGCGGTAGTCCGTAAAGGCGTTCTTGTGCAGGTAATGCCGGGTCTCCCCAATGGAATAAATGCCGATGAATACATAGAATAATAACAATACGACGGAATAGATAAAGATTCCATAGGTCAGAATGGATAGTATAATGCTAATGATGTTCATTTCCCGAATTCAAATTCAATCTGCTGAACTATAGATTCTGCTACTGTTCCGGAGGACTTCAGGTCCCACAAAATTTCTTCCCTTTCCGGGCAACAAGTGGCTATTGCCCGTACTGCCTGTATCTTCAGGTCCTCATACTTTTCCTGGGTGGCGACCCTTTCCAGAAAGGGTAAATCCTCCACATCCCCGATGACCGCTATCTGTTTTAGCATAGCCATTTTATTATTGCGCGTTTCAGCGTCATAGCGCATCCTGAATAGCTCCCGGGTACCTTCTCCGGCAATCCGGCCAAGGGTTTGTATGGCTTGGTACCTGATTTTTTCTGACTCCTTTGCCATACAAGAGGCCACTTCTTTGTGCACCCCTAGTTGCTGATAAGAATCGGCCAGCTTAAGCGCAAATAGTACGACGTCCTGATTGCTGGATTGGATCCATTGAGGCAGGTCCCTTAATTCTCCTACGGATGTAAGGTGTAATTGTTCCAGCAACTTGATTTGCTGCCATTCGGTCATGGAATAAGTGAGGTCGTTGAGAAAAGCTAGTCCGTTAAATCCGGAAAAACCCAGGGTAGCCACCTGGGCCTCCACGCGTACGGTTTCGTTGGGACTGTTGGTATGTTGGGCTATGGGAGATTGCATGTCCCTTTGGTTCATCATGTACAGTTCGTAAATGCCTCCGGCCCTTTGGTGCCAGATCAGGCTATTAAATTTACGGATTGATTCGGCTTTCAGATCTAGCCTTTCGTACAGATTTACAATATTTTGTGCCGCCTGCCCCAAGAGGTTCTTTTTCGTATTGATCAAAAGATCGATAGCAAATTGTTTGTTGAGCGGGTTAATGAGGAGGGCTTTTATTTCTGCTATCAGGAGTTCCACTTCCGGAGCTGTAGCGTCCTCAATGAGGATAGCGCCTATGCAATCATCCAACTTATCGGATATTCTTGCCTTGGAAAAGAAACGCCTTTTCTTAACCCACAGGTAGCAATAAATGGTGATCACCAACAATACAATGACCATCCCAAATAAAAGGGAAGCATTGTATAAATGCATAGGGGAGATCAGGTGAAAGAATCGAACCTTTTGGATCACTTGGATTTTAACTGCTTTTTGATACGAATGGTTAATTCAGAAAGGCTGAATGGTTTGGTGATATAATCATCAGCTCCTAATTGAAAGGCTTCCTCCACCACGTGTTCATGTCCCATAGAAGAAAATACAATGACAGGAATATCCTTTTCTTTTATGGCTTTTACCGCTCCAACGATTTCTAATCCGGAGATATAAGGTAACATCAGATCTGTCAAAACGATGTCCGGAAAAGGGCTGACCAAATGCTCAATCGCTTCCTTTCCATCTGGGCAACAGATCACCTCAAAACCTTCTTTTTTGAGTTTTAGATGTACAGTTTTCTGTATAAGTGTATCATCTTCAATGAGTAGGACTTTGGACATTGGATGTAAAAATTTTGGTTTAACCGAGAATTTGTAATTTAGGACCAGTACAATATTATCAATATTAGTATTTATTAGCAAACATCTGGCCTTATGCCCCCGACCTTAGAGAATCCTATCAGGAAAAACAACGTAAACATCCTCAGCGAAAACATGCCCCAAACCCTAATACTGGCGCATGGATTCGGCACCGATCAAACATCCTGGAAGCATATTGTGGATACTTTCAAGGATAAATACCGAATTATATTATACGATAATGTTGGCGGAGGTAAATCTGATCCTGACGCCTTCAGCCCCAACAGGTATGACAGCCTGGATGCCTATGCCCAGGATCTGGTAGACCTTTGCAACTCCCTGAATATAAAGGATGCCATCATTGTAGCTCATTCTGTGAGTGGTATGATTAGCCTGCTGGCATCCATTCAACAACCGGATCTTTTTTCCAAATTAATCCTGATTGCCGCATCCCCCAGGTACCTAAATGACGTAGATTATGTAGGAGGGTTCGATCAACTTACCCTGGACGAATTGTACGACACTATGGCCAATAATTATTA
This sequence comes from Beijerinckiaceae bacterium, assembly GCA_903970475.1. Lineage (GTDB taxonomy): Bacteria > Bacteroidota > Bacteroidia > Chitinophagales > Chitinophagaceae > Dinghuibacter. The sequence goes on from CAJCIQ010000171.1 coordinate 22,185, forward strand.
TGCCTGGGTAAGCGGTTTTGCCGCGGCCACCATGGCCAATCCGGATAAACCCCACCTGGCGGAAAACTTTGCCAAGTCACTGGCAGAAATCCGTCCGGATATAGCCCAATCAGTGCTGAGGGTCATCTTTCAATCAGACTATCGCTCCTCATTAGCCAAATTAACCAAAGAAACAGCACTCATCCATACCAAGGAAGACCTGGCTGTTCCAGGGGAAGTAGCGGATTATCTCCATGAGCATATTCAGAACAGTACCCTGCAAATCATTAATGCAACTGGACATTTTCCGCATATCAGCGCTCCCCAGGAATTAGTGAATGCATTGAAACAATTGATATAATACTTGGAAAACATTAATTGGACAAGAGACGCGCTAGACTTTTTACTAGGTCTTCATCCCTTGAAAAAGGATAAAGATTTTGCGCATATATATGCCAGGAGCATGGAACTATTTATTAAATACGCCCATGCACATGCAGCCGCCCTGATCCGGTTAGAAGATAAGGTAACAGCCAAAGTTTGGTACAGAACCGAGGAGTCCTTCCTGACGTCCCCCCTCCAACCGGAAAAACTCAGGACCTGGGCCTTGGGCGACAGAATCATTTGGGAAGATGGCATGTTTTTCCTTCCCATTTATGAAAACGGCTTTTGTGGAGGCATACAGCTATTACCCAAGGGTACCCTGGCAGAAGATCCGGGGTTTCTCGGGTTTCTCAATGTTGCCTGGACGGGCTTGAAGGAAGTGACCTACCTGGTGCAGAGTTATTATATCATCGATGAACTGAAGGCCCGTTTCAATACCATTTTAGAGACCATCCCCCAGGGGGTTGTCTTTATTGATGAGGCCGGAAAGAATGGATGGCTCAATAGTAACGCGGCCAGGATACTCACCCTGGAAAGTGGAGAAAATCATCCCACGGCGATTTCCACAGCCATGCAGTCCTTAAGGAATATGGCCGTCAATAAAGAAGATATCGCTAAAGAAGGAGCCCGTTTTTTCAGTACGCCTGGCCAAAGCATCAGGGGGTGGAAATGGATTTTCGGAGACCCGGTTCATACCGTACTGAGCGTATCCTGTTCTCCCTTGCAGTCTGCACAAACCAAAGGCCGCTTATGGGTATTTACAGACGATACTTTCCATCACCTGGCGACGGTTCAGTTAAACGAGTTGAATGCAGAGCTGGAGGAGAAAAGAAAGTTAGCCGATGAACAGAACAAAGCAAAGTCCGATTTTCTGGCCAACATGAGCCATGAGATACGAACACCCATGAATGGGGTCATAGGCATGACTTCTTTATTGTCACATACGAAACTCGACGAAGAACAAAAGGAGTACGTAGACATCATCCGTATAAGCGGAGAATCCCTGGTATCCATCATCAACGACATTCTTGATTTCTCCAAGATCGAATCGGGTAAAATGGAGTTGGAAGAATTACCCTTTTTCGTCAATACTGTCATTGAAGAAACCTATGACCTTCTTAGCGTCAAGGCCAATGAAAAAGGGTTGGATTTGCTTTATTTCGTAGAACCTGACGTGCCCGCAGAGATCAATGGAGACATCACCCGGCTCAGGCAGGTGCTGATCAACCTGGTCTCCAATGGGATCAAGTTCACCTCAAATGGGGAGATCTTCATTCACGTGATCAATAAAGGACTCGATGCGGAAGGGGAATATACCTTGGAGTTTTCCGTTAAGGACACGGGGCTGGGCATACCAGAAAACAAGTTTTATAAATTGTTTGAAAGCTTCTCCCAGGTAGACTCCTCTACTACCCGAAAATTCGGTGGTACCGGATTGGGGCTGGCTATCTGTCAAAGGCTGGTCAGACTGATGGGCGGAGACATACGCGTCGAAAGCACCCTGGGCCAAGGCTCCAGTTTTATTTTTCAGGTAAAAGTACACGCCAATCGGAAAATAAAGCAATTCGAACCGAAGGCTTCTCCAGACCTGGAAGACCTGAAGGGTAAGCGGGTACTGGTCATAGACGACAATACCACCAACCTGAGGATCCTCAAAAGCCAATGCGAGATGTGGGGGATGGAGGCACAGGTCTTTAATAATTATGCAGACGCACTGAAAGTATTGAAATCGACAAGCTTTGACCTGGCCATTCTGGACATGGTTATGCCGGACAAGGATGGAGTGGAAGTAGGTCAATTGATAAAAGGAACCTATCCGCATTTACCCCTTGTCCTGTTTACCTCCTCCGGAGGTTTATCCAGGTCTCATGCCAACACCACCGGGCTGTTTGCGGCCGTGCAAAATAAGCCCATCAAGCACGCTCAAATCTACAGGACCATTCAGGAAGTCCTGACCAAACGGGTAAAGGCTGCTCCCACCAGCACCGAACCTGATGTTAGGAAAACAGACCATATCCCCTTACATATCCTGATAGCGGAAGACATTCCCATCAATCAAAAATTATTGAGCCGTTCCCTGCAAAAACTGGGATATACGCCCGATCTTGCAAACAATGGAAGAGAGGCCTTGAACGCCATGGCCCGTAAACAATACCACCTCATCTTTATGGACGTCATGATGCCGGAGATGGATGGATTGGAAGCGACCAGGATTATTCTGGATACCTACCCCAGGGGTCAAAGACCCATTATCATTGCTACCACTGCCAACGCCCTTTCCGATGACAGGGATATAGTACTGGCAGCAGGTATGGATGACTATATCAGTAAGCCTTATAAAATCCAGGACATAGCCGATAAGCTGGAAAAGTGGCAAAGACAAATTTTTGAAACGCATGAAAATGGAATGGCCGAATTATAAACACTTCAGCCCTATCGTGATACAGGATATTGCTGCCGATGACACCGAATTGATGGCAGAAGTGATCAAAGAATTCATCAAATGCATTCCCATATACTTGGGCGAACTGGATGCCGCCATAAGGGAGCAGGATTTTTCCCAAATTAAGTTCGTTGCCCACAAGCTAAAAGGCTCCTCCCGCTTCATCGGGGCCGAAGCCTTGGCTTCCCTGCTTCAGCAAATGGAGATCAGCGCAGACCAGCCTACCGAGGTCCATAACATTCCTGGTTACCTGGCTCAGGTTCACCTGGTAATCCCCCCCTTACTGGAAGAGGTAAATGAATTTTATGGGGTGCTGACCAGATAATTGGCCTATTTTTACGACCGATGGCACCATCCATACTACGTCAATCCCTTGCTAAAATCGGAGACCTTTCCGATGAAGAATGGGCTCTGTTGAAAGGCACGGCTACGCCAAAAGAATTTAAGCGGGGAGAACGTTTGCTCAACGAAGGAGACATTTGCCGGGCCTATTTCTTTGTAGAAAAAGGGTACCTGCGGACCTATTACAATAAGGATGGCGTGGAGATCAATCTTCAGTTCAGCTTCGAGGGGGATTTCACCACTAACTTTAAAAGCCTCAAAAACGAAAAACCTTCCCATTTCATTATAGAGGCGGGAGAAAAGTCCAGGGTATGGATATTCGACAGGGAAAAAATGAAACCCCTTTATTTTGAAAAAGAGGCCATCGGCCTGCTGCTTAGAAGGCTGGCTATGCAATTGCTACTCAGCTCAGAAGAGTACAGCAACCTCTATAAAATCAGTACGCCGACCCAGCGCTATGAATATATTGAACGACACAAGCCTCACCTCCTCCAGCGTCTATCATTATCCCAGCTTTCCTCCTACCTGGGCGTGACCCGGGAAACCCTAAGCCGAATAAGGTCAGCTTCCGCTCGATAATTTTGTGACGAACTTCACAAGGTGATCCGTGGAAATTAGCCAACTTCGCAAAAAATTCACAGCATGGAAAAATACACGCAAAACACCGCACTTTTGGTTATGGACATGCAGGCCGCCATGTTGCCCAGCCTTTCCAATCATCAGGAGCTAATCAGCAATAACGCAAAGGCCATAGCCGCTGCTCGCGCTAATAATATTCCGGTTATTTATGTAGTGGTTGGTTTCAGGAAAGGTTTACCAGAAATCAGCTTGAACAACAAAACCTTTGCTGCAGCCAAAGAAAGGTTTGCCGGTGTGCCCATGGAAGAGTTCATGAAAATTGAACCCGCCCTGGCACCGAATGAAGGTGAAGTTACCGTTACCAAACGCAGGTTCAGCGCCTTTGCGGGCAGCGACCTCGCAGTAGTACTGAGCGCCTATGAAACGCGGCACCTCGTATTGACGGGTATCGTAACCAGCGGTGTTGTTCTTTCCACTTTGCGCGAAGCCGCAGACAAAGACTTCCGCCTGACCGTACTTTCTGATTGCTGTGGAGACCACGATCCGGAGGTACATCAGCTCCTGGTAGACAAAATATTCCCCAGGCAAGCCGATGTGCTGACCGTTGACCAATGGATCAACGCGTAACACCATTGCACGTCGCGTAGCCACATTGAACCTCAACGGGTAACCCGGTAACTTATAACAACCCGCCGGTCGGCCCGGCGGGTTTTTTGTATATTTATTGGGCCATGACCTATAAGCCCTTCAACTACGATACCCCCGAAAATCAATATGCCGGCCACCGCAGAACAGATCCCCGAATAGCCGCCCATGTACATGAAGCTTTAGGGGACGCCCAAAGCATCGTTAACGTAGGTGCAGGCGCCGGTTCTTATGAACCATCCGACCGGTATGTAATAGCCTTAGAACCCTCTGCGTCCATGCGTGCCCAGCGCCCTGTTGGAAAGCCCGCCATAAGGGGATTGGCAGAAAGTATTCCCTTGGACGACGACGCCGTTGATGCAGCCATGGCCATGGTCACCATCCATCACTGGACCAACATGCCCCAAGGCTTTTCAGAAATGAAAAGGGTTTCCAGGAAAAGGGTGATCATCATGACCTTTGACCCCGATGCTTTGGATAATTTTTGGAACGCTCAATATTTCAGGGAAGTAATAGAAGTGGAACGAGGCCGGTATCCTACCATCGCAACCATTACCCAGCTTTTAGGCGGTCAATGCCGGGTCTTATCTGTACCTATTCCCTTAGACTGCGTGGATGGGTTTCAGGAGGCCTTTTATGGAAGACCTGAGGCCTTCCTGGATAAAAAGGTAAGGGCGGCACAATCTGCTTGGGGCTACATACCAGTGGAACAACAGGAAATCCTTGTTAAGCGCTTGGCCGATGACCTGGCTTCGGGAAAATGGGATGAGCTGTACGGGCACTTCAGAACCCAACCAACTTTCACCTGCGCCCTTCGGTTGATCATTTCTGAGAAAGCCTGAGACCCCGCTTGCGCGACCGGTCAAGCCATCCCGGAAAACCCTTAGAGTCTCTCCTGGAATCCACGGACTAATCATCAGATGTAAAGCAATAAATAGGTATTCTAACCAATTTTAAGGCTCCCTACCAAACACCCTACCCAATGCCATCTCTATTTTGCAGCAAAAAAAGATATGCGCGAGAAAATAGTGGAGGCACTCAAAAGCCTGGAGAGAAAATTGGGGATTCATATCTTATATGCCTGTGAATACAAATGCAGAAAGCAAACGGGGCCTCCCAGTGATTATACACATCATGTCCGGTTTATTTTTACCCGCCCCCTGGATAAGCAGCTTTGTATTGTGGCTCCGGTGGACCAGTATTACCAGGTAAATGATGAAAAAGTGGAGATATATGGTTTGGACCTTAGAAAAGCCCTTATAGCTGTTTGGATTTCCGACTCCAGCATTTTTGAATGGCTGGGTTCTGAAGAGGTATACCTGAATAAAACCTATTTTTCCAAAGCCTTGAAAGGGGCCATCCCTGTTTATTTTTCACCCAAAGTATGTATACAGCGATACTATTGCATTGCCCAGAAAATTCATCGCACTTCTTTTGGAGGGTCCCTGGCCCCTTTGGGATCCATTTATGCTATCATGTATAATTTGTTGCTCTGTTCCTGGATTCATGAATATACTTCAGTGCCACCCTACGATATATCCCAATTAAGGACCCTCATTAAAAATCCGACGGTACAACAAGCCCTGACTCAAATATTGAAGGACCTTGAAACCCATTCGGAAACAGAACTTGTAGTTTGCGCCCAGCCAATAACAGCATGGGTAGAACAAGAAATGAGTTTTTTCAGAAAACAAAGAGGAAAACCTCAAAAAATAAAAGATGCCAAAGCACTGGATGGTCTATATCAGAACATCCTTTCTGCTATGGGGACGAATCCCCTGTATCTGCTATATTTGAATTAAAATATATCAAATAACAACATAATTATTACATTATTTATAATAATAAAAGGCTTCATTGTCTTTTTTTATTTATTGTTTCATATAAGACTATACAATATTATAAATACGCATATTTTTGCGGCATGCCCAGATCAGATCCCAGATATAAATACGTCAATAGTGTTTGGACTGCCGGCGAGTTGAACTCCTTTGCGGAGATCTTCAATATTGTTCCTAAATCAGTCGTGTCTAAGGATCTGGGTATTAATTATGGCCGCTTTGCCAAAAGGGTCCAGTATCCGGGTAGCCTCACCTTCGACGAGGCCTTACACCTGGCCAAACTATTGCAAATAGCACCCCAATCCCTGGCCAACCTGATCTTGGAAAATCTGGAAGACTCCCAGGTTGAAGAGCCTGAGTAACCGCCCGGCACAGACGGAAATGTTCGTATCTTTGCGCCTGCAACCGCATAGTATGAGCGCAACCGATATCCAATATGATAAGCTAACGGCTTTGACCCAAGGCGACTTTCAGGCTTTTTTATATGATTGTGACGGCACCCTTGCCGACAATATGAAAGCCCATACCGCAGCCTATGTGGAAATTGCCCAGTCCTATGGCATAGACCTGGACGGCGCTATCATAGATGAACTGGCGGGCTGGCCAACGGTCCAGGTTTGCCAGGAGATCGGCAAGCGTTATCAGGTTGAATTTGATCCCACTCAATTTGCCACCCGCAAATCCCAATTGTTTTACGACAAGTATATTGACCAGACCAAACCAGTGGGTTTCGTACTCCAACACCTCATTGACCATGCAGGTAAAGTACGCATAGGCGTCGTTTCCGGAGGCAGGAGGGCAACCGTGACCAGAACCCTTACTGTATTGGGCGTACTTCCCTTGGTAGAAGTAATGGTTTGCGCCGGAGAAACAACCCATGGTAAACCCTATGCCGATCCCTTCCTGGCTGCAGCCAATGCCTTAGGCGTAGACCCCGCCCGCTGCATGGTTTTTGAAGACGGGGAACCAGGCGTACAAGCGGCCATTGCAGCTGGTATGAAATGGGTAAGGGTGGACCAGATCTGAGCGTCATTCTTCCATCTCCCTATGTGTAGTCTGCCCTTTAAATAGCAAAAAGGCTGCTTCTATCAATCTTTCAGCCTCCTCATAATATCCCAGGATCTCCTTTCTTCCATGCGACCCTAATTCCTCGTCTGTGCAACAAAGGCTTCTGGAAACAATGTCCCAGAAAATCTCCCTGCACTCACCCAAGGTATAGGTACCGAAGAATCCCTCCAGTACCGCGCTGGGATTATCTCTCTCCATTCTTTTAAGGTGAATGGGACCACCTCCTTCTTCCATTAAATGTATTACCCTATTCATGCCCTTAAGGTAAGGAGAATATAGAAATGTACCCACATCTAGGTACACTCATTTTATAAAAAAGTTTAACCTTCCAACAAATTGGTAGTATGGAGGAAATAGACGCAATATGGTTAGGAAAATTTACGAAACACCTGGTGAGCATCATGGAAAAAAAGGGGATGAGTCAACGCAAACTAGCAACCCTGAGTGGCATCAGCCTGGGAAAGATCAATAAGATGGTACACAACAAAGCAAACCTGACCATTACCACACTACGGAAGTTGGCAGAAGGATTGGATGTACCACCAAAAGATTTGTTGGATTTCGAATGAGGCGAGAAGTCCGGAAACGCAGGGACGGGAGGCCTGGATTTACTCTACCTTATCGGCGAGTCCTAATTTCTCCACCGCCTGTTGGGCTGCAATCTGAGAGGCATCCTTTTTATTATACCCTTTGCCCTCCGAGATGACTTCCCCATCCACGACAGCTGCAACGGTAAATAAGCGACGTCCGTTCTCGAAACGTTCATCCAGGGTTTCGAATTCCAGGACCTTTCCATTCTTAGAGGCCCAACCATACAATTTATTCTTATGGTTGATTTCCAGGTTCTCTAATTCATCCAGGAAAAAGTAGGGGAGAATAACCCGTTTCATGATCCATTTCTTCGTCCTGCGGTAACCAAGGTCCAGATAGATAGCGCCAATCAGGGCTTCCAATGTATTGCCGAAGATTTGGGAAATCTTCAGGGAGTTATCGTGCTTATTGTAGAGGGTGATTCTCTTTAGCCCCATCTTCAACGCCACCTCGTTGAGAATAGATCTATTCACCATTTTAGAGCGCATTTCCGTAAGGAAACCCTCGCCTTTGTATGGATATTTCTTAAACAGGAAATCTCCTACGACTGTACTCAATACAGCATCCCCCAGGAATTCCAGGCGTTCGTTGTTTTGATCGCTACCTTCCTTAATCGAGCGGTGGCTCAAGGCCGTCTTATATAAGGCAAGATGTTGGGGAGTGAACCCCAATACATTGCGCAGATTCTTTTCAAAAGCGGACTTGGCGGGAGATATGTAACGTAGTAGAAAAAAGTTCACACGTTAATCTACGAATTTTTTGACAATCACGGACGCATTATGTCCTCCAAATCCAAAGGTATTGCTTAATGCAGCATTCACTGAACGCTTTTGAGCCTTGTTGAATGTAAAATTCAATTTTGGATCCAGTTCAGGGTCATCCGTAAAGTGATTAATGGTTGGAGGAATGATATCCGTTTGTACGGCCATAATACAGGCTATGGCCTCAATGACCCCGGCAGCTCCTAACAAGTGGCCGGTCATGGACTTTGTAGAACTGATGTTGAGGTTATAGGCATGGTCTCCGAATACTTCCTGAATGGCTTTGGTTTCCGCCAGGTCTCCCAGAGGAGTGGAGGTTCCATGCACATTGATGTAGTCAATATCGGTGAGCGCCATGCCTGCATCCCTAAGGGCTGCAATCATGACATTTTTTGCACCCAGGCCTTCCGGATGAGGGGCGGTAATATGGTAGGCATCCGCACTAGCTCCACCTCCGGCAATTTCGCAATAAATTTTTGCGCCCCTTGCTTTTGCATGTTCTAACTCTTCCAGAATCAGTACACCGGCTCCTTCACCCATGACAAAACCATCGCGGTCTTTATCAAATGGGCGAGAAGCAGTTTTGGGGTCGTCATTGCGCTCACTAAGGGCTTTCATGGCATTAAATCCACCTACTCCAGCTTCGCTGATCACGCTTTCGCTTCCTCCAGTCAAGATAATGTCTGCTCTACCCAGCTTAATTTCCGTAGCAGCGGAAATAATGGCGTTGGTAGAAGATGCACAAGCGGATACCACCGCGAAATTAGGTCCGCGGAAGCCGTGCCTCATAGATATATGCCCTGCGGCTATATCCAGAATCATCTTGGGAATAAAGAAGGGGTTAAACCGGGGGGTACCATCACCTTTAGCAAAGTCCATGACTTCGTTCTGAAAAGTGATTAACCCCCCAATCCCACTTGCAAAAATGACACCTACCCGATCAGGGTCCACGTTTTCCTTCGAGATACCTGCATCCTGAACCGCTTGGTCGCTGGCAACCAACGCAGTCTGGGTAAACCTATCCAGTTTACGGGCTTCCTTTTTATCCAGGAAATCTACAGGATCAAAGTTTTTTAATTCGCAGCCAAACTTGGTCTTGAACTTTGAAACATCGAAGGACTTAATGAAATCGGCGCCCGATACACCACCCACCAATGCGTTCCAAAAATCAGGTACGTTATTGCCCAGTGGGGTCAGGGCGCCCATTCCAGTAACAACTACTCTTTTTAATTCCATATATGCAAGCCGGAAATTTGGTCTCCGCGCGCGTGTGTAGTTGGGTTAGAAATTATTTGGCGTGTTCTTCCAAATAAGCAATTGCCTGGCCTACAGTAGTGATGGTTTCAGCTTGTTCGTCGGGAATGGAGATATTGAATTCTTTTTCGAATTCCATGATTAATTCCACGGTATCCAATGAATCGGCACCCAGATCGTTTGTAAAAGACGCTTCCGGATTGACCTCTGCTTCATCAACACCTAATTTGTCAACAATGATTTTCTTTACTCTTGTTGCAATGTCTGACATGGTAGTAAAATTTAGTTACTGGGTGCAAAAATATAATTTTTGAGCTAATAACCA